>JALVUF010000001.1 GCA_027023805.1 Helicobacteraceae bacterium
GCGGCACTCCTTAAATATTTTTACTTTAATAAAAGTTTTACCTTTATTTTGATATTATACTCCTCCACTTTACCGCTTTGTACACAAAATAAGTGAATCTTTATATATATGTTATAGATGTAGATATAAATATTGGTTATATAGCTATAACCTCATAAGCGTTAAAGATGTGAAAAATAGGAGCTTTGGATGAAAGTACGTGCTTCAGTAAAGAAGATGTGTGATGATTGCAAAATCATCAAAAGAAAAGGGATTGTAAGAGTTATCTGCAAGAACCCTAAACATAAACAAAGACAAGGATAAATATGGCACGTATAGCAGGTGTGGATTTACCAAAGAAAAAACGTGTGGAATATGGACTGACTTATATATATGGTATAGGTCTTCATCAATCTCGGGAGATACTAAAAGCAACAGGCATAAATCCGGACAAACGCGTTCATGAACTAAGCGCTGAAGATGTTGCCTCAATCACGAAAGAGATAAGAGCTTCACATGTAGTTGAGGGTGATTTAAGAAAACAGGTTGCTATGGATATCAAATCATTAATGGATTTAGGCTCATACAGAGGTCTTCGTCATCGCCGCGGTCTTCCATGCCGTGGTCAAAAAACTAAGACAAATGCGCGCACCCGTAAAGGTAAGCGTAAAACTGTCGGCGCAGCATAAGGATAAAAGTTTATGGCAAAAAGAAAAGTAACGCATAAAAAAGTCGTAAAGAAAAATATTGCACGAGGTATAGTACATATCGCTGCATCATTTAACAATACATTAGTTACCATCACAGATGAGATGGGCAATATGATTGCATGGAGTTCTGCCGGGAGTCTTGGTTTTAAAGGAAGTAAAAAATCTACTCCTTTTGCCGCACAACAGGCAGTTGAAGATGCTGTAGAAAAAGCAAAAGTACACGGTATCAAAGAGCTTGGCATTAAAGTTCAAGGTCCGGGTTCAGGTCGTGAGACGGCAGTTAAAGCAGTAGGCGCTATTGATGGTATTCGCGTTACATACATGAAAGATGTAACTCCATTGCCGCACAACGGTTGTCGCGCACCAAAACGTCGTAGAGTTTAAGGAGATTGACTAATGGCAAGATATAGAGGTCCGGTAGAAAAAATTGAACGTAGATTTGGTGTTAGTTTAGCACTAAAAGGTGAGCGTCGTTTGGCAGGAAAGTCTGCGATAGACAAACGTCCTTATGCACCTGGTCAACATGGTCAGCGTCGTAAAAAAGTCTCAGATTACGGCTTACAGTTAAATGAAAAGCAAAAAGCAAAATTTATGTACGGCATATCTGAAAAACAGTTTAGAACTCTTTTTCAAGAAGCAAACAGAAGAAGCGGAAATACAGGTACAAATCTTATCATGCTTCTTGAAACGCGACTTGATAACATAGTATATCGCATGGGTTTTGCAACAACACGCCGTTTTGCACGCCAACTTGTAAACCATGGACATGTCTTAGTAGATGGTAAGCGTGTTGATATTCCATCATACAAAGTTAAAGCAGGTCAAAAAATCGAGATTCGTGAAAAAAGCAAAACAAACCCTCAGATAGTTCGAGCTATCGAATTAACAAGCCAAACAGGGCTTGCCTCATGGGTTGATATAGACACCGCTAAAGTATTTGGGATTTTGACTCGTTTACCTGAGCGTGAAGAGGTAGTGATTCCAGTTGAAGAACGTTTAATCGTTGAGCTTTACTCTAAATAATAAAATACAAAGGCACAAAATATGAACAATATAAAAGCCACTCCGCTTACACCGCAAGACTTTGTGGTTGAGCAGATAAGTGAAAATGAAGCAAATATAATTGCCTACCCATTTGAAACAGGCTATGCCGTGTCCTTAGCTCATCCGCTTCGTCGTTTTTTGCTTAGCAGTTCTGTCGGATACGCTCCAGTTGCCGTTAAGATAGAGGGTGCTAAACATGAATTTGATTCAGTTCGTGGAATGCTGGAAGATATATCTGATTTTATTATCAACTTAAAAGGTATAAGATTTAAGCTAAACCATAACAACACAGAGGCTGAAGCTAATTACAGTTTTGTCGGTCCTTGCGAGATTAAAGGCAAGGATTTAGAAAATGAAGATGTTAGCATAGTAACACCGGAAAACTTTCTAGCTACGTTAAATGAAGATGCTACGCTTAATTTTACTATTAAAATTTATCAAGGCATAGGCTATGTGCCTAGCGAAGACATAAGAGATGAGTTTAGTGATGATTACATCGTCCTTGATGCATTTTTCACACCGGTCAAACGAGCTACATATAAGATAGAAAAGATGCTGGTGGATGACAATCCAAATTTTGAAAGAGTTATTTTAAATATATTGACAGATGGTCAAGTATCGCCATTAGACGCTTTTAGAAATTCATTAAATGTTATGCACTCACAGCTATCGGTCTTTAACAGTGAGATAAGCATTCAGTCACCCGCCACAATTGAAACAATAGAAGAAAGCGATGAGCTTAAAAAATTGCTGGCATCTATTGATGATTTGGGGCTTAGCGCAAGAAGTTATAACTGCCTAAACCGCTCTGATATTAAAATGATAGGCGAAATTGTTCTTATGAGTGAGAATGATCTTAAAAATGTTAAAAATTTAGGTAAAAAATCTTTTGAAGAGATTTTAGAAAAAGTAGAGGAATTTGGTTTTGCAGTCGGATATGATTTATCAGCCGAATTAAAAAATGCATTAATCAAAAAAATAGAAGCCCAATAATAAATCGAGAGGATTGTAGATGAGACATCGTCATGGATATCGTAAACTAGGTCGCACAAGTGCTCACCGTAAGGCACTTCTAAAAAATCTTAGTATTGCGATAATTAAACATAACAAGATAGAAACAACAATTGACAAAGCAAAAGAGCTTCGTTCATTTATCGAAAAATTAATAACTACTGCGCGCAAAAGTGACAGTAACGCCCATCGTGCAATATTTGCAGTGTTGCAAGACAAGGAAACAACCAATAAACTTGTAACAGAAATAGCGCCAAAATACAGTGATCGCAATGGCGGCTACACAAGAATAATCAGAACAAGAATTCGTCGTGGTGATGCAACTACGATGGCTTTTATAGAACTAGTTTAATATTTGGGATTTCTCCCAAATATCTTTATAAGATCACTCCGCTAACATCAAAAATATATTTTTTATTATTTATTAAGCGTTTTTTGCATATTTTATGTTATTATATAATAAAATATTGATATACAAAGGTGGCATTATGGTTCCATTTACCGACAAAGAGTTAATGATCCCTGTTAGAGATTTGATTGAGAAGATACGCCCTTCACTAGCTTTAGACGGTGGAGATATACGCTTTATTACAGTTAAAAATTCCAAAGTTTATGTACAGTTGCGAGGCTCATGTGTGGATTGTGACAGCAGTCCAAATACTATTCAGTATGCAGTGGCAAGACAATTGAAGCTAAATATACATCCAGATATCGAGGTCATAAATCTTCCTAAAGGTCTTGAGGACGAGATTGAAAATTTATAGCATTATAAGGAGATAATTATGATTAAAAAAAATAAATTATTAACACTAGCAAATGATAGCTTTTTAAAATCAGATTATACAAATGCCCTGCGCTATTATGCAGATGTGCTACACAAATGTCCAGATTCAAAAGAGGCGTATAACGGCGCAATATTGGCAGAAATGGCTATGAGTGGAGAAGATGGAGCTGAGGCGATATTTGATTATTATCTACTTTTAAAGCAAAATAACAACAAAGAGGCAGATACTATAATAAGTGATATTTTACAGGGTATTGATGAAACATATGACGGTATCAATGCGCTCTTTAGTGAACCAATCAAAAATAAGCTTGACCTTGAAGACGGTATTTTATATGAAGATTTTATACAACTTATTGACGATGATTTTAAACGTACATTTCAAAATATTATGTTCTCAACTAAAATTATTATTACAAAAAAAGAGGATTTTATAGATTTTCTTAAGAAATTAATAGCTTTTGATTTTAAAGAGATGGCTTTATCATATCTTGAGAGTGCACTTACTTTATATGCTAATGATAAAGAGCTTCAAGCAATTGTCAAAGATCTAAAAATAGGCTCTTGATTGAAGTTTGCATTTAACAACAGAGCATTTAAAATAGCCTCCGATAACTCCAATGAATGTAATAAAGATGTAGCTTTTATACAAACCTCTCAAAACAGAAAATATCTCAAACATGCCCTGCAAAATCGGGCACACTCTGTTATAGATGTTAAAGAGTTAGCAGAGGATTTTGGCCTTGATAAAATCAAAATTATTGCAATTACCGGAACTAACGGCAAAACAACAACGGCAAGTGCAATATATTCCATACTTTTAGACTTAGGATATAAAACAGCCATGCAGGGTACTAGAGGTTTTTTTGTCAATGATAAAAAAGTTGAAGCAAAATCACTCACCACTCCAAGCGTTATGGATACTTACCGCCATATATACCAAGCGCGAAGCAGTGGTTGTGAGTATTTTATTATGGAAGTTAGCTCTCATGCAATATCCCAACAACGCACAGAGGGTATCGATTTTGAGTTAAAAATATTGACCAATATCACACAAGACCATCTTGATTTTCATAAAACGATTGAGGAGTATATATCTGTAAAAAACAGTTTTTTTCAAGATGATGGTAAAAAACTCATAAACAAAGATGAGCCAAAAGCATCATTTAATCCAAAAAACTGTTTTACGTACGGTATCGAAAATCCTGCAACTTACAGACTTATAGCTTACTCTTTAAATAACGGATTAAGTGCAATTATTCAACATTTTGAAAAAACTGCATCATTTTCTTCACCGCTTGAAGGATTTTTTAACCTTTACAATCTTTTAGCCGCTATTAGTGCCGTCAGTCTTGTAACAAACGATACTCTGCAGGAGATTTGTGACAAAGTAGATAATTTTGCAGGGGTTAGCGGTAGAATGGAAGTCGTTTGGGATGAGCCTAAAGTGATAGTCGATTTTGCTCATACTCCAGATGGTATGGCTCAGGTTTTAAACGCATTAAAAGAAAAAGAGTTAATCGTAGTCTTTGGCGCAGGCGGGGACAGAGATAAGCTAAAAAGACCTATCATGGGCAAGATAGCTTCATCACTTGCTAAAAAGATATATCTTACAAGTGACAATCCACGTTTTGAAGATCCCCAGGATATCATTGATGATATCTTAAAAGGGATGCAGCATCAAGAAAATATCGTTGTAAATCTAAACAGAAAGGAAGCTATCACTCAGGCGTTACAATCCAGACAAAATGATGAAATTGTCGTTATTTTAGGCAAAGGCGATGAAGATTATCAAATCGTTTATGATAAAAAATTTCCTCTTAATGATAAGGAAATTGTTACCTCATATTTTAAAAACGATAGATAATGCCTGCTAAAGTTGTAAAAACATTTGATGCTATTGATTGACCTGATGATGCCTGATCAATCTTTTGATAGTTTCTATGTTTGTAAGTCAGTGCCAATTCACAAGAGAAACTCTTAGATAAAAGATACGTAAAACCGCCACCTGCGTCAAATGAGCTGAAATTTAAACTTTTAACCTCTGAGCTTGATGTTGTAATATCGGTATTTAGATATCCTCCGCCGATACCCAATTTAAAAAATGGATAGATCCGACCTCCAAGATCAAAAGCTTTTACCAGATTTAAATCTAAAGAATATTTTACTCCGTCTTTAGAGCCGTTATTTGAAAAATAGTTCTGAGAATTTTGATTATATATCCAGCCCAGCTCTATGCTGTATGATTTGTAATTTCCATAACCCAGTATCACCTTAGCCGCGGGTGATGTTGTTGTACGTGAAGTCGGTTTACTATAAGTCTCACTTGAGCTTCCACCAAGAACACCGATATAAACCTTTGCGTCTGCAAATACAAAACTTGAACATAAAATGCTAATTAAAAATATCTTTTTCATGTTGGCATTATATTAAAATTTTCCTTACATGTAAATCTTAAATGTGAGATTACAATAAAACAGTATATATTTTGATATAATTTGGAAAAAGTATTAAGGGGTAATTTATGGGAATTCCACAACCGGCGTTTTATATATTTAAATGTGAGCAGTCATCTCCTCCGGGCATGCCAAAACCATCATGCGTAAATCCACAGACTAAAGATCTGTTTCAATATCTTGCACAGCTATTAATGCAAAAAGGTATCATGGGTACAGTTCAACCCATTAGAACATCTTGTCTAAACAGATGTAACGCCGGTCCGGTTATGCTAGTTGAGCCTGGACATGTCATGTACGTGGGACTTGATAAAGGCAAAATTGAACGTATTGTAGATGAGCATATTATCGGAGGTAAGGTAGTAGAAGAATACGTAATCCCGGAGGAACTTTGGGACGCGCCTATTTCACCTGCCCAGATGCAAGCACAAGTACAACGCTAAAAAGGTAATCACATAATGACGATAGAGATGCTTTATGGCAAAATTCATCGGGCTACAATCACCGACGCGAACTTAAACTATGTAGGCTCCATCACGATAGATGAGGAGCTTTTAGAGGTGGCTAAAATGAGAGTCGGTCAAAAAGTTGAGATTTTAAATATCAATAACGGTGAAAGATTTTCAACATATATCATAAAAGGTGAGCGTGGAAGGCGTGATGTGTGCATAAACGGTGCAGCTGCTAGAAAAGTGCATAAAGGCGATAAAATCATCATAGTGGCTTACGCATCTTATGACGAAGATGAACTAAAAGAGTATAAACCGCGTGTTGTTATCGTTGATGATGATAACAATATCACGCACACAAAAGAGAGTATATAAATGTTTGAAAATATGGGCGATATGGCAAAAATGCTCTCTAGCATGCAAGAAAATGCCAAAAAAATGGAACAGGAGTTAGAGAGTAAAACTTTTACCGTCAAAAGCGGAGGCGGTATGATTGTGCTTGTTGGAAACGGTAAAGGCGAAGTAACTGATCTAAGCATTGATGATTCACTGCTGCAAGACAAAGAATCTTTACAGATACTTCTTATCGGCGCTTTTAATGACCTGGCAAAAATGATTGAACAAAATAAACAAAGCAGCGCTTTAAATATGCTTGGCTCAGCCAATGTATTTGCAAAATAATCATCGTTTGATTTATTATAGTTTCAGTATTTTATATATATTTATTTGATAATATTCAATATGTATAATTTTGAAAATTTTTTATTAGACAACCTTCCTGACGCTAAGAGCTTTCATCCGTTTTATGAAAATGCATTACATGTAATGCTAAAAGCGGGTGGCAAGCGTTTTCGTCCTAAGCTTCTGCTGGGTGTTGTACAATCATACAATCCGCTTTTAATGCCAAATGCAATGTACGCAGCAGCAGCAATCGAGATTTTTCATACCTATTCACTAATTCATGATGATCTTCCTGCTATGGATAATGCTCCTTTGCGTCGTGGTCATCAGACTCTGCATGTAAAATATGACGAGGTAACTGCTGTTTTGGTAGGTGACGCGCTAAATACCTATGCGTTTGAACTCTTAAACAAAGCTCCCCTTAGTGACAGCATTAAGATAAAGCTTATACGCGAACTCGCACTAAACGGCGGTGCAAGCGGAATGGTTTTAGGTCAGGCGCTTGATTGCTATTTTGAAAATCAACCTCTAGAACTTGATAAAGTTAAGCTGTTGCATATAAACAAAACTGCTAAATTAATTGCTGCTGCACTAAAGATGGGAGCAATTATCGCATCAGATGACAAAACAGCGCAAACGCTGTATGATTTTGGTATCAAATTAGGTCTTTTGTTTCAGATACAAGATGATATTTTAGATGTCACGCAAGATGATACACAAGCAGGCAAAACCACAAACAATGACACAAACAAAAATAGTTTTGTGACAATTTTGGGCTTAGAGGATGCGATGCAAGAAGCAGATAGTCTTGCGGCAGAATTAACAGATACGATGAACGATTTTGACAATAGAGTGTACCAAAACCTCTCATCGCTTTTAACACATTACATAAACAGACACAAAGGTTAACTATGGCAAACAAAATGCGAAAAAAAATGGCAGATACTATAAGATTTTTAGCGGCGGATATGGTGCAGCGTGCTAACTCAGGACATCCGGGGGCACCTATGGGACTTGCCGATGTTGCGGTTGTCTTGTGTGAACATCTGCGTCATAACCCTAAAAATCCATCGTGGCTAAATCGTGACAGGCTCGTCTTCTCAGGCGGTCATGCGACAGGACTAATCTACTCTCTTTATCATCTGTGGGGATATGATGTAAGTCTTGAAGATCTAAAAAATTTCCGTCAACTTGACTCTAAAACGCCCGGACATCCGGAATACGGACATACTGATGGTATCGAAATAACAACAGGTCCTCTTGGTCAGGGTATCGCCAATGCTGTTGGTTTTTCAATGGCCAGTAAGTTTATGGCGGCACAACTAAATACTGATAATGCCAATCTCATCGACCACCATGTATATTGCCTTTGCGGTGACGGTGATCTTGAAGAGGGTATCAGCTATGAGGCTTGTTCTCTTGCAGGACATAATAAGCTTGACAATCTTATCTTAATCTATGATTCTAATAACATAACCATAGAAGGCTCAACACAACTTAGCATCAGTGAAGATATATGCGGCAGATTTACAGCTCAAGGCTGGGATGTATATGAGTGTGACGGGCATGATTATGATAATATAGATAAAACTATAGAAGATGCTAAACAAAGCAATAAACCGGCACTTATCATAGCTCACACCATCATAGCCAAAGGTGCAGGAGAACTTGAAGGCTCTGCGCATGCGCACGGTGCTCCACTTGGTGAGGATGTTATAAAAAAGGCAAAAGCAGCCGTAGGCTTTGATGCTGAGAAAAGATTTTTTATCGATGAGGATGTTCTCTTTAGATTTAGATGCGCCATAGAAAAAGGCGATTTACTGGAACGTGAATGGATACACAGCCAAAAAACGATGCCTTTAATTGAACAAAATGCAGCTCTTGAGGCTCTTATGCGCCGTGATTATTCCAAAATTTCCTGGCCCGCCTTTGATAAAGCAGATGCGACAAGAAACACCAACGGTAAAATAATCAATGCAATAGCACGTGCTATCCCCGGCTTTTTAGGCGGCAGTGCGGATCTTGGACCCTCAAATAAATCAGTATTAAGCGATATGGGCACATTTCCAAAAGGGCGAAACATCCATTTTGGTATAAGAGAACATGCTATGGCATCTATCGCTAACGCTATGGCGCTTTATGGTCCGCTGTTGCCTTATACCGCTACATTTTTCGTATTTTCAGACTATATGAAACCGGCAGTTAGAATCGCGGCTTTAAGTAAAATACAGCAATTTTTTATCTGGACACATGACAGCATAGGTGTGGGAGAGGATGGTCCAACACACCAACCCATAGAGCAGCTAAGCCAATTTAGAGCTCTTCCAAATTTTTATCTTTGGCGTCCTGCTGACGGGGCTGAAAATACAGTGGCATGGCAAACAGCTCTCAAGATGGATAAATCTCCATCCGCGTTTGTATGTTCAAGACAGAGCCTGCCTATTTTACCGCCTCCGGCTCGTGGTGATATCAGCAAAGGAGGCTACCTTGTAGCTTGCGATGAAAATGCGACAATTACGCTAATTGCTTCAGGCTCGGAAGTTGGCTTGGCGCTTGAAGTGAAAAAAATCTTAAATGATAAAAATATCAAAGCAGATGTAGCAAGTATTCCATGTTTTGATCTTTTTATTGAGCAGCCTAATGATTATATAGATAAGATTATTGTGCCAAAGAATAAAAAAATAGCTATAGAAGCAGCACGCGGCATGGAGTGGTACAAGTTAGCCGATGAAGTGATAGGAATGGATAGTTTTGGCGCTTCCGCTCCGGCTGGGTTACTATTTGAGAAATTTGGTTTTACACCGGAAAATATTATCAAAAAAATTGATTTTATGTTAAAATAATAAAAAAAAGGTAATGGGATGTTTGGAAACAAAGCTAAGATCGAATCTATCGTGCAAGAGTATGAAGCAAAAATACAAAATCTAAAAGAACACAATAAAAATTTAGAAGATGAGTTATCAAGCTTAAGGCATAGCCTTAGCGAGCAAAATAGTCATGATAGCTCCGGTGAGATAAATCAGCTAACAGAGATTGTTATCAACAGCTATGATGACGGTTCACGGTTTTTACAAAAAACTATAGGCAGTTCTATAGTTTTAATAGATGAAATTAACGATTTAAACGCAAAGACTGAAACAAGAATGAATGATGTGTCTCATCAAACAAATAACATTAAAACTTCCATTGAGACGATAAGCCAATATGCCTCACAACTAGGAGATGACTCAAACTCCCTAAATGACAGTGTAACATCTATCTCAGATATCATCAGCCTAATCAAAGATATCTCTGATCAGACTAATCTGCTAGCACTAAATGCAGCCATTGAAGCAGCAAGAGCAGGAGAACATGGACGCGGCTTTGCAGTTGTTGCCGATGAAGTGCGAAAATTAGCCGAGAGAACACAAAAAGCTACGCAAGAAGTTGAGATAAATATTAACGGCTTAAAACAAAACTCAAACTCTATGATGGAAATCAGCAATACTTTTATTAATGAGACAACATCAGCCATGCAAACGGTTGAAGAGTTTAATCACAATATCTCAATGGTTATCCAAAACTCAGCCAAAATAAAAACCCAAAATGAAAATCTAACGACGGACTTAAATGTCGCAAATGGCAAGATAGATCATATAGCACTTAAAATTCAAGGCTATAAGGCACTGTTAAGCAATACACAGTTAAGTATAATAGATGAAAATAGCTGTGCATTTGGCAAATGGTTTAATACAATCCAAAACAGCATATTAAGAGATAATACCGCAGCAGTAACTAACATATCAAAACATCATATCAATGTACATCAAGGTCTAGTTAAAGCGGTACGATTATGGGAAGAAGGCGATCACGAACAAGCGTTAGAGCAGATAAAATCGGTAGAAAACTCAAGCCATGTAGCTTTTGAAGAGCTACTTAGCGCAGTTCAGGCAAGATAAACTAAATAATCATCCTGCTTGAAGAACTACTCCTAGATACACGGCTATTATGCCTAAAGCTATATTTATAGGAACCAAATATGCTCCAATTGGAGCAAGAGCGGCTTTAGCTGCCGGTAAATCTGCATTATCTATCAATTTTTGCGCCCTGTTTCGTCTAAATACCATATAAAGATAGTTTAAAGTCATAATAGTCCAAATGCTCTCTTTTACATGTACGATTTTGTAAATATGCATAGCGTAAGAATTTATAACATTACCCTCAGGCCCGATTGCAGCTGACCTAAATCCAAATCCAACAGCCATAATAATAGCAGTCAAAAGTATGATAACGATAAACGGTGCAACAATAATAAACAATCTTTTTAGTGCGTATGCTGTGCGTTGGAGCTTATCCAACGGACTTTGCAACTGCTGTATGGATTGGTGTGCAGCATAACGAAGCGCTATCATGCCACCGACCCATACAACAGCGCTTATTACATGTAAAAAGATTATTTCATCTTTATAATTTGCAAAAAGCATATAAATTAAATCTTTCATTTGTTTAATTTTTCCTTTATATATTGCAAGGCGAACCCTTTTGCCTGATTTATCATCTGTGGTTGTCTCCCGCCTGCTTGCGCAAAGTCAGCTCTTCCGCCGCCTCCGCCGCCGAGTATCGGCGCTACGGCTTTTATCCACTCTCCGGCATGAGCCGTCTTTGCAGATTTTACTCCTGCAGCCATTAGAACTTTACCATTTTTTTCTTGAAATAAAATTGCACAAATCTTATTGTACTCATTTTTAAGTTCATCTATACGCTCTTTTATATCACCTGCTTTTATCTCACTTACGATCACGGCAATATCATCAACCATATCAACATCAAACTTCTCTTTTAGTCCTTTTTGTATTTGGGAAATCTCTGATTTTAAAGTTTGAGTCTGCTCTTTTAGTCTATGTATCCCGCATATGAGATCGTTATTTTTAACTTCAGATACTGCCTTGTTTAAAGTGTGTCGCATTGATTTTATATAATTGTATGCACTTTTACCGCAAACTGCTTCTATACGTCTGACACCGGCACTTACACCGCTTTCTTTTGTTATAATAAACATACCGATATCTGATGTATTATTTACATGTGTTCCGCCACAAAACTCAACACTTGCCTCGCCAAAACTCACAACTCTAACCTCATCGCCATACTTCTCGCCAAACTGGGCTTTTGCTCCGCTTTGTTTTGCTTCATCTATTGCCATTATTTTTGTAACACAGGGAATATGAGCAAATATCTCATAATTGACTCTTTGCTCAATTTGTGCAACCTCATCAGAAGTTAAAGCCTTTGGATGTGAAAAGTCAAATCTAAGCCTATCTGATTCAACCAATGAGCCGGCTTGCGATATGTGTGAACCTAGTATCTCATAAAGTGCTCCATGAAGAAGATGAGTCGCGGAATGATGCTTTTGTATCTCAAAACGGCTCTCATCAACTACCGCTTTTACGCTGTCATTTACATGTAAAAGTGTGGTAGCTTTTATAAGGCTTAAAATAAGTCCGTAAATTTTTTTAGTCTCATAAACAATCGCAAAATCTTCTAAAACTCCCCTGTCTCCGACTTGTCCACCGCTTTGTGGATAAAACGGAGTGTTATCTAGCAACACCCATCCCGTATGTTTTGGGTGCAGCTCATCTATCATCTCAAAATTCTCATCTAAAAGAGCTGATATTTTACATATAGAAGTCGTATTGTCATATCCTATAAAGTTATTTTCACCAAATTTTTGCAAAAGAGCTTTAAAATCTCCGTCAATGCTCTCATCCCCACTTCCCTTCCATGCAGCTTTTGCTCTGGATTTTTGCTCTGCCATAAGTCTGTCAAACTCATCTGTGTCAATCTTTATACCCTTATCATGCAACATGTCCTGAGTCAAATCAAGAGGAAAGCCGTACGTATCGTAAAGCTTAAACGCTACCTTTGCGCTAAAATCCTTCTTAGTTTTTTGCAGCTCTTTATTAAAAAGCTCAATACCCAAATGTATAGTTTTAAAAAATCTCTCCTCTTCAAGCATTATCTGCTCTTTTACATTCTCTTTTGACTGGCTTAGATACTCATATTCTTGTCGCATAAGAGCAACCAGAGTATCTACAAGCTTATACATAAAAGGCTTTTTAAATCCCAACAGA
Source organism: Helicobacteraceae bacterium (assembly GCA_027023805.1). GTDB lineage: Bacteria > Campylobacterota > Campylobacteria > Campylobacterales > Sulfurimonadaceae > Hydrocurvibacter. The sequence continues at coordinate 13,225 of JALVUF010000001.1, forward strand.
TATCCATGCCTGACGGCTCGCCTTAATATTCGCCTAAGCACGTACCCACGCCCTTCATTTGAGAAGTTGATCCCTTGTGCTAACAAAAATACTACTGCGCGTATATGGTCGGCAATGACGCGAAAAGATGCACCTTGTTTATATATATAAGGCTTACCGATCATAGCGCTTGTCTGCTTTATAAGCGGCATAAACAAAGATGAGTCATAGTTACTGCTAACACCCTCTTTTATAGCAACAACTCTTTCTAATCCCATGCCGGTGTCGATTGATGGTTTAGGCAAAGGTGTAAGCTTACCGCTTATATCGCGCTCATACTGCATAAAAACAAGATTCCAAATCTCTAAAAATCGGTCACCTTCTCCTCCTAAATAATCCTCCGCACCGCTAAAGTGCTCAGCTCCCTGATCGTAAAATATCTCACTTGATGGTCCGCATGGTCCCGTATCGCCCATCTGCCAAAAATTATCTTTATCTCCAAGTGCTACAATACGCTCTTTATCTATATATTTTTGCCAGATTAACAATGCTTCATCATCATTTTCATGCACTGTTACCCAAAGCTTATCTGTGTCTAGTTGTAAAACCTCTGTGATAAATTCCCATGCATAAGAGATAGCATCTTCTTTAAAGTAATCCCCAAAACTAAAATTGCCAAGCATCTCAAAAAATGTATGATGGCGGGCCGTATGACCTACATTTTCCAAATCATTATGTTTTCCCCCTGCTCTGATACAGGTCTGACAAGAGGTTGCACGAGGGTTGCTAGGTACTGGGATCTCACCGGTAAATATAGACTTAAAAGGCACCATTCCTGCGTTATTAAACAGCAATGACGCATCTTCAGGCACCAATGGCGCGCTAGGCACCCGCGTATGTTTTTTTGATTCAAAAAACTTTAAAAACTCTTCTCTTACATCCATAATACACTCACACTTTAAAAATTAAGTGATTATATCTTATTTGCAATTAATAAGCTATAAGTACCTATCCAGAAATAAGACCAACTAACAGAGCTTTAAAATAATGCCTAGTACAAGGCAAAAACAGGCAGGAGCTACT
>JALVUF010000002.1 GCA_027023805.1 Helicobacteraceae bacterium
CGAGCTTTTATAAATTTTAAAAAAAGGGATACATGGGGTTGATTTCTAAAGCTAACTGCCATATCAAATAAGCCGAGTTTTTTGGCAAATTTATATGTATTTACAACTCTGCTGCCTTTTTGTTTCGTTTTATCTATATAGTATGCCTCGCATTTGGGATGATATTTAAGCGCTTCAATAGAAACAGCGCTGCCTATAAAGGTAAATTTTGCATCAGGATAAGTATTGCTTAAAACTTCTATCGCCGGAGTTGCCATAAGCGCATCACCAAGCCAGTTTGGAAGAATGATGAGAATCTTCATGGGTAGAGTGTATCTAGAAGTTTAGTTGTTGTTTTATATACATCTGCAACATCAGGATTTACGTATTGGTTATTAAATACGCATTCGTGGATCGTATCGCTTGGCCAATATCTAAAAGGATTTGTACCGAAAAATATGCCGACCGTCGGTGTTTGCAGCGCAATGGCCATGTTTCGTATGCCTGTATCGTTTGAGACGACGCAACGGGCATCTGCTAAAAACTGCATTGTACTATCTAATTGCATAGCTTCTTGCAAAAATACATTTTCTTTTATTTTTAAAGGTTTGTATATATCAAGAAATTTTTCATCTGCACCTATACCTTGAAGAATTATATGCTTATAGTTCGTATATTTTAAAGACATTTTATCTATAAGCAGGGCAAATTTTTTTGCTTCCCACCGTTTTCCCATCGTGGAGGCTCCGGCAAAGTAGATGATTGTGCGTGCATCATTTTTTTTGTATCTCTTCTCAAATCCGTATCTAAGATTTTTTATTTTCGGCATTCCGAGCATATTTAACATATGTAGTGTTGACTCGGCTTCTATAACAAAATCGCTTCGATATACTCCCATATCAACAAATAAACGCCTAAATATTCGATATGGATAGCCCACTTTTAAATCAACTTTTGAAAAAAAGAGTAAAAACGCACTAAGTGTGCTATCTGTTAAATCAAAGATAATATCTTGCGGGGGCAGGGTGCGTGCTTGCTTTATTCGCGTGAAAAAGCCTGTTTTTTTTAGTGGATCTTTTGGATCGTCTTTATCTATAATGTGAATATCATTCACTAGATCATCAGGTATGCCGTATGTTGCACTTCTTAGCACCGAAAGTGTAATTTTTGCATTTGGAAAATAGTTACGTAGCTCAATTAGAAATGGTCTTATATTCATAAAATCACCGATAGCAGCATGACGGATAACCGTTATTTTGTGGATATCACCCGGATCTTTTTTAGCTAAATAGATACGGGCTTTTTTGTTGGCATAAGCGCTGCCTCGCCTAAAGTTAAGAATCATCACTCTGCCTTGAAAACATATACCCATAAAGAGCGTATGCCGTTATATATACCACAAAAAAACTTACGACTGTATCGCTAAAAAAATGTCCACCTTCAGCAATTCTGTCAAAACTTATCAAGATGCCGTAAATATATACAAGTGTGAGCCAAAATCGCCGTCTTTTAGTAGTAAGAAGTGCTAAAGCTAAAAGAAAAAATGCACCTGAATTATGCCCACAGCTAAAAGAGGCGCCCTTTTGGTTGCTCATGATAAATGCCGGCTGAAAATGCTCATTTCCGCCAAACTCCCTAATTTGTCCCGGTCTTGGTCTGCCCCAATGGTCTTTAAAAGTTAGATTCACTATAAGTCCGGGACCAATTGCAAGAACTAGCAGTATATATGCTACTTTTTTGCCCGTTATATTTAGAATATTTTTATGCCATACTTTGTTATAAATCCATATTAAAACAGGTGCTATTGCCGCTGTTGCGACAACAGGCTTGAGTGAATGATATAAAAAATCTCCCCACCACGTGTTACCAGCCATAAAAGTACCGTTTTTATAAAACAGTGAACTTATATATAAATCAATATGTGGAAATAGTACAAAATAAACAGAGGAAAGAAAAAAAGCCAGCCATATATAGATGGGTACATTTAAAAATTTTGTTTTCATGGCATAATTATATCAGTTTCTGTTTTAACAAGATATATGGGTGTATTATGCACTTGCAATGTACTTTGTAAAATTTCAGTTGAGTAGATATCAAATGCATTAAACTCTTTTTTATCAATGGTTATTTTTGTAAGCGACCAATGCACTTGAATTATCCGTCCATCTTTTTTACATGTTAATATATAATGTCCGCTTTTACTGCTAAAACTAACGACATCACAGCCTTTTAAAAATGACACCATTGCCTGATACGCTGTAAAAGCGCCTCTTTTGTTGATGCCGCTTCGATTATCTATTAGCCCGTAACCAGGAGCAAAGAGTTGGTGCCAACATACCGCATCTATATTACAAGAAGCAAGAGCGAGGCAATAGTATCTGACCATAAACTCTGCATATTGAATCTGGCTGACGCACTCATGCTCACTTGTCGGTGCATATGGAGCCGTGTTTGAAATGGGCCAGTTTGCTTCTGTTATATATATTTTATTTTTGGTTTTTACACTAAGCGCGGTTAACATGCCAAGCAGTTTGATTTTTTTTAAAAAATCAAAACCCATCTGCTTATTTTCAGGCGCTCCTCTTCTATCTACATATAAAAGTGAAGCTACACCGTCATATTTGCATCTGCATAGATTAAACAGAGTATGGGCGGTAAAATGGTACTCAAAATCTATTACACCGCTGCCTAAGAGTTTGATGTTTGGAAACTCATTTTGTTTTAGATCATATGCCGTTTTAAAAAACCGTAAATATTCATTAACACTAAAAAACCCCCACTTAGCACGGTTTATAGTTGAGCCGATCTGAAATCTTGCTACATGTAAAGATGCAAAAATTTCACGTAAATCTTTTTTTAAAAGATCTAAATCCTCTATATGCTCACGGTCTTGCAAGATATTTACGGTTATCTCATCTACTTTACATGTAGAGATAAACTCTTTTAACTTTGGTAGATTTTTCATCTCCCAAAGTTTTTGACGCACTAAGATATGGTCGATGCCCAGTTCTTGTAAAAGAGGCGGGGATAACTCTTTATTGTTATCTACGCCAAGAGCAAAAAAACTGTTTGTATCTATCTTTCTTTTGGGTATAAAAAAAGAGAGTAAATATGCAAGAGGCAAAATAAGCAGGGCTGTAAAAAATGTTAGAATGATTGAAAGCCACTCTTTTTGTCTATGAGCCTTTTTGTATTTTTTGTCTTTTAGCTGGTATGGCTGGTCGGAATAGTGATCCCATCTAAACGGCGCTTTCATAAGCA
>JALVUF010000003.1 GCA_027023805.1 Helicobacteraceae bacterium
CAGATATTTCTAAACAGGCGCAAAAAATTATGCAAAGTAAAAAAGATATTTTTGTATGCAAAAATGGACTCATAAAAAAGGCAGTATCTTGACAATCACAAACCATTTTACAAAAAATATAGATTATGACAAGCTTCTTAATATCTCATTTGTCGGACTTGCGTTTAGCATCCCTATCTCAAAAGCACTCACGAGTATCTTTACTGGGCTTTTGATCTTATTGTGGCTCGTACAGGGGCATCTGAAAAATAAATTTAAAATCGTGCTGCACGACAAGCTTAGTATCGCAATTTTAATTTTTATAGGTTTTAGTATCCTTTCGCTTTTTTGGGCACCAAACCTCGCTTACGCTATCAAATTTATACGAGTTAAATATTGGTACTTTTTCCCTGTTATTATAATGCTGACCTCTTTTCGAATACAATACACAAAGTATGTACTCGATGCATTTTTGCTTAGTATGTTTATTAGCGAAGTAGCCTCGTATGGTGTATATTTTAGGCTTTGGCACTTTAATGGCGCCACCCATCTTTTTCCGACTGTTTTTATGAGTCACGTGGATTATAGTGTATATCTTGCTTTTGCAATCATCTTGATCTTAGTCAAGATGTATGAACAGACAGATCTAAAACTCAAAATACTTTTAGGTGTCTTTTTCATAACAGCAACAACTAATCTTTTTATCAATGGTGGACGAACCGGACAGTTTGCTTTCGTATTAACCATCTTTGTTGTGGCTATTTTGTACTATAGACACTCATACAAGATCCTTTTATCTTCTATTATAATAGCTATTTTTTCAATGCCTCTCGCTTACCATCTAAGTCCAAATTTTCACAAAAGAATCGATCAACTTTACACAGATGTGCATAATGCATATGCATATCACAACTATGACGGTTCTCTAGCAACGCGCGCTTCGCTATGGACGATAGGTATAAATAAATTCATTGACCATCCCATCTTAGGTTCAGGGATCGGAGGCGAGATGAAAGGTCTTGATCTTTACATTAAGAAATACGGTTTTAGCGAAAAAAATCTAAAACCATATTCAGATTTTCATAATAATTTCATTATGTACGCCGTGGAGCTTGGCATCGTCGGGCTAGCAGTCAATCTATTTATCTTTTATCGCATTGCAACATTTGATATCCGTGAGCGGCGCTATAAGATACTTGCTACCGCCTTTGCTATAGTATTTTTTTCTCATGAAATGGGTGGATTCTCATTTCATCTAATGGATTCACTTGTACTTTTTGCAGTATTTGCGGCACTTTTTAATGCCATCGAATATCAAGAAAAAAATGGAGTAAATATAGATAGGAAACGTCCGTAAGATCAGGGTTATTATCCTTGGACTCTTTGGTGACGTACTTAAATATATGCCGATTCTAAGTGTTTGCATGATCTTCTAAAGCTTTTCATACAATACACTGGCACAATAAGACATTTAGATTATTTACAATTTTATATATTTCATTATGCTATAATATTTTAAATAGAAGGTATTAGAAGTCAGAATGTTTCAGCTAAATACACCTATTGAAATAATTGAACTACTTATAAAAAAAGATTAAAATGGTAAGAATTAACAAGAATTTTACACAAAAAGAGCTTGCTTTAATGACTAAATAGGCAGGTAAAGCTAAAAGTCACCAAAACAAGCAGCGATATGACAAAAGATGAGATAGCCCCTATAGCACCGTAGCCTTGTAGTTTTACTTTTGATAAGGTATTATTTTCGAACCTCATAGACAACTGTAAATATTCCAAGCCAAATCTATCACTTCTTATGGTTAAATCTATAGTAATTTTTCTATTTCCATGTTTGCTGCTTTTGATGCCGCTTTGTGATTTACGGTTAAATAAAAATTATTGACTGTGTCTAAATTAGTATGCCCAAGAGATGCGGATAAAATTGTATTAGCAATTCCATGTTCACCCATCGCACTTACGAGTATATGTCTGAAGTAGTGCATTGTTAATTTTTCGATACCAGTCGCTTCCCTTATCCTTTCTAGTTGCCTTTTAGGGGAATAGAGTTCCTTTCGTGTGATAGGTGATTTAAATATCAATCCTTCATGATTATCTTGGATCTCAATTAAAGCCACTTTTATTAATGATGGCAAATCATAATGTTGATCAATCTCTAGTTTATTATGCTGAGCAAGGATTGTATATGAATTTTGTGAAAAATCTACTTCTTTCCAGTGAAGAGTTCTAATTTCATTCCATCGCCTTCCGTAAAGTGCAAAAAGAAAAAGTGCTCTGTAAAATGGGTCTTCTTGATATAATCTTGAAATTTCTTTATAGAGTACGGTAAACTTTTCAGTTGCACCTTGGACAATTTTTTTATTTCGGTGTTGTTTTGGTGCTTTAATCAGTGGAATTTCCGATATAACTTTATTTTCATAAGCATACGTAAGGATAGGTTTTAATATTTGGACTAAAATCTTTTTAATAGTTCTGGGACTACATCCATTGACAGTTTTTTTTGAATACCCTTGTTTCTCCATAGATTTACGTAAAGAGTCTATATCGACTTGTCGTACAAGTTTAATCTTCTTTTTACCTATTCCATTTTTGCAATACAAAATATATGTATCATGACGATTCTTAGTCCAATTTGACTTTTCGCAAGCTAAATCAAAATAAATTTCTGCAACACTGTTTAGGGTGCTATTTTCATTAAAATTAATCCCCTCGTTAACTTCTTTATTCTTTTCTTGAATTAATTGAGCTTTTGCATTAGAAATTCGTGTTCGCTTATCCCATTGTTTTTGTGAAAAATCTAAAACTTTTTGTTTTGATTTCCCATTAAGTTTAAAATTTAAATAAAATTTAGTATAAGTGACATTAGATTTTAAGCCAGTTTCTATCTTTTCAGTAAATTGTTTTCTATCAACAGCCATTTTGTACCTTATGTGTAATTAAAGTCGGGACATACTTTGGGACATACTTTTACCAGAAGTATTATACACTTAAAAGAATTAATATAAAATATAGATTCCTTAAAATAGGGCTTCGGGAACCAAAAAGACATCTAAGGAATGATATAAACTATGCTTGCGGTACCAAAGGTCACAGGTTCGACTCCTGTCGGGCGCACCATTAATAACCCTCCCCAAATTTATTCTTGTACGACTTCAAGCCAAAAAACTACTCTTCGTTCTATTCGTCTTGCTTTAACTCC
>JALVUF010000004.1 GCA_027023805.1 Helicobacteraceae bacterium
AATGCTCTGATGATATCTCTTGAGATATCCAAAAATCCTATCTTTTTAGATATAAATCTCTTAATTGCCGCCTCATTTGCGGCATTTACAACAACACCTAATTTTGGATTTTTTAACAGCTTCTCTTTTATCTGCCAAATCGGGTATCTTGATTTATCTATCTGCCCAAACTCAAGAGTTTTTACTTTTAACAGATCAACCGGCTCTAAAATCTGCTCATTTACATCACCCATAATAGCGTAAGCTATGGGAAGCTGCATTGAGGTATTGGCAATATGCGCCGTTGTTGAACCGTCTTTAAAATTTATAAGTGCGTGGATTATAGATTTCCTCTCGATAACGGCGTCATACTCTCCTTCTCCAAAAAGCCATCTTGCTTCTAAAAGCTCAAACATCTTGTTTACCATAGTAGCACTGTCTATTGTTATCTTCTGCCCCATTGACCAGTTTGGATGATTTTGAGTTTGCTCAAGAGTTGCATGTTTTAGTTTTTTTAAATCCCAATCACGAAAAGCGCCGCCGCTTGCCGTGATTGTCATGCTTACCATCTCTTTATCTTGCAAAAGATACCAAAGACCAAAATGCTCGCTGTCTATGGGTTGAATCATCGAAGTATCTACAAACGCCCCCGCGGCAACTAAACTTTCTTTATTTGCAAGGGCTACTTTTTTACCGCACTCTATAGCTTTTAAAGTGGGGCGAAGTCCCAAAAAGCCTACAAGTGCGTTTACAACAAGCCCGCTTTTGGACTCCTCGATAACACGTAAAATGGCATCTTCGCCGTAAAAAACGTTATCATGTTTTACAAGCTGGCTCTCTTTTTCTGAAGCAACTACCACTACTCTTGGGTCATGACGTGCTATTTGCTTGTTTAAAAGCGATATATTCCTGCCGGCAACTAAAACATCTACATGCAAGCCAAACCTCTGAACAATTTTTAAGGTATTTACGCCGATAGAGCCCGTTGAACCTAAGAGTATCATCTAAGCTTTTTCCATATCTGCATTTAAACTATCCCGCGTAAAAGCATAAGCATCACAATAGCGCCAAATAGATATCCGTCAACTCTGTCTAGCATGCCGCCGTGACCGGGTAAAATATTGCCGCTGTCTTTTACGCCCGCCTGACGCTTTAAATAGCTCTCAAACAGATCTCCAAACACGCTAGCAAGCGAAACGGCAAACGAGATAATGGCGGCTCTATAAACATCTACTATACCCGTGCCAAAATAAAAACTAATCGCAGTAGCTATCAAAATACCGCCGATTACGCCCTCTATAGTTTTGTTTGGGCTTGTTTTGCAAAAACTTCTTTTACCGATACTCTTTCCTACAAAATAAGCTCCGATATCTGTGGCAGCTACTATTATTACAAGCCAAAGAAGCGATGCTCTGCCATATTGCTCATAAAGCGTAAGAAAAAACAGCATGCCGGCAGTAGGATAAACAAAAGGCAAAAAATCTCGCATAGGTATCTTAGGATTATACGCAACAGCGCCAAAAAAGATAACACCCGCCAGTACAAACAGATCATTGCCGTAAGGATAGAAATATGCCGCTATCCAAAGCAGGGTAGCATAAAAAAACATAGAATCTGCTTTGATTTGAAAAAGCTCATTTGCTTCTTTAAAAGCAAAAAGATACACAACTCCAAGCGCAAGCCAGACAAGAAAAAAACTATTTATATACCAAACAGCCCAAACAGCTAAAGTAAGCCAGATACCGACAAGCCATCTATCCATATCGCCGATAAATTTATCTTTTAAAGCCATACAAAAATCCTTCAATTTTTGATATTGTACCCTATCATACTTTAATATCTAAATGATGAATTGGATTTTGTTTCTCTTGATCGCTTTGTTTTGTTTTTTTGTCTTGTCTTTTTTGCTCTTGATCATGCTCTTGCTTTCGATGTTCTTTATCTGGGTTTATTTTTTGATTTTCTTCTGTAGGGCGAACTTTTTGAATTTCTTTTTTCTCTTTTGCAGCATCTAAAGCAGAAATAAAGACCTGCTCATCTATACGGTTGAAAAAAGATGTAACTTTAGTTGATGCAAACGGGGTTTGCTGATTTACATAAATCGCATTTCCCACAGGTCCTAAAGCCATAACGCCCTCCTTGTTTTATTTTGTATCCACCTCTATGGTCTGGTATTTGTTATAAAGCACATGTGCGCCTTCTTGCACTTTTACTTCACGCCTGTTAGTATAATCGACCAAATATCTGCCTTTTTCAAATACTGAAAAATTAACACACAGCTTTGCCGCTTCATAAATGATATCTTTTGGCAAAGACTGTCTGTCTGTTGTGATTATGACATGAGCTGATGGCCTGTCTTTTAGATGCAGCCAGATATCTTTGGCTCTTGCTTTTTTTAAAAGCAAGATATTGCCCCTTTCGCTTTTTCCAAGCATCACTTTATATCCGCTTATAACAAACTGCTCAATTGATTCATCTTGCTTTATCTTTTTTTTCTGTTTTTTCTCAGGAAATAAAAGATTTATCTCAGCAACACTCCCAGCCTGCTGGGTCGTATGCATATAATGGCGCAAAAACTCCATCTTTTGCTCTAATGATGAACGCTCGATATGCAGTTTTTGCAGTTTTTGCTTTGCTTTTTTTGAAACTTTAAAAAAATGCCGGGCTATTTCGGGGGCGGATGAAAAAAGCTCATCTAACACAATCTCAACATCATCTCCGTTGTAATCTTTTACATGTAAACACTTCTCATATGGCTTAACTAGATGAATATTTGCCAATACCAAATTTCCCTGCATCTCCTTTTCTCGTGCCCTGTTTTTAAGCTCCTCTTGGCTTGCTAAGGCATTAAAAATCTTTTGAAGCCTGTCAAATTTTTTCTGCAAAAATAGGAGCTTTTGTTTTTTTAAAGATGTAAGTTTTTGCTCATTTCGCTGCTTGTAAACACTAAATAAAAACTCCTTGATATCATTTATAGGATAATCTTTGGCCTTATAGGGGGCTTGTTTTACAGGCAGCAGTTTTACTCCTACTTGCACCTCTCTGTATGATGAAAAAATATCCACGTGACGGAGTGCCTCAAGGGTTGTCTCCTCTTGGCTTAGTATAATTACATTGGTGTATTTACCCGTAAATTCAAACTGAAGATACGTCTTAACCTCTTTATATGCGCCTTTTATGACGGTGGCAAAGCGTAAGATTTTATCGCC
>JALVUF010000005.1 GCA_027023805.1 Helicobacteraceae bacterium
AAAAAATTTTAAACAAATTAAATAGATAATTAACAAGACAAGAGGTGGTTGGTGACTCCAAGGGGATTTGAACCCCTATGGCAAGGATGAAAACCTTGAATCCTAACCATTAGATGATGGAGCCGTCACTAAAAGTGAGGCTGAAATTATAATTAGTTACTTATTAAAAATAACTTAAAATAAAGATTTATTGGTCTTTAAAAAAGTTTCTAAGTGAACGTATAATAATTGCATTTTTTGATATGCTTTCTAATTTTGCATTTTTATCTACAATTTCGTATAAATCCATAGGAAGAGAGATCGAAAATGTTTTTGTTTCAATCTTTTTCTTTTTTGAAATCATAGAGATTATATTAGATAGCAATTCAATGATTTTTTTAGTATCAATAGGTTTTTGTATAAAACTATTTACTCCTATCTCTATAGATTTAGATATTTTATCGATATCATTACTAGCAGAAATCACTATCAAGATTTGATTTGGATTACTTTTTCTAATTAGACGAGCAAGCTCTATACCGTCTAATTCCGGCATTATAATATCTAAGAAGATAATATCAGGATGAAATTTTTCATACATCGCCAATGCTTCTTTACCGTCAAAAGCAGAGTAAACATCTTGAAAAAAATTTTTGAAAGTTGAACTCAGCAATTCATTTGCCACAGCTTCATCTTCAACCACCATGGCGGTTAATCTTTTTGTTTGTTCTGATAGTTGAACTAAGTCTATACTAGACATACAAATCCTTTTTAAATTTACCGTTATAATATCATAACAATAATAAACAAAAAATTAACATTTTAAATTACATTTCAACACAAGGGCATCTCTAAAATCATATAAATAGTTTTACTATGATTTAAACTGCCCAAGCCATTGCCGATCATCTTCGGCTTGATTGTCTTTTTGCGTTAACAACGAAGATATGATATCTTTAAGATCAGATTCGCTCATAAATTCTAAAAGTTTTATGTTTATTGATGTTTTTGTGACATCTCCATGATTATTTAGTAAGTTTTCTATATCTTTTATTAATTGCTGTTTTTTATCCATTAAGGTACTTTTAGTTAAATTTGTTTATCAGTATCACCGATATACAATTGCCTTGGTCTGGCTATTTTCATATCTTTATCATGTTTTAGCTCTATCCATTGTGTTATCCAGCCGATACTTCTACCAATTACAAAGATAATAGTAAACATAGACCTTGGGATTTTTAGTGCAGTTAAAATCAATCCTGAATAAAAATCAATATTTGGATACAACTTTCTTGAGATAAAATAATCATCAGTCAGTGCAATCTCTTCAATTTTTTGAGCAATATTAAGTAGGTTGTTATCGACATCAAGCTCATCCTTTAACTCATTTAATAAGTTTTTTAGTATAACGGCTCTTGGGTCAAAGTTTTTATATACACGGTGACCAAAACCCATCAATCTAAATTCATCACCTGAATCTTTTGCTCGTTTAATAAATTTATCTATATTATCTATAGTGCCAATTAGTTCCAATTGAGTCATTACAGCTTCATTTGCACCACCGTGGGCTCTTCCCCACAATGCATCAATTCCTGCAGAGATAGCCGCATAAGGGTGAGCACCAGTAGAAGCAACGCCTCTGACAATAGAAGTTGATGCATTTTGTTCATGGTCTGCATGAAGAGTAAAAATAGTGTCAAGCGCTTTTACCTCAACATCAGGTATATGAAGATTTTGACTTGGATATGCTCTAATCATATATAAAAAATTTTCAGTATATGAACGGTTTAGATCTGGATATATTAAAGGAAGACCAAATGAACGTCTATGGCTAAATGCTGCTAGGGTAGGGATCTTGGCGATAATTCTTTTTGCCATTATTTTATATTCAGCTTCACTGTCAATGTTTAAATGTTCAAAATAAAATGTTGATAAAGCAGAGATAGCAGATGATATCATAGCCATCGGATGCGCTTTATCTGGAAAAGCATCAAATAGATTTTTAATGCCCTCATGTACAAAAGAACGTCTTCTTAGTTCTATATCAAACTCTTCTCTTTGCTTATTTGTCGGCAATACACCTTCTAAAAATAAAAAACACACATCCAAATAACTCTTTTTTTGGGCCAAATCATCAATTTTGTATCCACGATAGAGTAATTTGCCTTTTTCTCCGTCAATGAAAGTAATTTTTGATTTACAACTAGCCGTAGATGTAAATCCGGGATCATAGGCAAACATTCCTGTTTGTGCATACAATTTTTGAAAATTAATTGCATCCGGACCAATGCTTGAAGATAATATCTCGAAATCATAACTCAAATTGTTTGTGTTGTTTGTTAATGTTACAGTTTTTTTCATCGCATCGCCTTTAGTAGTTGTATGTAACTATATTAATAGTTTGGTTAACATAATGTAAATTCTATTGAATAATTATTTTGTTACATTCGGATCCAATCTTATGCATTGCATGGTTGGAGAACTGTTTTTGTTGCTTGAGCTAAAAATGATAACACAATGCATGATCGGTTTAGACAAGGTATTAAATTCATACACCCTAGGCTCCCAACCACTTGTTTCTAATTTCCACTTAGCCAACGGCTTAACTTTCTTAAATCCCATTGATGATATCACAGACCACATACCGGCTTGAACTGATACTGCTAATCCAACAGATACAACTAAGCCTAAAACTATCTTTTTCATATATTTTCTATCCTTAAATTTTTATTATTTATTTTTGCTATACGTTAAATCACCATATGGCTCTATACCTTCTATCAGTTTACCGGGAGCTTTAATCCTAAATTGCTTATTGATATTAGTTTTGCCATATACAAGCTCAATTGCCGAACGTTTAACACCAAATGTTTTGGCTAAAAATTTTATCATATAATCTGTAGCCTTACCGTTGTCAGGAGCAGCTTTTACGTTGATTTTTAATTGATTGGCTCTTATCTTGCCTATAACGTCTCTTTTACTGCTTGGAGTACCTAGCACATTTAAAATCAGTGTGTCTTCATCCCATTTATAAAAATTCTCTTCACTTATCATTCTCACAAACGCCTTTGCTTATCAAGGTAGG
>JALVUF010000006.1 GCA_027023805.1 Helicobacteraceae bacterium
CTAGGCATTATTTTAAAGCTCTGTTAGTTGGTCTTATTTCTGGATAGGTACTTACGACCTTTATACGAATTATATACAATAAATGGTAAAATATATCTCATAAGGAAATTATTAAATATGTCATTTGAAAAAATAGGTATCATCAAGCCTTTACTAGACGCTATACATGAGCTTGGATATAAAAAACCAACTACAATACAAAGCAGAGCAATCTCACATGTGTTAGCAAAAAAAGATATTTTTGCCGCTGCACAAACAGGAACAGGTAAAACAGCTGCTTTTTTACTCCCTTCTCTGCAAAGACTGCGGCATAAAAAAATTCTGCAGCCAAAAGCCGTTCGTGCAATTATCGTCTCTCCAACTCGCGAACTTGCCGTTCAAATTGAAAAAGAACTCTTAAGTTATACAAAATATATGGATATCTCATCTGTACTACTTGTTGGCGGAAAAAGTTTGCAGACCCAGCTAAAACATCTAAAAAAAGGCGTCGATATCGCCGTTGCAACACCGGGACGATTGAAAGAGCATATCATAAACGGTAGCATAAACCTAAAATCTGTTGAAATATTTATCGTAGATGAAGCTGATCGAATGCTTGATATGGGGTTTGTAACAGATCTTAGACTCTTACATGTAGAGCTTCCTAAAAATCATCAAACACTTCTGTTTTGCGCAACACAGACTGAGAAGGTGCGTAAACTATCAAAACTGATACTAAAAAAGCCGATTTTTATCGAAACAGCCAGACAAAACAGTGCCACAGAGCTGATTGATCAGCAAATATATCTAGTAGATAAAGAAAAAAAAGCGGCTCTTCTTGCTTTTTTAATAGGCTCAAGAAATATGGATCAGGTTTTAGTGTTTACAAAAACAAAACAAAGTGCCGACACATTAACAGATGAGCTAAAACTTGATGGATTAAAAGCAGATGTAATACATGGAGATAAAACAAAAGCAAGGCGAAATAAAACGCTTCAAAAATTCAAATCAAAAGAGATTAATGTTTTAGTAGCAACAGACATAGCCTCGCGCGGTATTGACATAAACGGCTTAGAGCAAGTTATAAATTTTGAACTTCCAAGTCTAAAAGAGGATTATATCCACCGCATAGGCAGAACAGGGCGCGCAGGCAACAAAGGCGAAGCTATAACACTGCTAGATGATGATGACAAAGAGCAGATGAAACACATTGAAAAGCTTTTACATGTAAAGATTTTAAAAGAGGAGGTTAAAGGATTTGAAAAACAGTCCAAACATATACGATGATAAAATATACACTCACAGATGATTATATAGAGCTTTATAAGCTTATAAAAGTGCTTGATTTAGTGGATAGCGGCGGTGATGCCAAACAGCTTATCTCAGAAGGTTATGTTAAAAAAAATGATGCCCTTGAGCTAAGAAAACGTGCAAAAATTATAAAAGGCGACAAGATACAAATAGCAGACGTTACTATTTTAGTTAAATAATTTGGTATAATTTGAACAAAAAAAAGGAATGGCAATGTTAAAAAGCAGCATCAGTGATCAAGTGTTATGTTTTTTAGTAAACCAAAAGCCGTGCTATTGCAACTTTCTTTTTGATCTTAAAACAAGATTATCGCTTCTTATAAATCATTTTATCCCGCGATGTCCTTTTTACTGTACATATTTTGCATTTCGCAGAACAGGCGTACATCCCCCACATTTTTTTAACTGATTTTTATGCTTTATGAGTAAAAAACCATCATAACAGTAGAAGTATAATCTTTTTGAGAAAATTAGATGGTATGTTTATGGTTTCATAAAAGGTGCATAAAGTCTATTTATTATCAATCTATATCACAATAA
The DNA here is from genome assembly GCA_027023805.1 of Helicobacteraceae bacterium. GTDB lineage: Bacteria > Campylobacterota > Campylobacteria > Campylobacterales > Sulfurimonadaceae > Hydrocurvibacter. Next base: position 1,830 of record JALVUF010000006.1, read on the forward strand.
ATACATAAACAAATTATAAGGAAATATCTATGTCAAAAAATTATATAACCGGTTTTCCCAGAATCGGAGAGCAAAGAGAATTAAAAAGAGCATTAGAAGAGTTTTGGGCCAAAAAAACACCCTTTAGCAAAGTACAAGAGATAGCATCACAACTCAAATCAAGACATTGGAAATATCAAAAAGACGCAGGTATAGATTTTATCAGCTCAAATGATTTTAGCTTGTATGACAATATGCTAGACACTTCCATCATGCTTGGCGCCGTGCCTAAGAGATTTAAAGAGTTAAAAGATGAAGAACTTTATTTCTCAATGGCTAGAGGCAATGATAAAAGCGTTGCTATGGAAATGACAAAATGGTTCAATACAAACTATCATTACATCGTTCCTGAATTATCTGTTGATGATAATTATGAGTTAAATGCAAATAAGATTCTAGATGAATACAAAGAAGCAAAAGCGCAAGGCATAAAAACAAAAATAAACATTATAGGACCTATCACGTACCTAGCTCTTAGCAAACGCACAGACGGCGGTGATACTTTTGAATTTACAAATAAAATTGTTGCCATTTATGAGCAGTTGCTACACCAAATATCACAATTAGATGATGAGGTTTATATTCAGATTGACGAGCCTGCATTTGTTAAAGATTTAGATGTTAAAGTTTTAAGTCTAATTAAACGCGTATATGACAACCTAACAAGCGTGGCTAAAAATATTAAAATCATCATTGCAACATATTTTGAACATTCAAATGAAGCAACAAAAATTTTGGTAAATACACCAATATGGGCACTTGCTCTTGATTTTGTTTATGGAAAAGATAATTTGCAATCAATCAAGACAATAGCGCAAAGCGATAAGATTCTTATTGCAGGTGTGGTTGACGGTAGAAATATATGGAAAAATCATATCGATCAAACACTTGATTTATTAAAGCAAATAGGTGCCGATTTACCAAGTGATAGGTTGTATATCGGATCATCATGTTCACTTTTACATGTACCATTTACCTTGAAATATGAAGATAAAATGGATACAGAGATAAAAAACTGGTTAAGTTACGCAGTAGAAAAACTTGATGAAATTTCTCTCATTAATCAAATCTATCACGAAGGTCAAAATAGTCTGACGCAACAGCAGCAGATACAATATCAACAAAATATTCAAGCAAATGTTGATAGAAAAACATCAACAAAAATTCACGATCAAGATGTTTTAACAAGAATTGACAAACTCACCAAAACACAAAGAGAGGGTGAATATGAAAAGAGAATTAAACTACAAAAAGAGATATTGAACTATAAGCCGCTGGCAACGACTACCATAGGCTCATTTCCTCAAACAACACAGCTAAGAGAAGCAAGACGAGCGTTTAAAAAATCTGAAATCTCTCAAGAAGAGTATAACAAAATCATCAAAAATTATATAGATGAATGTGTCAAAATACAAGAAGATATAGGTCTGGAGGTTCTAGTTCACGGTGAGCCTGAACGCAATGATATGGTCGAATATTTTGGTGAGCAGCTAAAAGGATACGGCTTTAGCCAAAACGGATGGGTGCAAAGTTATGGAAGCAGATGCGTTAAACCTCCATTTATATATGGTGATATAAGCCGTCCGCAACCTATGACACTTTCATGGATAACTTATGCCCAAAGCAAAACAAATAAACCTATGAAAGCCATGCTTACCGGCCCTGTTACGATACTTAACTGGTCATTTGTTAGAGATGATAAAGCAAGAGATGAAGTGGCAAAACAGATAGCTTTGGCAATAAGTGATGAAGTAAATGACCTTCAAAATGCCAATATTAAAATTATTCAAGTTGATGAAGCTGCTTTTAAAGAAGGTTATCCACTTAGAAAAACAAATATTAAAGAGTATGAAAAATGGGCAGTTGAAAACTTTAAGCTATCAGTCAGCAGCGCAAAAGAACAAACACAAATTCATACTCATATGTGTTATAGCGAATTTAATGATATCATCAAAACCATAGAAGCCATGGATGCTGATGTTATCTCCATAGAAACTGCAAGAAGCGGTAACGAACTGCTTAAAATCTTTAAAGAAGTCGGATACAAGCAAGAAGTTGGTCCTGGTGTATATGATATCCATTCACCTAGAATTCCAAGCGTACAAGAGATAGTAACGCAGATAGAAAAACTTTTAGAGGTACTGCCAAAAGAGCAGCTGTGGATAAATCCTGATTGTGGGCTAAAAACTAGAAATTATGAAGAGGTTGTGCCAAGCCTTACAAATATGGTAAAAGCGGTACAGATAGTACGACAAAGGCTTAATTAAAAGTTTTGAGATTGATTTTTCAATCTCAAAACTATTTTAGCACTAACGAGCTCAGAACTCCGATAACTCCACCAAACAAACCACCCCATACAACCAGCCAATCCAAATGTTCATGCATTAGGTTAAAAATTATTTCTTTTACCATTTGCGGTGTAATTTTACTTAACTTATCATCTATCACAGCTTCTATTTTAATAAGCATATCTTCAGATAAAGATGAACCGGCAGTATGATTTTGTACAATTTTATTAAATGAATCAGATTTTACAATTGTGACAACTGTCGATTTTAGTTTTTTATTAAAAGGTTGGCGTAAACTCTCTAGGGCATCTTTTGGTGCGAACATTGAGAGCATTTTACCAATGGAAGATTCCATGACGACATCAACCAATGAGTCAAAAGCCGGAGAAAAATCTATCTCTTGGACAATTGGAGCCAAGTCCAGTCTGCTTTCTTCACTTTTAAAAAAAGTATCCAGCTGTTCTTTGGTAAAAAATTGGGTCATCATAAGATTTTTTATAGATTCTTTAAATTTTTCAAAATGAAGCGTAATAATACCTGAACCATATAAAAAAGGTACTTTTTCAAACAGCATATGAATAGCGAGCTGATTGGTAACAGCGCCTGATAGCGCAAACAATCCCGCATATAAAAAATATTTTGCGTAAGGCTGTGGCACTGAAAAAGAGATTGCCGCTAAAATAACGGCTATAAGATTTGTTAAAAGAGATTTACTAAACATTTCATTTGACTTACTTAGGTGAAAATGGAACTAGAGCACTCCCCCATGTAAGACCTCCGCCAAAGGCATCAAGAAGCATCATCTCATTTGGTTGTAATTTTTTACTTTCATAAATATCATTTATCGCCATAGGTATTGAAGCACTAGAAGTATTGCCATATTTCGCAACAGTTAACACTATCTGATCTTCTGTCATTTCAAGCACATCTCCGACTGCTTTTATGATTCTATAATTTGCCTGATGAGGAACAAAATGACTAATTTCACTAGTTTTGATACTATTTTTGGCAAGTATATCTTTCACATCAGAAGTTAAAGTTTTAACCGCTATTTTAAATGTTTCATTTCCACGCATCTGCATAAATACACCTGCAGACTCAGCTCTTATGCTATCATGAGCTGAACCTGAGCCTCCGTTTGGAGTCATCAAAAGCTCAGCGTAAGAACCGTCACTTCCGGTATGTATATCTAAAATAGCCTCCTTTTTATTGTCCGTAGCGCTAATTACAGCAGCGCCTGCCCCGTCACCAAAAAGAATGCAAGTTGCCCTGTCACTGTAGTCGATAATCTTGCTTAATCTCTCAGCACCTATGATTAAAACATTTTTTTTGATACCGGCTTCAATATACGCTTTAGCGATACTAAGTGCATAAATAAAACCTGTACATGCAGCTGAAATATCAAAAGCCATCACATTTGGCAAGCCTAGCTTATCGGCAATGATAGTTGCCGTTGAAGGCATACAAAAATAATCCGGTGAAATCGTGGCACATACTATCAAATCTATTTCTGATTTATCTATAGTTGTTCTTTGTAGTGCTTTTGTTGCAGCTTTAACTCCCATATCGCTTGTTGTTTCATTTTCTGCGATATGGCGCTCTTTTATACCTGTGCGTTTAGTAATCCACTCATCAGATGTATCTACCATCTTGCTTAAGTCATTGTTTGATAATACTTTTGGCGGCACATAAGCACCGATAGAACGAAAAGCTGCATACATTTTTTATCCTTTTAAAGCCTCAAGACGATTTTCAATATGCTCATTAACTCCGGTATCTACATAATTGATAGCCTGAAAGATAGCATTTTTTATCGCTTTTGGATTACTTTTTCCATGACCCACAATCACGCATCCTTTGATGCCGATAAGTGGAGCACCGCCAACTTCAGCGTAGTCTATCTCTTTTTTAAGAAGCTTGAAAACTTTTCTCATTAAAAGTGCACCCGTAATAGCGACCGGAGATTTTCTGATATAATCTTTTATCAAGAATGTAATAGTAGAGGCGACGCCTTCTGAGGTTTTTAGGACAACATTTCCAACAAAACCATCACATACGATAACATCACATGTACCATTAAAGATGTCATTTCCCTCTATATTTCCCTTAAAGCCTTTATAGTTTTTCAACAATAAGTTCGCATCTTTTGTTACTTCATTACCCTTAGATTTTTCTTCACCGTTAGCAAGCAGACCTATACTGGGGGTTACGACTTTCAAAAGATCTTCTGCATAGCAACCGCCCATAACTGCAAATTGTAAAAGATGTTCAGGTTTTGAATCAACATTTGCTCCAACATCGAGTAAAATGGATCTTCTTCCGTTTTTAGTAGGCATCAAAGTAATCAAAGCGGGTCTTAATACATGTTTCAATCTTCCAAGCCGTAAAGTAGCCAGCGTCATAGATGCACCACTGTGACCTGCTGAGACAACACCATCTGCCTCGCCGTTTTTGACCATATCTATGGCTTTATAGATAGAACTATCTTTTCGTTTTAACGCATCGGTTGCATTGTCATGCATGCTTATAACATCGTCAGTCTCAACTATTGAAATTTTATCTCTATATCCCTTTGGTATCAGAGATAAAATTTCATTTTTCCTGCCAATAAGTATGGCTTGAAATCTTCTTTTTTTCAGTGCCAATATACATCCGCGCACAATAGGCTCAGGACCAAAGTCCCCTCCCATTGCATCAATTGCAATTTTTACCATTTGCTATTTATACTCACCGGTTGTTGGATTAATGTGATGAGGCATCTTATATGTTCCGCCTTCGCCTTTTACGGGGCGTTTTAATGTTAGCTTATAATGTGTTCGTCTTTTTGCCGAACGTGAATGTGAAACTCTTCTTTTTGGTACTGCCATTTTTAATTCCTTTCGTTGTGTTGACAATCATCACATTTGTGATAATCGCTTTTTATTAATTCTATCTCAGAAGAAAGTATATCTTCTGTATCTATCATGCCGTCATTTAACTCTACAATATCTAGATTGTTGTTTTGTGAGGTATATACACCGTCACTAATTAAAAAATCAATCTCCTCTTGAACCGTATAAGAAAATTCTGATCCGCACAAATCGCAAATTAAGTCAAGATCTCCAAACATAACCGCACTTAAATGCACTAAAGCATCGTTATCATACTTTAAATTTCCTTGAAATTCAATATCACCGCTATTTACGTTAAACGGTATAGGCAAACGATTGATTTTTCTAAAATCGATTTTCATCTACTAAGATATATCTTTTGATGCAAAAAAGAATGCTATTTCAGTAGCGGCATTTTCAAGAGAATCGCTTCCGTGAACTGCATTAGCGTCAATATTTTCTGCAAAATCTGCACGAATTGTACCTGCTTTAGCTTCTTTTGGATTAGTCGCACCCATCAAATCCCTATTTTTTTGTATTGCATTTTCACCCTCTAAAACACTAACAACCACAGGTCCGCTTATCATAAAATCTACAAGGTCATTAAAAAAAGGTCGCTCTTTGTGAACTGCATAAAAACTTTTTGCTTCCATTCGTGAGAGTTGTAGTTTTTTAGTTGCCGCTATTCTTAATCCGTTACTTTCAAAACGGTCAAAGATTTTTCCGATAACACCCTTGGCTACCGCATCGGGTTTTATTATAGATAAAGTTTGCTCCATCGATTCTCCTAGTATATATAAAAATTAGAATGGAATTATATCTAAAAAATATAAATTTAAATCGTATTAGGGATAAAAAAACAAAAGAAAGTGTGTAAGCGTAAAAAAATGCACTTACACTAAAGAATTATTCTACTACAGGCTCGCGATTTTTTCGCATCTCATCTGAGATATCACTTTTAAAGGGTTGCTCTGCATCAGGGTCATCCATAACGTAGTTTTTGCCGTCAATATAGTTTGGACCTGCAAAGAACTCTTTGTATTCTGCCGTATGAGGCATATCCCATGTTATACAACCCTCTGTAGGGCATGCCGTAGCACATGCCGGCTCATCATGATGATCTACACATTCAACACATTTGTCAGGATATACATAATATAATTCCTCACCCGTTGGATTATCATCTTCATCTACAATAGCTTCAACCGGACACTCATCGATACAAGCACCGCAGTTGATACATGTATCAGTAATAATTACTGCCATTTATTCTCCTTTTTTTTGATTTGAGTAACTATATCTAAATAATTTTAAAGATAGATAAAACTATATCCATAAATAATGAGTATTATAATCAAATTCTACAATACTTTGTGTATTATAGACCTAAAAAATTTTGGATATCTTGTACTCTATCTGTTATCTCCCATGTAAAACCACTGTCTTCTCGTCCAAAATGCCCATATGATGCGGTTTTTTTATATATAGGGCGCAATAAGTCAAGCGATTTTATGATACCGCTAGGTGAGAGATCAAATAGTTCTTTAACGCATCTCTCTATCTCATCTTCAGACACTTTGTTTGTGCCGGCAGTATCAACCATGATAGATACGGGCTGTACTACGCCTATGGCATAAGCTATCTGGATGGTAGCTTTATCGCACGCACCGCTTGCTACAAGATTTTTAGCAACATATCTTGCGGCATAAGCAGCGCTTCTATCAACTTTGGTTGGGTCTTTTCCGCTAAAAGCTCCACCGCCATGAGGGCAACTGCCGCCATATGTGTCGACGATAATTTTACGACCGGTTAGTCCCGCATCTCCTTGTGGTCCGCCTATTACAAACTTGCCTGTAGGATTAATGTGGTATTTTACATCATCTCCTAACATATCTTTTGGTATAACTTTTTGAATAACTTCACGAATGATATCATCATGAATTTTCTCTTGTGATACCTCGGGAGCATGTTGTGTTGATATAACGATAGTATCAACACTTACCGGTTTATCATCAATATATTTGATGCTAATTTGTGCTTTTCCGTCAGGTCTAAGGTAGGCGATTGTGCCATCTTTTCTAACTTTTGCAAGACGCTCGGTTAGTCTGTGAGCAAGATATATGGGCAGTGGCATCAATACGTCCGTTTCACGACACGCATATCCAAACATGAGACCCTGATCTCCCGCTCCCGTCTCTCCACTTGCCTGATCAACGCCCTGATTGATATCCGGGGATTGCTCGCCTATACCATTTAAAACGGCACAAGAACGATAATCAAAGCCATACGTGGCATCTGTATAACCTATTTCGCGTATTACATTTCTTGCAATCTCTTGCATTGGTGCATAAGCCGTCGTCTTCAATTCGCCTGCAATTACACAAAATCCATTTGATACCAATGTTTCACAAGCAACGCGTGCTTTGGTATCATGTTCAATAATATAATCCAAAATTGCATCGCTGATCTGATCAGCCATCTTATCAGGATGCCCTTCTGTTACAGACTCTGAAGTAAATATATACTCTTTTGTCATCGATTTCCTTTATTGAAATATAAGGTCTTGCCTCATAAATCAGTGTGATTATACCTAAAGGAGATTTAAAAAAAAAGATTTATCTTTTAATGGGCAAAATATTTAATAAATATTAGATAAAATAACAGTGTTTAAAATACAAACAGGAGATATACATGTTAGTAACAAAAAAAGCACCGGATTTTACAGCTACAGCTGTTTTAGGCGACAATACAATAGTAGATGATTTTAATTTATATGAAAATTTTGGAGAAAAAGGCACGGTTGTGTTTTTCTATCCGCTTGATTTTACATTTGTTTGTCCATCTGAGATTATAGCGTTTAATCACCGTTTAGATGAGTTTAAAAGTCGCGGTATCAACGTAATAGGCATCTCAATTGATAGTCAATTTTCACACTTTGCATGGAAAAATACTGCCGTAAATGAAGGCGGTATAGGTCAGGTTCAGTTTCCGTTGGTTGCTGATCTTACAAAAGATATATCACGCTCATTTGATGTACTTCTTGATGGCGGTGTTGCACTTCGTGGGTCATTTTTGATCGATGCTGACGGAACTGTCAGACATGCTGTTATCAACGACTTGCCTCTTGGAAGAAATATCGATGAGATGATAAGAATGGTAGATGCGATGCTTTTTACAAACGAGCACGGTGAGGTTTGTGCCGCTGGATGGCATAAAGGTGATGAAGGCATGAAAGCAGATACAGAAGGTGTTGCCCAGTATCTTGCAAAACACGAAAAAGATTTATAAGATATCCACATGTACGCAAATATTGCGTACATTAAACTCCCTTTTTATTTATCACTGTTTTAGCTGTTAAATATACTATCTGAAACTCACGCCATATACTCCAGTGTTTTATATAATACAGATCATACATTAGTTTTTGTCTTGCATCCTCTGCACTTTCGCCATAAGGATACATCACCTGTGCCCATCCCGTTATGCCGGGGGCAACAAGATGTCTTTCATTATAGTAGGGTATCTCTGCACAGAATTGCCGTGTATAAACAAGCCTCTCAGGTCTTGGACCTATTAGATGCATCTCTCCTTTTAAGATATTTAGCATTTGCGGCAACTCATCAAAACGAGTGCGTCTCATAACCTTGCCCCAGGGAAATATCCTGTCATCATCCTTGCTGGCAAATCTGGCTCCGTCTTTTTCAGCATCTAGTCTCATGCTTCTAAATTTGATGCACTCAAACTCACGATTTGCATAACCAACGCGCTTCTGTTTATAAAAAACAGGTCCTAAAGACTGTTCTTTTATTTTCTTTTTACATGTAAGCATAACAGGCCACGAGAAAAAAAACAGCCAAAATACACCAAAAAAATCTATGCACCGTTTTTGAAAATACTGCCATTTTGTATATGGCTTTAAGTCATCCAGCCAATGAAGCTGGGTGCAGCCTTTTGGTATATAGCATTTAAATAGATATTTTTCCATAAAATGCTCAAAGGTCAAAAATTCGATTCCATACTCTACGCTAAGATCTGAGAGATAACGCACAATGCTTCCGGAGACCGCATCATCAAGATTTAACACAATCAATGAGACATTTGTATGTGAAATAGTGCGTCTTAACTCACCCATCTCATCCACATGTAAGATAGCGTTAAACCGACCGCGAAGCCGTTGTATCTCAAACTCGGTAAAATCATACTTCTCTCCAAAAATTACCATTTTGATTTATCCTTTTAAGACATGATCGTAATACTTTATATACTCATCTTGAAATTTTAGCAGATTGTACCGTTTATCAAACAGTTTTTTAGAGTTTGCGGCAAATATATCATAGTTTTTCATACAAGATTCTATCCCTTTTACGATACTTTTTACATTATTTTGCACCAAGCATCCATTTTGCGCTATCAACTCCGAACAACCCCCAACATCACTTAAAACAAGAGGCATGCCAACGCTCATTGCCTCCAGTGCGGATAAGGGCAACCCTTCGCTATCTGAAATCAGACAAAATATATCATACTCACAAAAATTTTGAAAATTGGCAACTAAGCCATGAAAAACAATATTTTTTTGTGACAGTTTCTCTAACTTTGCTTTTAAAATACCGTCACCGATAATATGCAACTCAACATTTAAACCAATCACTGCTTTTATCAACAAATCAATTCTCTTGGGAGGACATAAGCGAGCTACAGTTAAAATTTTTCTTTTTTTAGTCTGATTTTGTTTTATACTACACTTTGCAGCATGAATTTTATTGGTAGTTAGATGTAACTTCTTAGTATCAATATTTATACGATTTTTGGCATTAATGAAATCTTTTTTTGAAACACATAAAATAGAATCTGTAATCTTCGATAACTGTTTTTCAATCAATGTATATAAAAAAGTTAATTTCCCGCCATTATAGATAGATGACCATCCATGACTCACATAAATCACTTTTGTTTGTTTATTGAGCAATTTAACCAATCGCGCATATATCCCCGCATTGGCAGAACTTGCAACGATTAATTCAATTTTATTTTCTTTGATAAACTTGTGTAGCATAAGCAAATATTTGATTGAGGCTCTTTTATGGATTAACTTATTTAAAAAAAAATTTTCCGCATGAACGGCTTGAACTAACCATCCATCTTGATCGGTAGCTAAATAACATTTAAATCTGCTCTTAGAAATTTCTATCTGCTCTTTCGTCCACTTTTGCGCACCGCCGTTTTCAGATTTTGTAATTATAAATAATATATTTTTCATATCTATTTCTTTCTTAAGTATTTAACTCTTACAGCTTGAGGGATAGTATCAGCTTAGATAAGCGGCTACAAATTCATAACCGGTTAATGTTTTGATATTTGCGGAAAAAAACTTTTTATCATTTGTAATAATCAAATCACAGTTATGTTTTTTAGCACAAACATACTGCAAATT
>JALVUF010000007.1 GCA_027023805.1 Helicobacteraceae bacterium
CCCTTGATACTCAGACTGGTATGCAGATACGCAAGATTTTACCAAGAGAACAAATCATCTGTATAACCGATAAATGTGATAATGAGCATCTTGATTGCATAGATCTTACATTTGATGAATCTTTTGGTTCTCATTTGTACAACTTTTTACTTTCTAAAATGCAAAATCATACTTTAATACGTAAAGAAGATATCAATTCAGGAATTACACAAAATTTAAGAATTCTTATTGCCGAAGATTATGACATAAATAGAATGCTGATAGAATCTCTACTTGATAAATATCCAAACATCACCTATGAATTTGCCCATGATGGAGAGGAAGCAGTTGAAAAAGCAACCGCGTCTTCTTATGATATGATATTTATGGATGTCAATATGCCTAAAATGAACGGTCTAGATGCTACAAAAGTGATACGCCAAAAAGTGAAAAAACACATACCTATCATTGCACTCACCGCTAACGCACTCAAGGGAGATAAAGAGAGATTTCTAGAAGCTGGCATGGATGATTATATAGCAAAACCCATAGAAGTTAAAGAGTTGCAAAAAGTATTAGTGCAGTATGCACCGCTTGAAGAGACACAAAAGCAAAAAATTAGTTTAGATTTCCAAAACTTGATTAAAACAATTAAGTCACGTTTGGAACTTGATGATGCAATCATCATAAAACTACTGTATGCTTTTGTAGAAACTCTAAAAGTCTCGGTTAAAGAACTTGAAAAAGCATTTAAAAATAATGATAAAGAAAGTATTGAAAATTTGGCTCATAAACTTAAAGGTTCATCCTCTACCCTTTCTTTGAATAAAATAGCCCAGATGATGATGAAAATAGAAAAAGATATGCTAAATAATGTTAAAATTGAGTATAATAATATACTTGAGATTATAGAGCAGTATATTGATTTACTAGAGAATGGTTTAAAAAATGCAACATAAGCTAAATATCGTCATTGTTGATGATGAAATTGTTAATCTTCTTTTGTTAGAGAATGTCGTAAAGGCAGAGGGCTACGAAAATGTCTCTACTTTTAGCACTTCGCCTGAGGCCTTAGAATATATACAAAATAATAAAACTGATGTCCTTGTAACAGACTTTAATATACCGCAAATGGATGGAATAGAACTGCTTGAACAGGCAAAAGCGATTTATCCTGATTTGGTATCTATTATGATTACCGCAAACAATGACAATGCAGTAATGCATAAAGCCCTTCAAGCAGGTATAACCGAGTTTTTAAGAAAGCCCATCAGCCCTCTAATTTTTAAGCTTCGTCTTAAAAATATTTTGAAATTAAAAGTCTCATTAAATCTAACACAAAGTTTCAATCAACTTCTTAACCAAAAAGTAAAAGAAACAACTGCCTCACTCAAAAAAAGTGAGTATGAAGCCTTGGAAGTTCTCTCAAAAGCTGCAGAGTACAAAGACCCTGAGACAGCAAGCCATATAGCCAGAGTTTCTCACTACTCTAAATTACTTGCTAAAGCATATGGATTATCAGAAGATGAGCAAGAGATTATCTTCTATGCTGCACCACTGCATGACATTGGAAAAATAGGGATCAGTGATGCTATTTTGCTTAAACCTGGAAAATTGACACCAGAAGAATTTGCTCAGATGCAAGAACATTCAACCATAGGTGGAAATATACTAAATGAGAAAGAAAATATTTATTTACAAGCAGGAGAACAAATAGCACTAACTCATCATGAAAAATACAACGGCAAAGGATACCCAAAAGGACTTCAAGGCAAAGACATTCCCTTGTTTGGTCGCATAGTTGCTGTTGCAGATGTTTTTGATGCCCTCACTTCAAGGCGACCTTATAAAGAAGCATGGAGTTTTGAAAGAGCGTTAAATTTGTTAATCGAAGAAAAAGGAAAGCATTTTGACCCTCAACTTATTGAGTATTTTATAAAGAACCTAGATAAAGTAAAAAGTATTTATGAAACATTTCAAGAAGACTAAATTCTCTCAAAAATAACTAAAAACTCATCTGTATCAAGAGGAAACAGTTTTACAAGATAGTCTTGATTTTCTCTGTTTGTAACTTTATTATTGTAACTTTGAAGATTTTTCATAGCAATAATCAAGTCTTGTATGAGTTCTGGATGAAACTTTTCAAAAGACTGCCCCATATTAACAATATTTTCTCCAAACTCCTTATAAAAATTTTCATTTGCATATTTTAATTTTGAATCAGCATAAAATATTGCACTAACATAAAATTTATTTAAAAAATTACTACACAGTTCACTAGTTTTAAGAGTGCACTCAAAATCTGTTTCAATCTGCTTTTGTCTAATGACTTGTTCAGCTTTTAATTTAAGCTCTTCAGGCGAAAATGGTTTTTTAAAATAATCTAAAACTCCTGCCTTGTAAGCATCTCTCATCACTTCTATATCTAAAGTGCTTGAGATCATAAAAACAGGCAGATTAAAATTTTTTTCATCCTGTTTTATCTGCTTGAGCGTATCTAAACCGCTCATATCAGGCATTTGCATGTCAAGCAACATCAAATCAACTTTTGCTTCGGCTACTCTTTGGATTGCTTCCGCACCATTTTTTGCTTCAAGAATTGTATATCCGCAGGAGGATAGGATTTTATGCATCATTTTTCTTATAACGCGAGAATCATCAACGATTAAAAGCGTATAAGTCGGATTAATCTGCATGCTATATATAATATTAAGAATCTCTTTAACCGTCAAATTTGCATTTTTACCTTTAAGCAAGTAATCAAGTATGCCGAGTCTAAAGAGCTCATCTCTACGTAAAAGGTCCTTTTCAGATGTAAATATTACAATTTTCGTTTCTTTATCAGCTTCTTTGATTTCATCTATTAAATCCTCACCCTCTCCATCTGGAAGGTGCAGATCTAAAATAACAAGAGTGATTTCATTATTTTGTAAAATCTCTCTTGCTTGCGTAAGGTCATAACCCTGATAACAATTAAAACCTTTTTTTCTTAAACGTGACGTTAATGTGTTGTTTATAACTCGTGAGTCTTCAACTATAAGAATATTGAAATTTTCATTTTGTATAACTTTTTTTTCTTGTTTGCAACTAAACATTATCTATTTCCAATTATTTATAAGTTTATTATAACATAATATAGGGCATATTTAAAATCACTAAAGAAGCAGTCTAAAAGTATCTGTAGAGCACCTCTAAAAATCTTATATTTGATGCTGTTTTTTGCACCCTTGTAGAAGTCATATGAAGTGTATTATTTAAATATTAAGTCTTCGTTTATATATCTTTAATTTCCTCACCGCTTATATCCAAATCTATAGAAACTATTGTCATTAGTTGCAATTAGATAAAAATTTGTTATAATCAGTCAACATATTAAATTTTAGGAGAAAAGATTATGAGAAAAATTTTATTGTTAAGTATTATTTGTGTCGGTTTTTTATATGCGGGTGTTAGTGCAAATGAGAAGTTTATCAGCGCTTGTAAGGCGGGCAATTTAAAAGAGGTCAAATATCTTGTACGCCATGGTGTAAATCCAAATACTACCGATGATGAAGGCGATAGCGGGATAACAAGAGCCGGTATTAGCGACCATTTAGATATTGTCAAATATCTGGTATCAAAAGGTGTTAGTATAACATCTAAAGATGAAAATGGAGATACGGCCTTAATGGCAGCTGCGGGATATGGGCAGATTAAAATTGTAAGATATTTAGTTAATCACGGTGCACATGTTGATGCAAAAGATAAAAATGGAGATACGGCTATGATTAATGCCGCAGGGTATGGATATCTAAAAACTGTTAAATATCTAATCTCTAAAGGTGCAGATGTTCATGCAAAAGATAACAACGGGGTAACAGCGCTAATGGGAGCAGCTAGCAGTGAGCATGAGAATTTAGAGCTGATTAAATATCTGGTGCGCCATGGCGCTAGAGTAAACGCGCAAGATAATCGCGGTGAAACAGCCTTGATGAGTGCTGCTAGTTTAGGACGTTTAAGTGTTGTAAAATATTTAATCTCTAAAGGTGCAAAAGTAAATATCAAAGATAAAAGCGGTAAGACGGCATTGGGTATCGCAAAAGAGTATTATCAATTTAATGTTGAGGATTATTTAAAAAAATAAAGTGGTGACTCCAAGGGGATTTGAACCCCTATGGCAAGGATGAAAACCTTGAATCCTAACCATTAGATGATGGAGCCGTAAGTGGTGTCCCGTGTTGGATTTGAACCAACGGCCACATCATTAAAAGTGACGTGCTCTACCAGCTGAGCTAACGAGACATAAACTATTGTTACTACTTAATTTGGAGGGGAATTATAGTAAAACAAACTGTAAATGTCAATAGCTTTTAGCATCTTTTACTGATTATTAACCAACATCCATTATACTTCGAATTAAAAAACTAAGTAGGAAAAAGTATGATTTCTAAGATTGAAGCCATAAAAGCTGAAGTTAGCAAAGTAGTTGTAGGTCAACAAAAGATGATAGATAGCTTGCTTATAGGTTTATTGTGCGAGGGTCATATCTTAATCGAAGGAGTACCGGGACTTGCTAAAACAACTACCGTAAAGGCCTTGTCTCAGAGCTTGGGACTAAAGTTTAAGCGTGCGCAATTTACTCCTGACCTTTTACCCTCAGATATATTGGGTGCGCAGATTTATGATCCAAAAGACAATAGTTTTAAAATTAAACATGGACCTATTTTTACAAATCTACTTCTTGCAGATGAGATAAACAGAGCTCCGGCAAAAGTCCAGTCGGCTTTACTTGAAGTTATGCAAGAGCGTCAGGTAACAATAGGCGAGCAAAGTTTTAAATTAGATGCCCCATTTTTTGTTATGGCAACGCAAAATCCGGTTGAACAGGAAGGAGTGTATCAATTACCAGAAGCACAGCTTGATCGTTTTATGTTAAAGCTTAACGTGGGCTACAATACAAAGAAAGAGGAGCTTGAGATAGCAAGGCGTATCTCAAGCGGTAATTTTGAAACTATAGATGCTGTTGTTGATGCTCAGGATTTAACTAAGCTAAAGCAGTTTGTAAAAAATATACATGTAGATGCTCAGGTTGAGGAGTATATCATAAATCTTGTAGATGCGTCTCGCAATCCAAAAGATTATGGCTTAGAGGAGATATCTGATTTTATTCAATTTGGTGCCAGTCCGCGTGTGAGCATAGATATGTTTAAAGCCGTAAAAGCCATGGCCTTTTTAAGAGGTAAGGACTTTGTAACACCCGTTGATGTCGCATATATCTTAAAAGAGGCGATGCATCACCGCATAGTTTTAACATACGAAGCTGAGGCACAAGATATAACAGCCGATTTTATAATAGATAAAGTTTTAGATGCCGTAGCTATACCTTAAAGGTTTTTAATGAGTAAACTTAAAAAGATACTAGTTCGTGCCAAGCGTCAAGTTTTTAGTGAGATAAGCGGAAACAATCCATCTGTTTTTAATGGCGAGGGATATGATTTTATTGAGCTAAAAGAATATATGCCGGGTGATGATATCAGACATATTGATTGGAATGTTACGGCAAAAATGCAGACCCCGTATGTAAAAATTTTCAAAGAAGAAAGAGAATTAAACGTTGTAATTGCCACCATGCTAAACGGCAGTGTTTATTTTGGTTCAAAAGCTTTTAAGCAAGATATTATCGCCGAAATTGTTGCTTTGCTTGGTTTTTCCGTGATTAAAAACGGAGATATGTTAAGTACATATATTTTTACTGACAAAATACAAGATTATGCAAGACCGACAAAAAAAATGAATTTTGTGGAAAAAAATGTATCAAAAATTTTAGAGTTTCACTCTTTAAACCAAAAAGCTGATTATAGCGTCATGGCCAGTGCGCTGTATAAACGCTTAAAGCGCCGTTCGTTAGTTATCGTTATAGCTGATTTTTTTGATAATATTGACTTTAAACTACTTGCTAAAAAGCATGAGGTTGTAGCACTAATTGTCAGAGACAAACTCGAAGAACATCCTCCGGCAATTGGTTTTAGCGCTATAACAGACCCTGAGACAGGAAAAGTGACCCAGAGCGAATTTAACAATAAGAGCATTAAGAGATATGCTTCAAAAGTCGCAATTCATGATAAAAAATTGTTTGAAGATTTTAGAAAAAGCGGAGTTAGATTTGGAAAAATTTATACAGATGATATGGTGAGTGTTAATTTAAGACGAATATTTCAAGGATAGTTATGAATCAGATAAAATTAAAAGATATAAAACCGATGATTGCTATTTCCGATAATAGTGTTTATGTGGCTATTGTTTTAATTGTGATAGCCACATTAGTTGTTATGGCGGTTATTTATCTAGTTTTAAGGTGGTATAAGCATAAAAATCGCATCAACAAGAGGCGTGAATATTTTAAAATGATGCAGCATATTGATTTTAATAATCCAAAACAAGCGGCTTATGATATTACGAAGTATGGATATATCTTTAGAGGTGATTCGCCCAGAAATAGTGAAATGTATGAAAATCTTGTGCAACGACTTCAAAAGTACAAATATAAAAAAATTGTTCAAGATATGGATGATGAGACTAAAGGATATTTTGAGCTGTATAAGGGCATGATAGATGTTTAACGGTATCTATTTTGAATATCCGGAAGCTGCTATAGTTTTAATTATTTTTGGGATATGCTTTGTTTTTTGCAAAATACGCCTTCCGTCCTTTTATTTTCCACATACATCAGAGTTTGCAAAAGAGATAACAAGCAAATCTAGAATCTTATATATCCTAAAATGGCTGTCTGTACTGTTTTTAACTCTTGCGCTTATGTCGCCTGTTAAGCAGTATCCGTTTATGGTTAAACCTAGACAGGGCATTGATATAGCTTTGATTTTAGATACATCCGGTTCTATGAATACAAGAGGTTTTGATCCGTATAATCCAAATTATACACGCTTTGATGTCGTTAAACAGATCGTAGATAAGTTTATCAAGCATAGATTTAATGACAATATAGGTATCGTTGTTTTTGGAACTTATTCGTTTATTGCATCGCCTCTTACGTATGATAAAAATATTTTGTTAGGTATTGTCTCAAGATTGCATGTGGCAATGGCAGGTCCATATACGGCGCTTTATGATTCTATCGCTCAGGGCGTAAATCTTTTAAAAAATTCAAAAGCAAAGACAAAAATCGCCATTTTGATGACAGATGGATATAACACGCAGCAAGTAACAAGAATACCGCTGCATGCAGCTTTGAAAATGGCAAAGCGGTACCATATCAAGATATACACTATCGGTATCGGAGATAATTTTGATAAAGTACTGCTTCAGCACATCGCCTCAGTTACCGGCGGAGAGATGTTTGGAGCCAAAAATGCCTCAAGACTTAGGGCGATTTATAAGCAGTTGGATCTGCTAAAAAAATCAGGCTTAAAAAGTCAAAATTATGTTTATAAAAAATATTATTTTGCATATCCGCTGTTTGTCGGACTTTTTTTTCTGCTTATTTACATATTGTTAATAAATAAAAGGGGGCGTGAATGATTTTTTTACATCCCGAATTTATCTATTATATGATAATGCCTTTAATACTGTTTTTTGTTCTCGTTATTACGCAGGCAGATAAAAATATCACTATTTTTTCACCTGAAATACTAAAAAGGTTACGCGTTAATGACAAACATTTGAGTATGCGTGTAAGAAATATTTTGTATTTTATTGTTTTTGTACTGCTTATTTTAGCTTTAGCACAGCCTGTAATCCAGCATGGCAGGATACAAGTAGGAGAAAAAAATGCCAATATCGTGTTGGCACTTGATACCTCTAGCGCCATGTTAGCGCAAGATGTAGCCCCAAATCGCCTAACGATGGCAAAGTATAAGATGACGGGACTGCTAAAACTTTTACATGGAAACAAAATAGGATGTATCGCATTTGCTAAACATTCATTTCTGGTATCTCCACTTAGTTTTGATCATGACGCCGTTAAATTCTTAATCAAGCATTTTAATCCGTCGTATGTTGTTGAGCCGGGCGTTAATTTTGGTCAACTGCTGTATTCGGTTAATAGGATGAGTAAAAATAAAATAGATGTGAAATATCTAATAATTTTTACAAGCGGTGGAGATCAAAACAGCTTTAAAGATGAGATTGCTTATGCAAAAAAACATCACATTGTCGTATTTGTTTTGGCTGTAGGCTCACGCAAGGGCGCACCTATACCGACTTCAGATGGGTTTTTGACATATCATGGTCATATCGTAGTTGCAAGACTGCATACGAATATCGCTTCACTGGCCGTGGATACGGGTGGAGTTTATATACACTATGTACTCTCAAACAAAGATGTTAGACGCATGGCTCAAGAGATAAATGGCATTATAAAACAAAACAGTATCAAGCTAAAAAGCGTGCCAAACAATCAGCCTCTGTTTTATATACCGTTAATGCTGGCTTTATTGCTGCTACTAATCTCAATGAGTTCTGTGCCAAATGCTAAAAAGACAGTACGGTTTTCATCTGTAATGTTGATGCTGTTACTGTTTCGCACCACTGTAACTCATGCGAGTATTTTATCATTTCAAACGCTAGATGCCGCAAAGCAGGCATATCAACATCATCAATATGCTAGGAGTGCCAAACTTTTTAAAGAGTATCATAGAATTGATAACTCTTCAGATGTAAGTTATGATTATGCAAACGCTTTATATAAAAATAGGCAGTACAAACAAGCTGTTACGCAGTATGGGCATGCTAGTTTTAAAAACAAATCCAGACAAGCAGACTTATTGTACAATATGGCAAACGCTTATGCAAAGCAGGATACTAAAGCATCATTAAAAAAAGCCGTACAGCTATATAATCAGGCTCTTAAGCTTAAAAAGAGTACAGATGCACTGTATAATAAAAAAGTTGTAGAAGAACTGCTAAAGCGCAAACAACGAAAACAAGCAAAAAACCGAAAAAGGCATAGACAAAATCAACAAAACAAACACTCACAAAACCAAAAAGACAATCAACAAAACAAAAAGCACAAACACTCACAAAATCAAAAAGGCAACCAACAACACCAACGCTCACAAAATCAAAAAAATAATAATTCTAAAAGGCATCAAAACAAAGGTTCCAAAAAACAAAAGCAGTTGCAAAAACAAAACAGCATGAGAAAACAGGCAGGTAAACAAAAACAAAAAGAGCCGCAAAAGCCAACAAAACTACAGATGGGTAAAAAATACTCAGCCTTACAGCAAAAAAATGGCTTAAAGCGTTATAAAAAAATAACCCAGCGTCAAAACAAACAGCAAGAGCGAACGCAAGCTAAAAATATAATGAGCAAACAAGAGATAAAACAGTGGCTTAAACAGATACAGTTTGATGCGCCTACTCATGTTTATGAAATGAAACAGATGCCAAAAAATATGGAGGATTATAATGCAAAACCTTGGTAAAATAATTTTTATTTTAATGATAAGCATAAATATTTTTGCGAGCATTACAACAAGTGTCAATACCGACAATATAACACAAGGCGATAATATATCTTTTATTATAAAAGTTAAATCATCCCATAATGTTAAAATGCCAAACATAACCAGCTTATGTCAAACTCCGGTTAATTCCACATCAACACAGACGATTCAAAACTATATCAATGGTAAATCCTGGCAGACGCAAAGTTTTATTTATACATTCGCACCTAGTACATCGTGTGTTATTAGGCCCATGAGGTTTAAATTTAACGGAAAAACTATAACAACTAAAGCCATTAAAATTCATGTGCATCCGCCTCAGGCAAATTCAACTTCAACTTTTATGATATCTTATGCTTTAAAAAATAAACATATCTATCTTAATGAACCGTTTCTTTTAACGCTTCGTACAAAATTGAAAAATGGCTCAGGCGTTGTAGATTCAAATTTTACTCCACCGGCACTCTCTGCTGATTTTAAGATTATAAAACAAACACAGATATCTCCGTATCGTGACGGAGATTATACGGATGCGGGAGTGATTTATCTCTTAGCAGCAAGACACGCAGGACATATAAATATACCCCAGGCAGAGGTTAGTCTAGGCTATCAAAGCGGGCAAAACCCTATGTTTAACGGTTTTTTGCAGCCACAGCTTAGATGGAAACGATATTTTTCCAATACCTTACATGTAAATATTTTACCGGTGCCAAAAAAAGTACCTTTAGTCGGTTCTATGGCAATATCACTAGATATCAATAAAACATCAGTAGAGGCAAACAGAGCTGTTAATGTGGTTGTGGCAGTGAAAGGATATGGAAATTTTAGTGATATCGGATCTTTAAAACCCCAAATTCAGGGAGTTGCTATTTTTGCCAACAGTCCAAAGATATCATATTCTCTGACCAATCATACATATCATTCTCTGTTTACACAAAAAATGACATTTGTTGCAGATAAAGATTTTATTATACCGCCGTTTAAGCTGACCTATTTTGATCCTAAACTCAAAAAAATTATAACTATCAAAACTAATGCGGTTTCAATTCACGTCACGGGAGCAATGCCCGGGACTCTCAAACATCAACTGCAAATAATAGCCCCCGTAGCTAAAACAATAATCAAAAAGCAAACAACTTTGCCATATAAATGGATTGGCGCGGCGGTAGTTGTAGGCTTTGTTGCAGGAGTGCTGATGATGTTGCTTGTGCCATGGAGATTATTTAGACGCACAAATAAACATTCAGATATCCCTTTAAAAGACACGCGAAAAATAATAACTAAATTGATGCAGCACAAGGATGATCAAGAGGTCAAAGAGATGATAGATATTTTGGAGACAAAGATGTATGTCTCAAAAGATACTAAAGTTGATATGAAAAAATTAAGAGAGTTAAAAAAGAGATATGATTTTTAGCTCTTGTTAAAACATATCATGCAGTGAGTTTGCGTTTTGCATCTCCTGGTTTAGTTCTTGCCACTCTTGTTTTTGTATGTATTTTTTAAATTTTTGGAGCTCATTTTCAAAGAGTTCTATAGCATCTAGTATATTTTCTCTATTTTGTCTAAATACATCTTCCCACATATCAGGTGAGCTTTTTGCAAGGCGGCTCATGGATCTAAATCCACCTGCGGCTAGTGTTAAAATATCATTTTTATTCTCCTGTTTAAGTACGGTATTAGCAAGAGAGTAAGAGATTGCGTGAGGCATATGGCTGATAAATGCAGCATGTCTGTCGTGTTCTTTTGCCGACATATAGGTTATTTTCATATGAAGTGCCAAAAAAATCTTAATGGCTGTCTTTTGCTGCTCTTTGCCACTCTTTGCAAAATCACAAAAAACGATAATTTTATCCTTGTATAGATTTTCAATCGCGGCAGATGGTCCAAAAAATTCAGTCCCCGTCATCGGGTGCGTGGCAACAAAGTTTTTGCGGATTGTATTTGGCACACTTTGGATAATCTTTTCTTTTGTTCCGCCAAAATCGATGATAGTGGCGGCGCTATCAATGTTTGTTAGTGTCTGTACTATTTTTATAATGGCAGCAACTGGTACACAAAGTACAATGACATCACATTTTTTTATATCATCAAACTTAACAATTCTTTGCACCAGCGACAGATCGAGAGCCTGTATTTGGTGCTCTTTGTTTTGATCCATTCCGACAATTTCAGATACAAAAGGCAGATGCTTTAAGCTAAGAGCCAGAGATCCGCCCATTAGACCCAGTCCGATAATTCCTATTTTCATAATCTATTCTTTCTCTAAGTATATTACAAAATCTTAAAACTACTCTAAGAACCATTTTTTTCTTTTTTAAGAAGGTGTAAAGATATTTTTATGCAATAATACAAAGAAATTGCTTGAATTTACGTAATATTAATAACTTTATGTGTAAAATCTCTTATTATTTTTTTAAACACATAGGATATAAATGAGATTATTTTTTTTAGCCCTTGTATTTTTTATAGGTATAAGCCTAAACGCGCAGATCATAAAAGCTATCCACTATAAGGGACTCTTTCATATGTCTAAAAGTGTTGCCTCTAGCATGATAGATGTAAAACCCGGTGATGTACTAAACATTAAACAGATTGATAAGAGCGTCAAGACATATTTTCAGCAGGGATATTTTGAAGATATTTGGGTGAGCGATAAAAACGGCATTATAACATTTCACTTTAAAGAAAAACCGATTATATCAAAAATTATCGTCAAAGGTTATAAAGCTGATGATAAGACATTTTTAGATGACACTATAAAAATCAAACGAGGCAGTTTGTATGATCAAAAGAAAATAGATGCTGCAAAAAAAAGGATTATACAATACCTTAATAAAAAAGGTAAAATTGACACTGTTGTTGTTGTTAAGAAAAAAATAGAGAAAAATGGTAGCATGCATCTGACTTTTTTAATAGATGAAGGACATGAGATTATCATTAAAAAAATCACATACAGCGGACTTAAAAATTTTAGTCCATCTATATTTAATGACACGATAGCAAACAAGCAACACCAGTGGATGGGGTGGTTTTGGGGGAGAAACAGCGGTGAATTAAAATTAAACCAACTGCGATATGATCCACTCAGGATGCGTGATATGTTTATGCAGCATGGATATCTAGATGCTAAAGTAGATATGCCTTTTACAAGAGTGGATTTCAATAATTATACAGCGGATATGAGCTATCAAATCAATGAAGGCGAGCAATATACTGTTAGCCACATTCATGTGTATGAAACCAAGAATGTCGTCAAATCGTCGATTTTGAGAAAAGCTATTGAAATGAAAGTAGGTAAATATTTTAACATTAAAACATTCAGAGCAGATTCAAAACGCATAAAAACGATCGTTGCAAATAAAGGTTATGCTTTTGTTCAGGTTGTACCAGATTTAAAAGAAAATAAAAAAAATCATACCGTTAATTTAACCTATAAAGTTATTCCAGGTGATAAAGTTTATATCCATAACGTGATTATATCAGGCAATACAAGCACGCTAGACCGCGTTATAAGACGTGTTCTTTATCTAGGTCCTGGTGATTTGTTTTCTCTTACTAATTTAAAAGATTCTAAAAATGCACTTGGACGGTTGGGCTTTTTTAGTTCATCGACCATACAAGAACACAGACTCTCCGCTCACAGTATGGATTTAGTCGTTATGGTTAAAGAACAGCCGACAGGAAATATACAAATAGGCGGTGGATACGGAAGCTATGGCGGTATTTTGCTTAGTGTTGCCGTAAATGATCGCGATATTTTTGGTTCAGGCATTACAGTAGGTGTACAGCTCAATAAATCGCAAGCGACACATAATTACTCTTTTTCTATATCTAATCCTCATTTAGATGACAGCGATTACAGCGGAAGTTTTTCAGTCTTTCAATCCGGTACGAATTATACAAGCTATAATGTCCAAAGCAACGGTCTGACTTTTGGTATGGGGCATCAGTTTACAAGACATATAAATGGATATTTAGGATACAGTTACTCTAGCAACAGCTATAGCAATATCAATCTCACTACTTCACCTCTGTCACAGTATTATTTTTCAAGCTATAATAAAAGTTCTGTAACTATGAGTGCAGTTTTTAACAATACAAATAATTATTATCTTCCTACATCAGGCTTTATAGCAAGTGAGAGCCTTGAAAAAGCGGGACTTGGAGCTAATGCTGATTTTATTAAGAGCCAAACGGCATATAATAAATATTATGGACTCAAACATTTAACAGGCAAAAATATTATATTTAGATATAAAGCTAAATTTAAATACGCGCTAAATACAGGATATTTGCCTATTGCGGAGAGATATTACATGGGAGGGATAGGAAGTGTGCTTGGATACCAGTCATACTCTTTGTCTCCAACTACAATAAACAATGGAGTTAAGGTAAATATTGGAGGCGAGCAGGTTTTTACTAATGCTGTAGAGCTTAGCTTTCCGTTAATCAATAAAGCAAAAATGAGACTGGTTACATTTGTCAACTGGGGTTTTATAGGTGATTCATCTTTAACACAGATATCACGTGGCGGATATGGCGCGGGAATAGAATGGTTTTCACCCGTAGGACCGATTCAGTTAATGTTTGCCAATCCTTTAAATGAACATTCCGGTGATAATGTATCGCATTTTGCTTTTACAATGGGACAAAAATTTTAAGAGATGAGCAATCAACAGCTCAGGTATCTATCTTTACAGAGAGATTGGTAGGATATTCAAGCATATCTAAAGCTTCTTTTACTAGGTACAGGTTATCGTTTGAGTTTACATGTAAACATCCATCGTGAAAATTAATATTATAATTAATGGTTTTTGGCCTATGTGCTAAAAGAGCTAATGAGATAGATATAATCAGACTTAAAATCTCTACCGTATTGTCATCAGGCAGCACATCTTTGTACTCTTGCAGATGCGCTTTAGATGGAGATTTTCTTTTTACAAATCTTACAAGTGTAGCTATGAGAATGATCTGTTGGTGCGTAAAGCCATATTCCAAACTATTTTGTATCAGATACAGGCTATGCTTGTTTGATGAGTAAAAATTAATACTTGAGCCGATGGGCGAGAGCTTGGCTGCCACTATTAAGGCATGTTTATACTCAGTACCTATTTTATAATGCTCATGTGTAGCGTCAAAAATTCTACTTGTAAGTGATGCCAAATTATTAGAGAATTGTTTTTCGACTAAAAAATTATCTAGCAAAAATCTTACAGACGGGTTATAGTTGGATGGGAATTTATAGTTTTGGTTTCTTAATAAATCACTTAGATACACACCTTCTCTAACGCCGACACCGCTAGTTATAAATCGATCAACATTCTTCATCTTATGCAGTAGTTGTAAAATAATTAATGCGCCCGGTTTAATTGTATCATATCTAGTAGATTTGATATTTAATTTTTTTAAAGTTTTTGTATCGGCATTTAATATCTTTTTGATTGTTATATTCATATTTTTTACATTAAATTCAAATCCATGTAAAATGTCTAATGGATAGGTTTTGTGTTTTAAGATACTGTTTGCAATAGCTCTAAAAGTTCCGCCTATACCGACAAGTGTATCACTAAGCATCTCTATGGGTAATTTATCTAGTTGCTCGTCTATATACTGCTTAGCTCCTTTTAGATCATTATTGTCAAAATACAGCTCTTTAAGCCTTACTGTTCCTAAGGGTAAAGAGGCAGAGGAGATAATAGTTTTGTTACGGATAAAGGCGAATTCTGTAGAACCTCCTCCTATATCGACTGTTATGGCATCAACTATCGGAAGAAGGTTTAAGCAGGCGCGTGCACCAAAGATGGCTTCATCAACTCCATTGATAACTTTGATTTTTAATCCCAATTCGCGGTTAATGCGGTTGATAAATTCTTTTTTGTTTGGAGCATCTCGCAATGCTGAAGTGGCAACACATAAGATTTTTCTTGCCCCAAAAGAGGAGGCTATATTTAAAAAGTTCTCTAGTGCATCAAAGGTGCGTTTCATTGCTCTTTCTTGTAGCTGTCCACCATGCCTGTAGGCATCTTCGGGTAATCTTACGCGGCTTGTAGCTTCATGAAGCAAATGAAAAGCAAATCGACTGCTTTTTTTGTATATTACTAATCTAGCTGAATTAGAACCTATATCTATAACAGCCGTTACTTTTGCCAAACTTATTCCTCTTTTTGAAGATGTTCGTGTTTAAACTTCAATTCCGCAATAGTTTCTACATTGTCTTTGTCTAAAACAATACAATCAACCGGACACACGGCTATACAAGCGGGTTCATCATAAATCCCAACACATTCTGTGCATCTGTCAGGATCTATATAATATAGTGGATCACCCTCTTCGATTGCAACAGTAGGGCACTCTTCTCTACATGCATCACAAGCAATGCATTCATCGTTTATTAGTAAAGCCATTAATCAAATACCTTATATTTTATTCAAGATTGATTTATAGCAAAATAAAGCTTCAATCTGTTTTAAATTCCTGCCGATTGATTGAGCAAGTTAATTTCTGTCCGATAAACAAGCTTGCTTTTGTTCCACTACAACCATCATCTCTATTTGTTAAAGTAATTCGTGCACCTAGAGCATCGGCTGCACTTTTTGCAAGAAATAAGCCGAGTCCGACACCTTTTTTATTACCTTGTCGCTTAAATGGTGCAAATAAATCTATATTAGTATCAATACCACAACCCTCATCTATAATCTCAATTGCAAGTTCTTCATCTTGAAGATAGCTTTGTATCTTGATTGTTTTATGCTTAGGGGTAAATTTAAGAGCATTTTGTAAAAAATTTTGTATGATTTGATTAAGGAGTGTTGGTTGAATTGTTACGACAAAACTTGAGGGTCTTAGATCAATAATGAGTTCTTTTTCCTCGTTAACTGCTAATAGCTTAAAATCGTTTGCTTTATTGTTTATGATCGGAATGATATCCACTGATACCGCACGCTCTAATTGTGCTCCTTCTTGTCTTCCTATATTTAATATGTTTGAGACGATGATATTCATATCATCTACCGTGTTGTTGGTTACTTTTAGCGCCTCTATATACTCTTTAGGTGTTCGTTGTTTGATTAAAGTAACTTGATTTTTAAGCTTTATTACAGCCAATGGAGTTTTAAGCTCATGCGCAGCACCGATAAACAACTCTTTTTGATACTTTATAAAGGTTTGTAATCTATTAATAAGATGGTTAATAGTGAGACCTAATTCTTCAAATTCTTGTGGTATTTCATGAATATTTAACGGCTCCATTATATGTTCATTTATATTTGATAGCCGTTTTGTTAGTATTTTTATGGGGTATATAAGCATTTTAGAGAGCATGATTGCATACAGTAAGATAATAATTAATCCAAAAATATTTATAAAAAAGATTGATTGAAAAATACTATCTAAAAGTCTAACCGTTGGTGTTATATTTTGTGTGATTTTTAAATAGCTTAGATCGTGCAACATAAAAGGATATAAAATTGTAATATAATTTTCTCCATCAACAGTGCTTTCATATAAAAGTATCTCAGGCAAGGGATGTTTTAAATGAACTAATGTAACAAAAAGATTTGTATAGGACATGCTACTTTGTTTTTGAGCGCTATACAAAGCTTGATAGGTGGTGATGTTTTGTGCAATTTGCACAAGATGCTCTTTTTTTGCATTTAGTATTGAATTTTTGACATAAAGATATGTAAATGAGGAAAATAACAAAATCAATATAAATGAGGCAGCAAAGAGTTGAATAAAAAACCTCTGCCTGATGCTGTTTTGACCAAACATATATGCATGCCTTTATAAGAAATAGCCAATTATATTTTATCTGCTACGGCTTTAAAATTAGTTTATTGCTTTTGGAAAACAAAATCTGTATCCACGACGACGCACGGTCTCAATTGTTGTTATGCTTAACGGTTTATCCATTTTTTGGCGGATTTGATTAATAGCTACCTCTATGACATTAGGTGTTACTAGTTCCGGTTCTTCCCAGATAGCATCTAAGAGCTGCTCTTTAGATACTATTTGATCACGATGTCTAGCTAAGTGTGTGAGTACTTCAAAAGGTTTTCCCTTTAGTTCAATTTCTTGATTTTTATAGACTATCTTTTCCTCTTCAGGATTAATAATCAAATTATCTATCTCGATAATACTACTTCCTCCAAAACGAAGACGTGCCTCAAGACGGGCTATTAATACATCAAAATTAAAAGGTTTTCTGATATAATCATCGGCACCGGCTTGTAGTGCCTCTATCTCGCTTTCATCATCGTCTCTAGCTGACAACACCACTATGATTGTTTTTGGAGTATTTGCTTTAATAGCAGGTATAATCTCTATGCTGTCTCCATCTGGGAGCATCCAGTCCATTAAGACAAGATCGTAATTACGAATATCAAGGTAATATTCACCATCTTTTAATGTTTCTACTACATCACTTTGATAACCAAACTCTTTTAATCCTTCGGCTAACATTTTATTTAGAGTTACCTCATCTTCTATAATAAGAATACGCATATTGTTGTGTCCTGTCGGTAAAATTTTATGAAATCATAGCACACTTTTAGAAAATTTTAAAGTTTTTTTCAATTTTTTTTAAAATTTCTCTAATTTCTCTTTAAGAAAAGATTTTAGAGCAAGAGATGCCCACTGTACAATTTGGCATGATAGATGGTTTTGTTATTTTAATATACAGTTTTTTTGAATTGATGAACTCCGTTTTAATTACATCAATAAGTGATGAAACAGCATCCTCTAGCAGAGTAAATTTATTTAAAATCATATGTTTTTGTATCAGTTCAACTAAAAGAGTATAATCTATATAGTTATTTTTATAGTCATATTGCAAGGTAAGGTCGATAATGACGGTCTGCTCTTGTGTGCGTTCAAACTCTAAAATACCTATAATACATGAAAACTTTAGATCATTTACGTGTATAGTCATGAAAGTATTTTTTTCTCTTTACCCAAGATAAGCCTGATCATGTTTGGTATGTGTTTATATACGATTATAATCGCGATTAAAATTATAGGCGCATGTGCCATGCTCGGATGCAAAATAAAACTAGATACAAGCAAAGCTAACAAAGCAGTAAGAGAAGATAGAGATGATATTTTTATTAGTTTTGCCATAACAATCCACACAACAATTGCGATAATTGTCTCCATAGGCAGCATCACAAACATCACACCGACCCCCGTTGCTACCCCTTTACCTCCATGAAAATTGAGATATGGGCTAAAGCAATGACCGATAACCGCTAAAACAGCTATTGCCCAAAGCGAGGCATTCGTTAAACCTACAAAATATGCGATGATGATGACAGCAGCACCTTTTAAAGTGTCTAATATAACCGTTGCAGCACCTAGTTTTTTAGCTAAAATGGGATTTGTTTCCTTTACGACTCTAAGCACATTTGTCGCACCTATGCTCTTAGAACCGCTTTTGTTGATATCTACTTTTGCAAACCATTTAGCTAAAAGCAGTCCAAACGGAATGCCTCCGATTAAGTATGCGGCAATAAAAAATTGTCCGTTAATATTTGTTATAAAATTCATCATTCTTAAATCCTAATAGTGAAGTCGAAATAATACCAATCTCAGCTAAAAGGATGAATGTAAAATAAAAGATAAGTTATTAGCCGCAAGGCAGAGAATTGCAGGAGCTACAAGTAGCTTCAAAGTTCTCTAACACAGTCGGATGATGACTTATCTTTTACCCAAAGGGCAGACATATTGCACCAGATTACTTCGTTGAAAGTTCTTGAAGCTACTAGTAGCTCCTGCAAACATTCGCCTTGTACTCTAGTACAATATGTCTGTTTTACATTCATTCTTTTAGTTGGGATTGGTATAATACAAGTTTTTTTATTAATATTTGATATAATTGACAAATAGAAGATTTTTTAGGATGTTGGATTATGAAATTTACAAATGATGAGCTAAAAGATAAAATCATCGAGATGAAAAAACGTTTACATGTAACGATTGTTGCACACTACTATCAAAGAGATGAGGTATTTGATATCGCCGATATCACCGGAGACTCTTTAGAGTTAGCAAGAAAAACTCAAGATGATGATAATGAGTTTGTTCTGTTTTGCGGGGTTGGTTTTATGGGTCAAAGTGTTAAAGTGCTAACGCCTAGCAAGCGTGTTGTGATGCCAAAAATTGCATGTTGCGCTATGGCGCGCATGATAGATACTTTGTATTTTGATGAATCTGTAGAGTTTTTGCAAAAGCACGATATCAAGCCCGAGGATGTACTGCCCATTACATATATAAATTCAAATGCCGACGTGAAAGCAAAAGTGGCAAAAATGGGTGGAATGGTTTGCACAAGCGCAAATGCTAAAACTATCATAACAAAAGCACTGCAAGAAGGTAAGAAAATTCTTTTCGTTCCAGATAGATGCCTTGGTCAAAATATAGCAAATATGATGGGACTTAAGTCATGCGTTATCGGTGACGGGACTGATCCAAGAGAGGCTGATATTATTTGCTATGATGGATTTTGTTCGGTGCATCAGCTCTTTAGCGTAGATGATATCGCTTTTTACCGTAAAAAATATCCCGGTATCTTGATAGCAGTACATCCTGAATGTGACCCTGCGATATGCCAAGCGGCAGATTTTGTAGGTTCGACTTCACAGCTTATCAATTATATAAAAGCCTTGCCGGCAGATCAGAAGGTGGCTGTGGGAACAGAATTTAATATGGTAAACCGCCTACGGGAGAAAAATACTTATATACTATCTTCAACAAAACCGGAATGTCCTACGATGAATGAGACAACACTCGAAGATGTTTACCTAACACTCAAAGCTATAGAAGATAAAAATCCTATTAATGAAATATTTGTAGATGAAGATGTGCAAAAATGGGCAAAAATTGCGCTTGACAGGATGATGGCGTTATGATTGAAGAGTTTGTACGCAATGTGTTGTTTGAAGATATCGGAAGAGGTGATTTGTATTCATTAGTGGAGCCGGCAGTTGAGGCTAGCGCCTCAATAATAGCTAAGAGCAGTGGTGTTGTGGCGGGTCAAATTTATCTAAATGCTTTGGCAAAAATAAAAGACATTGATATCCTCTGGCTAAAGTCTGACGGTGATAATTTTGTAGCCGGTGATATTATTGCAAAACTCTCTGCCGATTCGCATGCATTGCTGCAAACTGAAAGAAGTATGCTCGATATGCTGCTGCATGCTAGCTCAATTGCTACGCTAACTGCAAAGTATGTAAAAGTATTGCAACCATATAATATAAAACTTCTAGATACAAGAAAAACGCGTCCACTACTTAGAGGCTTTGAAAAATATGCCACAAGAACAGGTGGAGCAATTAATCATAGAATGGGTCTTGATGACTGTCTGATGCTAAAAGATACACATCTTAAAACAATTAATAATCTTGATGAGTATATGAAACATGCAAGAGCTAAAATCCCTTTTACATGTAAGATTGAAATTGAAATAGAAGATTTTGATATGGCAAAACGGGCAATGAGTGTTGGAGCTGATATCATTATGTGTGACAATATGGCAATTAAAGAGATCAAAAAGGTAGTAGAGTTTAAAAATAAAAATTATCCGCATATATTAATCGAAGCCAGCGGAAATATAACACTTGATACACTAGAGGATTACGCACAAAGCGGTATCGATGCCCTTAGTGCCGGTTCAATTGTTCATCAAGCCAATTGGCTTGATATGTCCATGAAGATGAATTGATGTATATGTTTTTAAGTTTTGTATTTATAAAATAAGAAGATATAAATGGCGGAAGATACAGGAGAAAAAACAGAAGAGCCCACCCCCAAAAAGATAGAAGATGCAAGAAAAAAGGGTGATGTTGCTAAAAGTCAGGATGTCTCAGGAGTACTCACTTTATTTGTAGCGATTTTAGCTTTTTTGATGCTTTTTAAATTTATGGCAGAGCATATTTTTGAGCTTATGCATTATTATTTCTCTCTTTTTGGTACAAGACTCTCTGAGGGTGAACTTGTTAATATTGCAGTTATAACGGCAAAAGAGTTTGTTCTTATTTTAGTGCCACTTGCACTAACTATTATGATTGCGGGCATTGCAAGCTCATTTGCTCAGTTTGGTTTTTTGTTTAATGCCGATGCGATAGCCCCTAAGTTTAATAAACTAAATCCTATTAGCGGATTTAAAAATTTGTTTTCCTTGCAAAAATTGTTAGATGGCGTTAAAACTACTTTAAAGTCTTTTGTAACTCTTGGTGTCGGGTTTGTTTTTTTTATATCATATATAAAACAGTTACCATCAGTAGAGCTTTATACGCTTCAAAGCCAATTAAACTGGATTATAAACAAAGCAATTGCCATTGCTTTTATTATACTTTTCGTTTTGGCACTTTTTGCTGTTGCTGATCTTATCATTGTTAGAAAACAGTATTTTAAAAAACTGAAAATGACAAAACAGGAAGTAAAAGATGAGATGAAAAATTCTGAGGGTGATCCGCAGATAAAAGCTAAGATACGTCAAATACAAATGGCGGCATCAAGACAAAGAATGATGTCGGCCGTAGAGACTGCCGATGTTGTTATCACGAATCCGACTCATTACGCCGTTGCTATAAAGTATGATGAAAAAAAGTATGAAGCACCCATGGTAGTTGCCAAGGGGATGAATAACATAGCTGTTAATATTAAAAAAATAGCAAGAGAGCATGATGTGCATATAGTCCAAAACCCGCCGCTTGCGCGCTCGTTATATGCACAGGTTGATATCGATGAGACAATTCCGGAAGCTTTGTTTGGAGCAGTTGCTGAAGTATTGGCATATGTATATAAGATGAATCATTAAAGGTTGTTTTATTGGAAAATATATTAGATGTAATTAAAAAAGCAAGGCATGTGACGGTAGTGGCGCATATACACCCTGATGCGGACAGTGTGGGCAGCGCGTCTGCTTTATATACATATATGCTGCAACTCCATAAAAAAGTAACATTTTATTGTGCAACAAAAGCTATAGACCCTGCACTTAAATGCATACCATGGGTTGATAAGATAAAACATATATTTCCAAAAAGTTCTGACTTGGTTTTATCGGCTGATTGTGGAAATAAATTTAGACTTGGCGAGGTGTCAGACGTTTTACTTATAAATTTTGATCACCATGCAAGCAACGAGCTCTTTGGTAACTATAATATTGTAAACAAAGAAGCTGTTAGTACCTCACAGGTGGTTTTTGATTTTTTTGTTCATCATAATATCACTATTAATTCTAAAATAGCTACAGCGCTTTATGCAGGATTACTGGATGATTCGAGAAATTTTTTAAACTCTAAGGTTGATGAGAAAACCTTCAATATGGCTGCCTTTTTGTGTGCACGAGGTGCTAAGACGACTATCGTCGCAAATCATATCAGCAAGCAAATACCATTATCTGCATTTAGACTAAAAGCCGCTATGATGAGCAAGATGCAGCTTTTAAGCCAGGCACGCATCGCTTTATTTATAGTACCTCTTAAAATGTTAGATGATTATGGAGCACATCATAGAGATTGTGAGTTAGCTCTTGAGGAGGGTCTTTATCTGCCAAGCGTAGAGGTGTCTTTGTTGTTGTGTGAAAATAGAGATTTAAGTATCAAGGGGTCCCTGCGCAGTAAAGGCAAAATAGATGTAAATACGATAGCGCAAAAATTTGGCGGAGGGGGGCATATACGTTCGGCTGGATTTAAGATAAGCAACCAAAGCCTGGAAAAAGCATTAGATACGGTACTTGAGGGTATTAATGTTTTTTAAGATAATTTAGATACAATATTGACAATTATTAAGGAAATATTTATGTACCAAACTACTATAAAAAAGTCCGTATCTTTAGTAGGCGTAGGTCTTCACAGAGGCAATCCAGTCAATCTGACGCTAGAGCCGCTAGAAGAAAACAGCGGCATAATTTTTATTCGTAAAGATGTCGGCGTATCCATCCCTCTTACTCCAGGCAACGTAGTCGATACAAAGATGGCAACCGTAATCGGTAAAGACGGCTATACGATATCTACTATAGAGCATCTGTTATCTGCTATTTACGCGTATGGGATTGATAATATTAGAGTGACAGTAGATGCTGATGAAGTGCCGGTAATGGACGGTAGCAGTGCTAGTTTTTGTATGTTGTTAGATGACGCAGGTATCGCCCAACAAGCCAGTACAAAGAAAATTATGATAATAAAAGAGGTCGTAACAGTAAGAGACGGTGATAAATATGTAACTCTGGCTCCATCAGATGATCAAACATATAATTTTACAATAAAATTTGCACACCCGGTTATAGATCATCAAGCGTATATTCTGCGATTTAGTAAGGAAAACTATAAAAAAGAGATAGCGCGTGCACGTACTTTTGGTTTTTTACAAGAGGTACAATATTTGCGTTCTAAAGGCTTGGCGCTTGGCGGTTCTTTGGAGAATGCTGTCGTTTTAGATGAGAAAAAAGTGTTAAATCCCGAAGGATTACGATTTGAGAATGAGTTTGTAAGGCATAAAATCTTAGATGCGATAGGTGATATGTGTTTACTTGGGATGAATTTTATCGGTAACTATGAAGCTTTTGCGGGGAGTCATCACTTAAATCATGAGTTGACATTAAAATTGCTTAGCAATCCTCAAAATTACGAAGTCTTAGAGATGCAAGGCAGCAAAGAACGGGAGTATGCTAAAGCATATGTCTAAAAAAGCTATTGATATATTGGTTGTAGCTCTGGGTTCTCCTTGTTTAATAGGGTTGTATGAGAACAAAAAGCTTTTTAAAACAATCCAAAGTGAAAAACATACTTCTGATGAACTGCCTAGATGGTTTAAAGTATTTGATGAAAAGTATAATATCGAGAAACTTTTTTATGCAAAAGGACCAGGTAGTTTTATGTCTATAAAAGTTGCATATATTTTTTTAAAATCATTTGCGATTTTAAAAAATATACAGATTTTTGCGACCGATGCTTTTTATTTTAATGATAATAACCCTATTAAAGCAGTCGGAAAGCTCTATTTTGTTAAAATTAATAATCAAATAGATACAATAAAGATTGAAGATGTCCAAAAGAGTAAGTTTGTTTTACCAAAGACCTTTGAGTATCGTGATTTTGGATTAGATGTGATACCTCAGTATGGTATTAATGCTATTTTTTAAGGATAAAAGTGACTATAAGCGTACCTGCTACAAGCGCAAATCTAGGTCCCGGATTTGATTCGTTGGGGTTGGCGTTGCAATTAAGAAATCAAGTAGAATTTCATGCATCCCATTTTCTGAGCGTTTCTATAAAAGGGGAAGGACAGAATAATCCAAGACTTAAAGGCAACAATCTGTTTGTCAGTATTTTTAATGATCATTATACTCGCTTAACCCAGAGTCAGCAAAAGTTTAAATTTACATTTTATAATCAAATTCCTATGTCAAGAGGAATGGGAAGTTCATCTGCTGTCATTGTAAGTGCGATTGCATCTGCTCATGAAGCTGCCGGAGTAAGAGTCTCTAAGCGGAGAATTTTAAATTATGCCTTAGCTTACGAACCGCATCCTGATAACATTACTCCCGCTGTTATGGGTGGCTTTAATGCTGCAACTTTAGAGAAGAATAAGGTTTTTTCACAAAAAAAACATCTGCCAGATTACCTAAAGGCGATTATTGCGGTGCCAAGTAAGCCAATAAATACCTCAAGATCTCGTACACTGCTTCCAAAATCTTACTCAAAAGAAAATGCTATTTACAATCTTTCTCATACCGCCTTAACTGTAGCAGCATTTTTTAATGAAGACTGGGAGATGCTAAGATTGGCAACCCAAGATAGATTTCATCAAAAGGTACGTATGAAAATGCTTCCTGAACTTTTTTTGGTTCAAAAAACCGCTCTTGAAAATGGAGCATTAATGAGTACGCTCTCAGGAAGCGGTTCATCATTTTTTTCTATGGTTTATGATGAAGATGCATCATCGTTGGTAAATAAGCTTAAGCAAAAATTTACAGACATGGATATAAAATGTTTGAATTTTGATAACGCAGGCTTAATGATAGAGCGGTAGTAAAATACAGTAATATTTGGATATAATGCCGTCAATGAACAAAAAACCAGTTAGAATGTGCATTGCATGCAGAGGAAGATTTTCATCAGATGTATTATTAAGATTGCAATGCAAAGACGGTCTATTGGGTGAATTTACAAAATTTGGTAGAAGTTTTTATGTTTGCTTCGATTGTCTAAAAAATGAAAAAAAATATACCAAATCACTTATGCGTCAATGCAGAAGTGCAGATGCAACATATTTGTCTAATCAATTAAAGGAGATTGCAGCTCATAATGGAAAAAGTTAGAGTACACGAAATAGCAAAAGAATTAGGAGTAACTTCTAAAGAGGTTGTTAAAAAAGCTTTAGATATGGGTGTGGAATTAAAAACCGCATCTAGTACAGTATCTATGGAAGAAGCAGAAAAAATAGTTAATTATATGATGAATGGTTTAGCTGAGAATATAAGTGCACCCGCACAGCCAAAAAATATTATAAAAAAACAGCCCTCAGCAGTTGAAAAAGAGCCTGTATCTGAAAAAACAGTTGAAACAATAAAAGAGCCTGTATCTGAAACAACAGTTGAAAAAACAAATGCTCAGCAAGCAGAGGCAAAAGTTCCTGCCGAGGATGAATCAAAGATGCAAAAATCACTTAAAAAGCCTTCTGTTTTAGATAAGATTACTGTAAGCAAGGTCTCTGCCGCTAAAGTATCAGGCTTAAAAATAGTCAAAAAAAGAAAAGCTAAACCAGAAAACCAAGATGTTGTGATCAAAAGAAGTGACAATCTTAGAAAAGTGTCTAGTTATGGTAAAATGAGTGCAGAAGCACTTGCGGAGCTACATGCAAGAAAGAAAAAACAAAAAGCCGCAAGCTCCACACACAATAAAAAACACTCACAAGGGGATAAGCTTGATATATTTGGAGCGTCGCTTAGTGAAGTTTCTATGGACTATTCAAGTGATGAAGTAGTGCTTGTAGATTTAAATATTTCACAAGATATGCAAGTTAAAGAGGAGCCTAGAAAGCCTTCTGCTCCAAAACCTATTGGAAGAAACTCCGGTAAAAAACAATCAGGTAGAAAAAGACAACGAAAAGTAGCACGAGATAAACGCAAAAAATATATTAAAGATAAGACGTCTGATGGACCTGTTACGCATGTTGAGATTCCTGAAGATATACGCGTATATGAATTTGCAGAAAAGCTCCATCGTCCTATTGCAGATATAATCAAAACACTTTTTGATTTGGGTCTTATGATGACAAAAAATGATTTTTTGAGTAAAGACGAGATAGAGATATTAGCAGAAGAGTTTGATGTCCAGGTCAGCACAGTAGATTTAAAAGATGCTTTTAATTATGAAGATGACTATGCGGAAACAATTCTTGAAGAGGAAGATGATTCTACACAGCGACCGCCTGTTATAACCATTATGGGGCATGTAGATCATGGAAAAACATCTCTTTTAGATGCGATACGTAATGCAAAAGTAGCAAACAGCGAAGCCGGTGGCATAACACAGCATATAGGTGCGTACATGGTCGAACAAAATGGTAAACCGATTACATTTTTGGATACTCCGGGTCATGCAGCGTTTAGTTCGATGCGTAAAAGAGGGGCAAACATTACGGATATAATAGTTATTGTCGTAGCTGCTGATGATGGAGTAAAACCACAAACAATAGAGGCTATTGAGATAGCTAAAGAATCAGGCGCACCTATTATTGTCGCATTAAATAAAATGGATAAAGAAAATGCAAATCCAGATTTGGTAAAAGGTCAAATGGCAGAACATGGCATTAACCCAACCGACTGGGGAGGAGACACTGAGTTTATTGCCGTATCTGCAAAAACAGGAGCAGGCATTGATGATCTTTTAGAAAATATTTTACTTACTTCTGAATTATTGGAGTTAACAGCTAACGAAAACGTAGAAGCTAAAGCAGTGGTTGTAGAGAGTTCACTTGAAAAAGGGCGCGGGGCAGTGGCTACCGTGATTGTTCAAAATGGAACACTTAAAGTGGGTGATTATGTTGTGTGCGGTCAATCATACGGAAGAGTGAAAGCTATGATTGATGATAACAAAAACAATATTAAGGAATTAAAACCAAGCCATACGGCTATTGTCGTAGGATTAAATGAAGTTCCAGCAGCCGGTGAAACCATGGTAGTTATGGATTCAGATAAACAAGCACGTGAATATGCTCAAAAACGGTATGAATATGAGAGACGAAAAGAACTCTCAAGAAGCAATAAAACAACGCTTGATGAATTAACATCATTGATTGCAGAGGGTAAGCTAAAAACATTAAACCTTGTTTTAAAGACGGATGTTCACGGTTCACTTGAAGCTATCAGAAGTACACTATTGCAGTTGCGAAATGATGAAGTGAAAGTAAATATTATATCAAGCGGAGTAGGCGGTATTACAGAAAATGATGTTGAGCTAGTTACAAATAGCCAAAATAGTATGCTTGTCGGGTTTAATGTTCGCCCTACAGGAGCTGTAAAAGCTGCAGCTAAGCAAAAAGGCGTTGAGATTAAAACATATTCTGTAATTTATCAACTTATTGATGATATTACGGGTATGCTCACAGGCATGATGAGCCCTAAGTATTTAGAAAAAAATACAGGTCAAGCAGAAGTTCGCGAGACTTTTAAAATACCAAAAGGCGGTATGGTTGCAGGTTGTGTTGTTGTTGACGGCAAGCTTATACGAGGCGGTCTTGTGAGAGTGATACGTGAGGGTGTGGTTACTTTTGAGGGAGAGCTGACATCACTGAAAAGATTTCAAGATGATGTTGCTGAAGTTGGTAACGGTTATGAATGCGGTGTTGTAATTAAAGGATACGATGACGTGGTTGTTGGCGATGTTATTGAAACATTTACTAAAATTGAGGAGAGGATTTCTCTTTGACGCCTGCCCAGATTAAAGTAAAACGAACAGAATCAATTTTGCAAGAGCTTATCCCCGAGGCTCTAAGCTCTTTAAATGATAGTAGAATGCATGTCTTAGATATTCTTGATGTGAAGTGTTCACGTGGCAGAAGTGATGCAAAAGTTTATCTTGATAGTACAAGTCTGCTTGAAGATGAGCAACTGTTTTATACTAAGCAACTTAAAAAAGTTGCACCTATTATAGAAAATTATTGTATGAAAGATCAAGGCTGGTTCAAGTCTCCAAGATTAACTTTTATATTTGACGAGCAGATACAAAAAGCTCAAAAAATTGACGAACTGTTTAAGCGTATAGAAAAAGAGAGAAAAAATGAATCTTAAAAAAAATATTGAATCTGTTGTTAAATCTCTTGACCTTGTTTTGTATGATGTTGCCTTAGTTCATGAAAATGGTGAAACTATATATAGAATCAGTGTCCAGGAACCTGATAAAAAGGGCGCAAGTTTAGATAGATGTGTTGAACTAACTCATCTGATCTCTCCTTTACTGGACGTAACGCCTCCAACATCGGGAGAATACAGGCTTGAAGTCGGTACCCCCGGTCTTGAGAGAAAGTTGTCTTCTTTGCATCATTTTTTAAATTCTGTAGGTGAGCTTGTTAAAATAACAACTACAGATAAAGAGAAAATTGAAGGTTTGCTAAAAGAGGTAAAAGAGAAGGAGCTTTATATTGAAACAGATGTGGACAACAAAGTCGTAGCTATCGGCGATATCATAAAGGCACGAACCTATATAAAATGGTAATTGATGATACTTTTTTTATGGAACTTGCCATTAAAGAAGCATGGAAGTTCCAACTCCTTACTTACCCCAATCCCGCTGTTGGATGTTGCATAGTAGATCATAATGGCTCTCTTTTAGCTTTAAGAGCACATGAAAAAGCAGGTTGCGCGCATGCAGAAGTTTTAGCACTTCAAGATGCATATGTTAAGCTGACAAACGATACATCCATCTTATCTTGTTCTTCATCGCATGATATTCATCAATTTTTATTAGATAATCATAATAATATATTTTCCAAGTGTACACTTTATGTAACGCTGGAGCCGTGTGCGCATGTAGGTAAAACACCTTCGTGTGCACTTTTAATTTGTCATCTTCATATAAGGCGCATTATTATTGGAGCTAAAGATGAGACAAAAGCGGCAAAAGGCGGGATAAGGCTTTTGCAAGATAGCAATATCACAACCAATATATCATCATTAAGGCAAGAAGCTGATGATCTGTTGTTTCCTTTTAATGCATGGCAGAAAAAGAGTCTTGTTTTTTTTAAACTTGCTCAACGATTAAACGGCAGTATTGACGGTGGAATTATTAGTTCACGACAATCAAGAAAACTAGTGCATGCTTTAAGAGATGTTTGTGATTTGCTGGTGATAGGCGGAAATACCGTAAGACAGGATAGGCCGACATTAGACGCGAGAATGGTAGGCGGTGGCGCTCCTGATGTTTTAATTGTATCAAGGAGTAAAGATTTTGACCATAATATACCATTGTTTAATGTACCAAATAGAAAGGTGATGATTGAAGATAACTTTGAATTAATAAAAAATTATCGTTTAGTTATGATAGAGGGCGGAACATCGATGTTTGAGATTAGTAAGCCTTATGTAGATTGCTATTTATCATTTGTCGCTCCTGCGTGTGATGTGGGCGTAGGATACGGAGCAACTAAAATAAATTTTAGATTTTTACATG
This sequence comes from Helicobacteraceae bacterium, assembly GCA_027023805.1. Taxonomy (GTDB): domain Bacteria; phylum Campylobacterota; class Campylobacteria; order Campylobacterales; family Sulfurimonadaceae; genus Hydrocurvibacter. Next base: position 30,095 of record JALVUF010000007.1, read on the forward strand.
TAAGCAAATATTTTGATGATATATTGATTTGGATGAAACAAGATAAAGGATAGAGTGTGCAAAAGCAAGACAAAATAGTTTCGATGTTTGATAATATTGCTCCGACATATGATAAGGCAAACCGTATTATGAGTATGGGTGTAGATAAAAGCTGGCGAAAAAAAGCTTGTAACCTTGCTTTTAAATATAGCAAAAAGCACCATTATAACAAAATCGTGGACGTGGCATGCGGTACAGGCGACATGATGGACTATTGGCAAAAACAGGCAGACTCTTTAGATATAGAAATAGATCATATAATAGGTGTTGATCCATCTGTAGGCATGCTAGGCGTTGCTAAAGAGAAGTTTCCTTATTTTTCATATCATACTGCCCAAGCAACAGAAATTCCCATAGATGACAGCAGTTGCGATATACTCAGTATTACTTACGGGATTAGAAATGTCGTGCATAGAAAAGAGGCGCTTGTTGAGTTTAACAGAGTATTGAAACCTAATGGGCTTGTTGTTATTTTAGAATTTATGAAAAATGAGAAAACCTCATTGTTTGGCAATATTCGAGATATATATATGCATAAAGTTCTTCCAAAAATCGGGGGTTTTATCTCCAAAAATCTGGAAGCATATGAATATCTTCCAAATTCTATAGAAGGGTTTTCAACGGTTTCAAATATGCAAAATGAACTAAAAGATGCAGGGTTTGACATTATATATACAAAAAGTTTTTCAATGGATATTTCAACACTTATAATTGCCAGAAAAAGATAAACATGCATACTTTAAGCGTATCATCATTAAATGAACAGATTAAAACTCTTATAGAGAGCAGTTTTGTTAAGATTTTAGTTGAAGGGGAGCTTTCAAGAATTACATTTCATAACAGCGGACATATATATTTTACGCTAAAAGACAACTCATCTGCTATTAGATGTGTGATGTTTAGGGGAAATGCAGTTAAGTTGAAGTTCAAGCTAAAAGAGGGTCTTAAAGTTTTAATCGATGGTGCTATTAGCGTTTATAAGCCAAGAGGCGAGTATCAGATCAATTGTTTTATGATAGAGCCTGCAGGTCATGGGGCGCTGGCTTTGGCATATGAGCAGTTAAAAGAAAAACTCTCTTTAAAAGGATATTTTGATCCAACAACAAAAAAAGTCATTGCAAAATTTCCAAAACACATAGCCTTGGTAACCTCTGCGACAGGTGCGGCACTTCAAGATATGTTGCGCGTGGCGCAAAAGAGATATAGGCTTGTAGAGATTGATATTTATGATGTTTTAGTGCAAGGTGAGAGTAGTGCGCCTTTGATAGCCAACGCCATTAAACTAAGTGATACAAAAGGGTATGATACTATTGTAATCAGTCGCGGTGGCGGTAGTATAGAGGATTTATGGGCATTTAATGAAGAGATTGTGGCAGATGCTATATTTAACGCAAAAACACCTATTGTCTCAGCCGTAGGACATGAGATAGATTGGTTAATATCTGACTTTGTGGCAGATGTAAGAGCACCTACTCCTAGTGCCGCTATGGAGATGATATTGCCGGAGTGTAATGAGCTTTATCAAACTATAGACGCGCTTATGCAACAATATAACAGTGCAATATCGACCGTTTTAACTAAACAAAAAACCGAGCTTGCTCATCTGTTTAATCTATATAGCAAAAATTCACTGCAACAGCGATTAATACATAAAAAAGATGAGATAATGCAATTGCGGTCAAGGTTTTTAGCTGAGATACTATTTAAGCTTGAACAGTTTAAACAACATCTCAGTCCATGGCAAAGTAGATATGATCATCAAATGCGTATGATTATCGATAATAAACGCACAAAGATAAACTCTTTGTTTGAAAATTTTCAAGCCAATAACCCGTCTAAAAAAATCATACGCGGCTTTGCTCAAGTTAGTAAAGAGGGTAAAGTTATAAATATTGATGCTTTGAGTGTAGGGGAGGAGTTTGATTTAATGAATAAAAAGACAGTGGTGCATTCAAAAGTATTGGAAACCAAAGACTTAGATTAACTTTGTTTATTTTTTCTTGAGATGCTAAAATAGAATCATCAACTTTTATAATATTTCAAATAAATCTGTATAATCATATTTTGCAAAATCTAAATATATTTTACCGTTTTGCTGTATAATCCGTATATCTTGGTTTGCAGCTTGGATAAACCTTTTTTTAATCCTCTTTTTTTGAGGCGAGGTAAGATCAATAGATTTTAGATATTCTTTAAGTTCTATTAGTGCTGATGGATTTTGTAGGGAAACATTAATTATATCTTCTTCATGTCTATCTTGAGACTGGTTTTGCAAAAACTTTGTGTTTATCAGCTCAAGTATTTGCTTTAGCTGATCATCTTTTGTTGTGTAGAGTTGCTCTATTTTATCTCTTTCGTCACGAAGCATCTGCTCTTTGTCTGCAACAAGCCGGTCAATTTTTAATTCTAATTGCTTAATTTTATCTTTTAAAAGTTGATTTTCCTGTTTATATAGCGATAATATAAATCTGACAGTTGTTTTTGCCGATTTGTTAACAGCAGGCTGTGGTGTACCGCTGTTATTTTTTAGACTGTTTCTTTGTTCTTTGTCTAGTGAGCTTTTTGTCACTATAATATATGTCGTGTCATCTTCAATTATATAATTTAATTGATCCGTTTTTAATTTAAATAAAACAACATCTTTTTGTAATCCGAATGTTTGACAGTATTGATCAACAGTAAATCGCATAATAGTACTTTTTTGCTGGTTTTTTTTCTTTATGAATTATATCTAAATTAACCTACTGTTTAGCAAAATAGATATAAACTAATGTACATGAAAGATAAAATTTTTAAAATACCGATTGAAAAGCAATTTGAATTTGATGAAGGTGTTGCCAGCGTTTTTGATGATATGTTGAGCAGATCTATACCGTTTTATCAAGAGGCTCAGGATATCGTTAAATATATTACATGTAAAGCAATATCCGCGTCTAATAAAAATAAAATGATTGTTTATGATCTTGGGTGTTCTACTGCATCCACTCTTTTAAACATAGAAGCCTCCATAAGGGATGACAAAGCTGTGCTGATTGGCATTGATAACTCTATTGCTATGATAAAGCAGGCGAAAAATAAAGTAAATGCACTATCATCATCAGTGAGATTGTATTGTGATGATATATTATCGTTTGATTACAAAACGGCAGATGTTTTTTTGAGCAATTACACCTTGCAGTTTATTAGACCTCTTGAGCGGGAGCAATTTATATCGAAAATCTTTAATAAGCTTGATTGTGACGGTATATTTTTATTTAGTGAAAAATTGATCAGCGAGGATAAGAAATTAAATAAACTTTTAATTGATTATTATCATCAGTTTAAAGAAAAAAACGGCTATTCTAAGTATGAAATCATGCAAAAAAGAGAGGCTTTGGAAAATGTTTTAGTTCCATATAGCGAGGCGGAAAATATCAGCATGTTAAGAAAATGCGGCTTTAGACACTGTGAAGTGCTTTTTAGATGGGGTAATTTTGCAACTTTTATAGCTTATAAATAGTATCTGTTTTTAAATCATCGCCAAACATTTGGCGGTGGCGGCTTTTTTTTGCCAAACTCTTTATAAAATTCATCTTTAATATCTTTATAATTTATCATATTTTTATCGCATACTTTATGATAATACCCCCGAGCGTCATAATATTGGGAGCAATCATTATAGTATGTCGCAGATATACCGCGCCTATTTACACAACCTGTCATGATAAAAGGCAATATTAGCAATATTATAATTGAGAGTCTAGCCATATGATGCCTTTGAGGTTAATTTACATTTAATTTTAGCATAATTTTGTATCATCACAATGCTTATCTGGCTTTAAAGCTATCAGAACTCTTACAATAAGGTTGTAAAAAACATTCGCTATCGCATTTAGGATTTTTAGCCGTACAAATATATCGACCAAAAAGCACCATGGCCTGATGAAAGGCATGAAGGTTATGCTGTAATTTTTTGACCAGAGTGGCTTCAGTTTGAATAGCAGTTTTATCTTTACTTAATCCAAGTCTATGCGCAACTCTAAAAACATGCGTATCTACCGCCATTAAGTTTGCGCCCATATATTCAATCAAAACTACATGGGCGGTTTTTTGTCCTACTCCGGCAAGCGAGATAAGATCTTTTTCATTCAATGGTATTTCACCGTTAAAGACCTCAACGACTCTTTGCGCCATTTTTATAATATTTTTAGCTTTATTATTAAAAAATGAACAACTTTTCAATATCTCTTTAATATCATCTTGCGAGGCATCGGCTAATGAATAGACATCCGGATATTTTTGAAAAAGTTTTGGAGTGATGAGATTTACACGCTTGTCCGTACATTGCGCAGAGAGTGATACTGCAATTACCAGCTCATAGGCATTTCGATAATTTAGCTCAGTCACGGCATTGTCATAATACTGTAATAATAATCGTGAAATATCTAAAATTTCCTGTTTTGTCGCCATCTTCATGTTACTCAATCCTTTTTTGGAAAGTTTTTACAATAATATCCGAAAAAAGTAAAACCTGTTTAATCTTTGTTAGTAAATTGATACTAAACTAATAAAATCATAAAAATAAAGGGTAAGTATGAATATTTTAAAATCCATGTTAGTAGCTGTGTTGATGACAGCCGTGTCGGTATGTGCTACGACGTTAGTAACTGTTAATGGTAAAGCCATTACGTCTCAAGAGGTAAATCAGGTATTAATGCAGGCGACACAAGGTCGGTTTAAAACTTTACCGATGTCAAAACAGACACAGTTAAAGCATCGAATATTAAAAGACATGATAACACAAAGAATCGTGTATGATAATGCGGTGAAAATGGGAATTGAGAAGACTCCCAAATTTAAAAAAGCTCTTGCATTGGTAACAAAGCAGATTAAAAAGCGTATCGCAATGCAACTTTGGCAAAAAGATGTAGCATCAAAAATACATGTATCACGTAAAGAAATTGTTGCATATTATAATAAGAACAAATCAGAATTTAAAGAAGGCGCAACTGTTCATGCGCGTCATATTTTGGTAAAAACAAAAGCTGAGGCCGTAAAGATTATTGATGAGTTGAAGGGCTTGAAAGGTCAGGCGCTAAAAGAAAAATTCATCTCTCTTGCTAAAGCTGATTCAGTTGGACCGTCAGCTTCCAAAGGTGGAGATTTAGGTACTTTTTCAAGAGGACAAATGGTGCCGGCTTTTGACAAAGCTGTTTTTGCGTTAAAAGTAGGTCATATTACATTGCAGCCTGTTAAAACACAATTTGGTTACCATGTTATTTATCTTCAAAGTAAAAAACCGGCAGTTACATTACCGTTAAAAGCAGTAGCAGGGTATATTAAGCAACGTATTAAAATGGATAAGTTTAGAACTATTATTCAAAAGAAAATACAAGCGTTAAAAGCGTCTGCTCATATTGTCTATCCTAACAACTAATACTCAAGTAAACTCTCCGATTGAGGAGTTTACTTTTAAACAACGCAAGTTTTATGTTAAGCGTGATGATCTTATCGACCCGTTTTTAAGCGGTAATAAATATAGAAAACTCTTTTCTTTAATAACTCTAGATAAATTATGTATAGATACGGTTATCTCCTATGGGGGAGTGCAATCTAATGCTATGGTAGCCTTGGCCGCACTTTGCAGTCAAAAAAACTGGCGTTTTATATACTATACGAAAAAAGTTGACATATCTCATTTTCTTCAAAGCTCTAATTATCATATAGCACTTAGATTTGGCATGCAGCATAAAGCCTTGGATATGCCTATATATCGCGATTTTATTGCTTCATTATCGCTAAGTATAGATGAAAGAAGTTATTTGGTTCATCAAGGCGGAGCCGGTCATGATGCTTTGCCGGGGATTAGACAATTGGCTCATGAGATACGTGAAGCAGGACTAAAAGATAAAAGATTGGCAACACCATCAGGAACCGGTACTACAGCGTTATATTTGGCAAAAGAATTACCTGACTTTACTGTTTTTACAACTCCTAGTATAGGAGATAAAACGTATCTGCTTAAGCAGATGAGTGCTCTTGAGAAAGTACCGGACAATCTTAAAATCTTAGAATCATCTAAAAAATATCATTTTGCAAAGCCGTATCCGGAGTTTTATAAGCTATATATGCAATTAAAAGAGTGCGGTATTGAGTTTGATCTGCTTTATGCACCGAAATTATGGAAACTTTTATTGGAGAATACGGATGGGGAGATTTTGTATATTCACAGTGGAGGATTAACCGGTAACGCCAGTATGCTGGCTAGATATGCCAGATAAAAGCGTTCTTTTAGTTTCTATTTAAAGCATTCAGGTCTTTAAAAGCATCTTTAGCGCGTTGTGTTAATGAGAGCTGCCCTTTTCGTATCCATTTTCTTGGATCATAATACTTTTTATTTGGCTTATCTCCGCCTTCGGGGTTACCGACTTGAGTTTTTAGATAATCTTGATATTTATCCATATACTCTTTAACGCCTTTTGTCGTAGCCCATTGTGTATCTGTGTCGATATTCATCTTAACCACACCATATCCTATCGCCTCTCGTATCTCTTCTTTGCTTGAGCCGCTTCCACCATGGAATACAAATCTTACAGGTTTTTTCTTTGTATTATATTTTACTTCTATAAATTTTTGCGAATTGTCTAAAATTTTTGGTGTAAGAACAACATTTCCCGGCTTATATACTCCATGTACGTTACCAAAAGATGCCGCTATTGTAAATCTGCTGCTTATTTGAGATAGTTGTTCATAAGCATACGCTACATCTTCAGGTTGCGTGTAAAGTAAAGAGTTATCTAAATGAGTGTTATCAACTCCGTCCTCCTCTCCGCCGGTAACACCTAGCTCTATCTCCAGTGTCATGCCAATTTCATCAAGTTGTGCAAGATACTGCTTACATGTAGAGATGTTTTGCTCTAGTGTCTCTTCAGATAAATCGATCATATGTGAACTAAAGAGCGGTTTACCGGTCTCTTTGAAATGTTGTTTTCCCGCTTGCAAGAGTGCATCAATCCATGGAAGAAGTTTACGTGCGGCATGGTCTGTATGCAAGATAACAGCTACACCGTAAGCCTTAGATATATCATGTATATATTTAGCACCACAAACAGCACCGGCAACTGAAGCTTTGAAATCACTATTATCTAGTCCCTGTCCAGCAAAAAATGAAGCACCTCCGTTTGAAAATTGTATAATAATTGGAGAATTAACATCTCTGGCGGCTTCTAATACGGCATTTATAGAATCGGTATTTACGACATTAATAGCAGGCAGTGCAAAACCTTCTTGTTGTGCTATGTGATAAACTTTACTAACATCATCACCTGACAATACACCAGGTTTTATAAAATCAAAAATATGCATACTCATGTTTCTCTCTTTAATCTTTTATTATCATTATACATAAGTGTTCTTTTAAAATACTTGAGTCGATACTTTTTATATTGGTATCAAGGTTTTTTTGAGTATAATTTTTAAAATATATATATTGGATAATTGTTTGAACAACATAATACTAATCGGCTTTATGGGTGTAGGTAAAGGAAGCGTGGCAAGAGAGGTCTCCAGACAAAGTAAAATCATGTGTATAGACACGGATGATTTGATTGAAAGCTGGCAGAATATGTCCATTAAAAAGATTTTTGCAATGCATGGTGAGGAATATTTTAGAGTTTTAGAAAAAAACATGGCTAAATGGCTGGAATATAATGTTAAAAAGACATTGATATCAACCGGAGGCGGTTTTTTCAAAGTCGGTAATATTCATAAAATAGGCACAGTTGTTTTACTGGATTCGCCATTTGATAAGATTTATGAAAGATTATTAAAGCACGAAAATGCTGAAAAAAAATTAAAAAAACGACCATTATTTCAAGATGTGGCAAAAGCAAAATCTTTATATAAAGATAGAAAGAAAGAGTATAGAAAGATAGCAGATATAATTATCGACGTAAGCGATAAAGATTTAGCAGATACAGCTAAAGAGATATGTAAACGAACAGGTATATAAATTGACCGACTCTCAATTAGTATGACTTTAAATTTGGCTAGATAAAGGGAAGAGATGATTTTTGTAAAAAGTATAGATAGTGATTTTGATAATGTATTTTCTGAATTACTTAAGCGAGGGGCAGTGGATATTGATCAGGTATCTGCAATAGTGACCGGTATAATTAAAGAGATCAAAGAAGAGCAAAACAGTGCACTAAAACAACACATTGAAAAATTTGATCATTGGAGGCCTGTTACTGATAATGACCTTAAAATTGACACTGGGCTGATGAGACAAGCTTATGATAATTTAGATGCCGATTTAAAAAGTGCGTTACATGTATCTTATGAGCGAATCAAACAATACCATGAAATGCAAAAACCAAAAAGCTGGTTTGATACACAGAGCAATGGCACTATTTTAGGACAAAAAGTTACACCTGTTGATATTGCCGGTTTGTATATACCTGGAGGAAAAGCAGCATATCCCTCATCTTTGCTTATGAACGTCATACCTGCACAAGTGGCCGGCGTACAAAAAATCGTTATTTGTACTCCAACACCCAATAATGAACCAAATGAACTACTGTTAGCGGCATGCCATCTTTGTGGTGTTGATGAAGTGTATAAAGCAGGAGGAGCAAGTGCTATCGCGGCTATGGCTTATGGGACTCAGACGATTCCAAAAGTTGACGTAATTACGGGTCCTGGTAATATTTTTGTAGCTACTGCTAAGAAAATGGTGTTTGGAGATGTTAATATTGATATGATAGCCGGTCCTAGTGAGATTGGAATTTTAGCCGATGAGAGTGCCAATACCAACCACTTAGCGATTGATATGCTTTCTCAAGCTGAGCATGATGAGATGGCTAGTTCTATTTTAATTACACCTTCAAGCCGTGTAGCAGATGAGGTTAAAAGCGAAATCAAATCGTGGTTAGGCAAGCTTTCAAGAGAAGAGATTGCACGTAAATCCATACAAAACAGAGCAGCAATTATCATAACTTCAGATATGAAAGAAGCAATTAGCTTAATGAATAAAATTGCTCCGGAGCATTTAGAGGTAGCAACCAGTAATCCTTTTGAGCTTTTACCGTTTATAAAACATGCAGGAGCTATATTTTTAGGTCATAACACTCCTGAGGCGATAGGTGATTATATGGCTGGTCCAAATCATACTCTTCCAACCGGAGGGACAGCAAGATTTTACTCTCCACTTGGGGTTGAGAACTTTATGAAAAAAAGCTCTATTATCTCCTTTAGCAAAGAAGGGCTTCAAGCCATTGGTAAAGATTGTGCGCAGATTGCAAAAGCAGAAGGTCTGACGGCTCATGAATATTCTGTAACGGTCAGATTGGATTGATGTGTCTAGCTCAAAAAATATTGCGTTAAAATTTTAAAAAACGCTACTATATAGTAATCTTGCATACAAGCCAAGATATGAACTGTATCCTACATCCACAAATTTTAGCTTATTTTTTTGATTATATATAAAAGATGACGGAAAGGCTTTTACCTTAAAAAGTGATGCAATAAGTCCATTTTTGTCATTTATTACCTGAAATTTAAGATGATGTTGTTGTAGAAATTTTTTTATTTTTTTATTACTACCTGAACTCTCTGCTATGGTTATAACATCAAACTTTGATGATAAGGCACTAATACTGCTATTTTCTATTTTACAAATAGGACACCATGTAGCCCAGAAATGGATGAGAAGTGGTTTATGATGTTTGGTTTGCGAGGAAAAGAGTTTACCGCCAATTGCTGTTGCACTAAAATACGACAGCTTGTTTGATGAGAGTTTTGGAGCGTTAAAGTAACTCAATATATTTGAGATTATAAAAAAAGCGACAGCAAAAACAACTATTTCTTTAATGATTTTTTTTATATTAATTTTTTTCATTTATCGTACCCTTTTTATTGTGCTGTTTGCCAGCTTATATATTTTTGAAGGTTTGTTTTGTGTAAAGCCACGATTATCTTCAATGATAATATCGCTGTGGCTCAGGCAGTATAAAATATTAAAGTCACAACCGCTTTGGTTTGCTGATGTAGAGTAGAGCCAGTTATATTTTTTTAAAAATTTTAAATGTATTTTGTCTTTTACGACTCTTGAAGCTCGGTTTTTAATGATAAAAGTTGTATTAAAAGATCTTCTTAACATTGTTTTAAACTTTACAGGCACTCTATTGTTGTTATGTTTAAACTTTTTAAATGATGGATAAACTTTTAAGAATTGTTTTGTTGAAGATCTTTGTTTTGCCTCTTCAAGCGAAGCGGCATCTTGACTTACAAACCCTACCGTCGTATCAGTCTGTATAAGAGTGATACTCATTTAAATGAGAAAATCTTGAATGGATTGCGGTTCGTTCCAAGACGGGTCACTCATCTGCGCTAGGGCAGCTATCATGGCACGCGCTGCACTTAGAGTTGTAAAATATGCTATATTTTGCCTAAGGACCTCTTGCCTGATAACGACGGCATCTTTTTTGGATGTATTATTATCAGAGGTATTTATTGCAACTGTTATTTCACCGTTTTTTATATTATCTTCAATGTTTGGACGACCCTCAGATATCTTTAATACGGTTTTACATGCAATGCCCGCCTGATTTATAACTGCTGCGGTACCTTTTGTGGCTATGATATTAAAACCATGTTCGATTAAACCTCTTGCGATTTGGGGAGCATTCTTTTTATCCATATCTATAAATGATAAAAATGCCGTGCCTGATGTGGGAATAGAATTGCCGCAGGCTAGTTGCGCTTTAGCAAAACTGATACCAAAATTTCTACTAACCCCCATAACTTCACCGGTTGATTTCATCTCTGGTCCAAGCACCAAATCAGCACCATATAGTTTATTAAACGGAAAAACAGCCTCTTTGACGGCACAGTGGTTTTTAAGTTTTGGTTTTAAAAGACCATTTTGTTTTGTAACAATATTGTAGTTATCATAATACCGTAGAGCATCAATTAACATGTCTCCCATCATGACTCGTGTTGCCACTTTTGCCAAAGGCATACCCGTTGCCTTGCTGACAAACGGGACTGTGCGCGAAGCTCTCGGATTTACTTCAATTAGATAGATTTCATCTTCATATATTGCATACTGAACATTCATAAGTCCACAAACTCCTAGATTGAGGGCTATTGTCTTGGTTTGTTGTTCAACCTGTTCAATCATATCTTTTGTTAAATTGACAGGAGGAAGTGAGCAGGCGCTATCACCGGAATGAATACCGGCTTCTTCAATATGCTGCATAACAGAACCGATATACACATCTTTTCCGTCGCTTATAGCATCAACATCAAGTTCTATAGCCTGATCTAAAAATTTATCAACCAAAACAGGCGCATCATGACTGACTAAAACGGCTAGATCCATATATTTTTTCAACTCATCTTCATTATAGACTATACGCATGCCTCTTCCGCCTAGTACATATGAGGGGCGAACCAAAACAGGGTAAGTTAACTCATTAGCAATGGTAAATGCTTCCTCTTTTGTCCTTGCCAATCCATTTGGCGGCTGCTTTAAATGATTGTCCGTAATAAATTGTGAAAACTTTTCTCTGTCCTCTGCTAAATCTATAACTGAGGCAGGAGTACCGGATATCCTAGCGCCAATATTAGTTAGTGCATGGGCTAGTTTAAGCGGTGTCTGTCCACCGAAATGGACAATAATTCCATCAGGATCTTCTCTTTGAATGACCTCGCAGACATGCTCAAAATCGATTGGTTCAAAATATAAAATATCTGAGATATCATAATCAGTAGATACTGTCTCAGGATTACAATTATACATTATGGTTTTTATACCCATATCCTTTAGTGCAAAAGCTGCATGCACGCAACAGTAATCAAACTCTATGCCTTGTCCTATACGATTTGGCCCACCACCGATGATTAGAACTTTTTTCTCTTTGATATTAGTTTTTTTATGATTATCCGGTAGTTTTGATATTGTAGTTGTTGAATAAAGATACGGTGTGAGTGCCTGAAATTCAGCCGCACATGTATCCACTTCGTTGTATGTCTTAGTTACATGTAAATCTTTTCTTGCTTTAAAGATATCGTCTTGAGTGATTTTAGTATTTGAATTTTTATTGATTAGCTCCATAATTTTTAAATCTGAAAATCCGTCGCTCTTGATTTTTCGTAACATCTGTTCATTTTGTAGTATATCTATAATTATATTTTGTTCGGACTCTACTATCTCTTGGATTTGATATAAAAACCATGGGTCAACATGACAAGCTTGAAAAATATCATCAAGCTTCACACCACGTCTAAACCCTTCAGCTATATAGAGTATCCTGTCTTCATTTGGACGCCTGATTTCATGCATTAGCATATCATCATCAACATTCATTTCATCAAAACCGCAAAGTCCGGTCTCAAGCGAACACAGTGCTTTTTGTATAGACTCCTTAAATGTCTGTCCGATCGCCATGACTTCGCCTACAGATTTCATGCTTGTGCTTAAAGTATTTTCAGCTTCAGGAAATTTTTCAAAAGTAAAACGCGGTATCTTTGTCACTATGTAGTCAATGACAGGTTCAAAAGCCGCTGATGTTCCTGTTATATCATTGGTGATTTCATCTAGTGTGAAACCAACAGCAAGAAGTGTCGCGACTTTGGCTATAGGATACCCTGTGGCTTTAGATGCTAATGCGCTTGATCTTGATACGCGCGGATTCATCTCAATGACTATCATGCGCCCTGTTTGCGGATTGATGGAAAACTGAACATTGCTTCCACCGGTGTCAACACCAATTTCTCGTAAAATAGCAAAAGATGCATTACGCATGCGCTGGTATTCTTTATCTGTAAGTGTAAGCGCCGGTGCTACTGTTATGCTGTCGCCGGTATGAACGCCCATTGGATCTAGGTTTTCTATAGAGCAGACGATGATGCAGTTATCGGCATGATCTCGTATAACTTCCATCTCATACTCTTTCCAGCCAAGAAGCGACTCTTCAATAAGTATTTCGCTCACCGGCGACTCGTTAAGACCGCGTTGCGCTAAAAGCTTAAACTCGTCAATATTATAAGCTACACCGCTGCCGCCGCCTGCTAGCGTATATGAAGCTCTTATGATAAGAGGAAAACCTATCTTTTGGGCTGCTTGCACGGCTTCATCGATATTGTAGGCATATTGTGAAATAGGAAGATCCATACCAAGTCTCATCATAGCTTCCTTAAAAGCCTGTCTGTCCTCGCCTTTTTTGATAGCAGCGGGACTCGCACCTAAGAACTCAACATCTTCAAGCATCCCTTTTTCAAACATGTTCATAGCAACATTTAAAGCTGTTTGACCGCCCATTGTCGGGAGTATAGCATCAATATTCTCTTTTTCGATAATTTTTGCTATCACATCTTCTTTAATCGGTTCGATATAAGTGCGGTCGGCAAATTCAGGATCGGTCATAATAGTAGCTGGATTTGAGTTAATAAGCACTACTTTATATCCAAGCTCTTTTAATGTCTTAACGGATTGTGTACCGGAATAATCAAACTCACACGCCTGACCTATAATAATCGGTCCTGAACCAATGATGAGTATTGTTTCAATATCAGTGCGTTTTGGCATTTTTAACCTTTTTTATATATTTTTCTGTTTCAATGTACAGCTGTTTATCTAATACAATAAGTAAGTGATTATATTAAACTAGCACTTAAATCTAGGATAAAAAACACTTTTTTAAAAAGAGAGTTTATATATAACAGATAAAAGTCCGGAATATATATAACGACTATTTACAATTGGTGACTTTTGAAGCGTTTTATTGAGATATTCTGCTCTGATGTATGATAAAATATACCATTTTTTTGTTATTTTATATCTTATATAGGTCTGAGCAGCATAGTTAAACCCTCCACCTGCATGATAATATGGCCGCGTCGGGGTTGCTTCATGCCGGTTGATGCCATAATAATAATTATTAAATTTATCGGTATAGTATATTGCCAGTATGCTTGGATAAAAAGTTAAGTTTTTATACTTTAGTGTATCTCCAAGTTCAATATGAGCCATATATGAATTACTGGCATTTAAGATATCATGAAAACTAAGTATATTTAAAAAGAGTGTTTTGTAAGTAGCGTCAAGCTCCAGACCTGCCTCAACACTATTGTTTTTGTTACTCATACCCTTTAAAGAATCGGAATTACTGGCTTGGTATCCAAAAGTACAGGGTTGTGCTGCCAAAGAGAGTGCCCAGCTATAATTTTGTTTTTTCTCGCCCGCTAAATAAATACCTATCTTGCTCCATCTAATGTAAAAGATTTTGTTGTCAAAAAATATAACCGGAGAAGGAACAATTCTTGCAGACACGCCTTTATATGGCTGTGTTTGTATATAGGCTCCGGCACCTATAAAAGCTGTATTTGTTTTTGCCAAGGCAATACCGACAGATAAGATAATAACTAAGATAATTTTCAAAAAACTCTCCTTATAGCATAAAAATAAGAGATGCCGTGTTGCACAAAAAAAGGTTTTACGATCGCTTGTCTATATCCTTGCTCTTGACTTGTTTTGATAATCGTGCCGACATTAAGACCTTGAAAAAAAAGATTTTCACGACCTGAAGTGATAACTTTGTCACCAACTTTTATATGCATCCATAATGGTATGTAGTTAACTATGATAGTGCCGTTATTGTTGCCATAGGCTATTCCCGGCGCGTTATTGCTGCCGATAAAAACAGGATAGGCACATTTTGGATCTTGATTTAGTAGAGCCATTGGTTTATTGTCTTTTGCAATAATTATACCGGCTACATCATTTTTGTAAACTAAACCGTAAATTTTTGAACTATTAAAATCAGGCATATTTATCCATAATCTGTTAAAGTTATCAAATTTTACATACGATAGAGCATGTATTAGCTCAATATCGGGATTGAGCGTTAGCGTTGAGTTTTGATCTTGAAGCAATTGCTTGACTTGAGATTTTAATTGCTGCTTGACTAGAAAATTTTTATTGCATTGTTTTAGTCTATCTTGCATTTTTTGTATATATTTAGCCTGGTTTAGATGTTTTCGTATAGTATCGTCAATAAATATTTTTGTATCAAAATAGATATTTTGAATTTTATGTGTTAAGGATAAAATGGGAGATTGTATATTATTGGTGTAATATACAGCACCTATAAAAAGAATGATAAGTAACAATAAAAAACTAAAAAGTTTTTTATTCATTGTCAAATAAATCTTGCAATAGATCTATCTCTTCAAGCGCCTTCCCGGTGCCTTTTGCAACAGCCAATAAAGGCTCATCTGCTACGTAAACAGGTATTTTAATGATATCTGATAAAAATTTATCAAGATGTCTAATATTGGCTCCGCCACCAGTTAGTATAATGCCATTATTTACGATATCTCCGGCTAGATCAGGAGGCATTTTCTCTAGTACGTCTCGAAGTGCTTCGGAGATAGCTCTAAGTGGCTCGCTCATGGCTTCCCTTACATCTTCGCTTGAGAGTTCTATTGATGTTAGAAGCCCTTCTACCTGGTCTCGTCCATTGACATTTAAAAAAAGATCTTCTTCAAGTACAACGGCAGTGCCAATTTCAATTTTTATGACCTCGCCGGTTCGTTCACCGATTAAGAGATTATACTTCTTTTTTATATAATCTACAATCGCCTGGTCTAGCTTATCGCCAGCGATTCTGATAGATTTTGATAGCACTAATCCGCCAAGTGAAATAACGCCAATTTCAGTTGTTCCGCCTCCGATATCAACAACTAAATTACCATGAGGCTCACGGATATTAACACCCGCACCAATAGCCGCTGCCATCGGTTCTTCTATTAAAAAAACCTCTCTTGCGCCCGCGCTGAGTGCTGATTCACGAACTGCTTTTCTCTCCACCTGCGTTAAGCCGTATGGAACACAGATTATAATTCTAGGGCTTAGCAAATTTTTTCGTCCATGTGCCTTTTCTATGAACTTGCGTATCATTTTTTCTGTTATATCAAAGTCGGCAATAACTCCGTCTTTCATAGGTCTAATTGCAGTTATATTCCCAGGCGTTTTGCCTACCATGGCTTTTGCCTCATGACCTACTGCCAAGACTTTTTGTTGTCCGTTTTTACTTATTTTGACTGCAACAACTGATGGTTCATTTATGATGATACCTTTACCTTTAACAATAACTAATGTATTGGCTGTACCTAAGTCGATAGCTAAATCGCTTGAAAAAAGACCGACAAGTTTATTTAATATCATCTACTTACCTTTTTATGCAGTTTTTTGTTTATTTTTTTTAATGTATAAAGGTTTTTCATGATTTTGGATTACATCTTCTGTTACTACAATCTCATACCCTTTATACTGTGGAAGTTCATACATAATATCTATCATATTTTCTTCCAATATAGCCCTTAGCCCGCGAGCGCCGGTTTTTCTTACTATCGCTTTTTTTGCAATTGCCAGCAATGCATCATCTTCAAAAGAAAGCTGTACATCATCAATGGCAAATAATTTTTTATATTGACGCACTAATGAATTTTTTGGCTTTGTAAGTATCTCAACCATCTCATTTTCACTTATTTCTTGAAGTGACGCAATAATTGGCAGACGACCTATTAATTCCGGTATAAGCCCATAATGAATCAAGTCTTCCGGTTCAACTGCATCTAATGTTGGTTTTTGCTCATCTTTTGTCTTTTTCTCATGCCCGAATCCTAAAATATTTTTACCCTGTTTTCTTTTTAGGATGTCGTCTATACCATCAAAAGCACCACCGCAGATAAATAAAATACCGGAAGTATCAATTTGTGTGAACTCCTGGTTAGGGTGCTTTCTGCCACCTTTTGGAGGGATGTTTACCATGGAGCCCTCAATAATTTTAAGCAAAGCCTGTTGTACGCCTTCTCCTGACACATCTCGTGTGATTGAACGATTTTCACTCATACGTGATATTTTATCTACCTCATCTATAAACACTATACCCTGCTGCGCTTTTTTTATATCGCCGTCAGCTGATTGTAAAAGTCTCGTTAAAATATTTTCAACATCCTCGCCTACATATCCGGCTTCAGTTAAGCTTGTTGCGTCTGCAATAGCTATTGGTACATGAAGAATTTTGGCTATTGTTTGCGCCATAAGCGTCTTACCGCTTCCCGTCGGTCCTATTAATAAAACATTAGATTTCGCTATCTCAGTATCATCATCTTTTATGATGTCTTTTTTAAAAATACGTTTATAATGGTTATATACCGCAACGCTAAGCAGTTTTTTTGCTTTATCCTGACCTATGATATACTGGTTTAAAAATTTATGCAGCTCTTTGGGTGTTATCAAAACTGTATCGGTATCTAATTTTTGAGTGTTATCAGACTCCTGCTCATCTCCAAACATAATCTTGTAAGCCGAAAATACACAATTTTTACATATGTAAACGTTATGTCCCGCTATCACGGGGTTACTCTCACTCTCTTGCGCACCGCAAAAACTACAATTTCTATTTGCCATTAATTTTTCCTCTCATACGGAATTCCGCGTTTTGTTTTTAAAATAAAGTTACAGATGTTGTGGACATAAAAATTATCACTTGATTCTAGCAGATCATTTGCAGCATCTTTTAATGGTTTTTTCATTTCAAACAATTCTTTGTAAGCAGCCTTTAGCGCATCTATATCCTGTCTTTGTACATGACGCCTGAGTCCTGTTAAATTTAGACCTCTTAAGCTTGCTCTGTTTCCTTCAGCCATACAATATGGTGGAATGTCTTGAGCAAGTGCGGATGCACCGGCTATCATCGAAAAATCTCCAATATGTACAAACTGATGTACGGGAGTCATCCCGCCGATTACTACATAATCACCCATCTCTACATGACCTGCTAATGTTGCCGCATTTGCTAAAATGCAGTGATTTCCTATGAGCACATCATGACCGATATGCACATAGCCCATAAACAAGTTATGATTTCCGATGATTGTCTTGCCGCCACCACCTTTTGTGCCGGGATTAAATAGCGTAAATTCACGAATTTTATTATAATCACCTATAATCAATTCTACATCCTCACCGGAAAATTTTAAATCTTGAGGAATTGAGCCCAAAACAGAATGAGAAAACACATGATTAAATTTTCCAAGAGAAGTTTTGCCATATATGCAACTTCCTTGCTCTATAACTGTGCCTTCACCTATAATGGCATCTTGGGATATAAAACAGTATGGACCAATTTCAACATTTTTATCTATTGTCGCACCATCTTCGATGATGGCAAGTTTGGATATTTTATCCATTATTTATCAACAACCATCGCTTTTAGTTCAGCTTGAGCCACTAGTTTGTCATCAACGTATGCTTTACCGTCAAGCAACCAGATTGCACCCTTGTTTTTTATGATACTTAGATGATATTCCAACTTATCACCGGGTTTTACAGGAGATCTAAACTTGGCATTATCAATGCTCATAAAATAAACAACTTTTTGTGCAGCTTCCTCTTTAGTCATATCCATGCTTTTAAATGCCAAGATTCCACCTGCCTGCGCTAGTCCCTCTAAAATCAAGACTCCTGGATAAATAGGATGACCGGGGAAATGCCCTAGAAAAACTTGCTCGCTAATACTTATATTTTTATATCCAATTAGATTTTGATTGCTTGTTACCTCAGTTACTCTATCTACAAGTAAAAAGGGAAAACGATGCGGAATAATCTCTTGGATTTCTGTAATATCCATCATGCTTTACGTACCTTTATAATAATTGGGTAATTTTACCTAAATATTTGTTAAATTTCGATTATTTGCTCGATGGTATCTTCATATACTATTGCATCAAGATATAAAGCAAGTTTGCCGCTTGGCTGTTTATCGGTAACTATTATAGGAGTTAAATCATATCTGCTGTTTGTTATTTTATATCTTATTTCAGCCTCTTCATTAAATGTAAGAGGATTAAAAATAATTTCTTTTACCGATGTGTATTGTTTGCATGCAAAAGTATTAAATTTATCCAATGTTATAAACTTGATTTCATCACGATTAAAATATGAAATACCGTCTGCTTCAAACTCAATTTTTCCTTGTGCTCTTTTACGTGGCAATGTCGAATATGACAGGGCGTAGGCTATTACGGAAATGCTTTTACTTTGCATAAGTTTACATATAAATTGTCTGTAATTTAAAAATTTATATTTTACTATTTTATAGTCTTGATTACTGTCTTCTAGCTTTATACGGTGTTTGTAAATCTCAATTCTATGTTCGATAGACGCCGGCAGGACGGCACTAGACACGGGAGAAAACATCTCATCCATCAATTTACCCTGGGCGTCTCTTTGCATGGTTAACCCATATATGCAACCGCAATAATCTTGTCTGTACAGCTGTTTTTCTTTTGTGACTCTGCTTTGATCTTGTGTTCCGCCGTTTGCACGATAGTCAACAGCTATAAATTTGACCCCATATTTTTTATAAAACTCATCTCCCACGCGTTTTAGCTGTTCTTGGGACTTTAAGGGGCTTACAAGTAAAGTTGTTGTTATCTTGTTCTCACCCAATTCTAACGCTTTATGTGCACTGACCTCAAAACGTTTGTCAAAACAAACTTCACACCGCTTACCTTTTTCAGGCTCATTTTGTAAACCTTTTACGGCTTGCATCCAGTTTTGATAATCATATTCACCCTCAAGTAGTTTGATGCCAAGCATCTTGCAAGAACGCTCAACATCGAGATAGCGCAGTCTGTATTCAGAATATGGATGAATATTTGGATCATAAAAAAACCCGATAAGCGTCTCGTCAGGATAATCGTTTTGTAATTTTTGAAGAAAAAAATGGCTATCAACGGAACAGCATATATGTACTAAAATATTACACCTCGTTTATTGTATTTTTAATATTAGCTTTTACTCTTAAGTAGTGAATGGATAAAAGCCGCACCTATAAGACCGATACCTATTGTTCCCGTAAGCGTATCACTTATGTTTATAGAAATCTTAAGCAACATTATAACAGCAAGTATTCCTATGGCGTAATGCGCGCCGTGTTCTAGATATATATATTTTGCTAAAGTTTTATGCTGCACAAAATATATAGTAATGCTGCGCACAAACATGGCGCCTATTCCAAGACCCAGCATTATAATCAAAATATTGCCGCTAATGGCAAATGCACCGATTACACCGTCAAAACTAAAGCTGGCATCCAAAACTTCAAGATAGACAAAGCCCATAAGCCCATTTTTTATCATATCTAAAGATAACAACCTGGTTAACGCTTCTAGCAAGGTGTAAAGCAGTATGCCGTAAATAAAATTTAATACAATGTGTAAATCGGCAGTTGTAAACCCAAGCATAAGACTAACTATAACTGCAATAAGTAATTTTATATTTGTAATGGCTGAGAGTTTTTTGACTAGTTTTGAATTTTCCAAAAGAGCTATCCATTGAACTTCTCTGGTTTGTAGAAAAAAATCAAGAAATACCATCAGTAAAAAAGCACCGCCAAAAGCAAAAATAGCAGGCTGGGCATTATGTAAGATAGCTTCATATTGCACAGGATGATACAACGCTGTTTTAAGAGTTTGAGCAAGCCCCATGTTAGATGTAAAATAAACAATTAAAAGAGGAAAAAATAACCTCATGCCAAAAACCGCAATTATTAGTCCAAAAACAATAAATCTTTTTTGCCACAAGATATCCATCTGCCCAAGTATTTTTGCATTTACTATTGCATTGTCAAAAGATAGAGAAACTTCAAGAGTTATCAGTAAAATTGCTAGATAAACAGCTTTAATGCCGCCTATAAAATATGCCGCTATTAATCCACCTGCCATAAAAACAAATGATGAGTAAAAATAGCGCATATTTTCTAGATTATTTTGATTCTAAAATTTCTATAGATTGTATTTTATCTTGCATTTTTATGGAATCTAAGACATCCATGCTTGCTTTATCACCAGATTTAATACCTCCAAAAACGGTATGTACGCCATCTAAGTGTGGACAATCAACAAAGCAGATAAAAAATTGACTCCCGCCGGTATCTTTGCCCGCATGTGCCATAGATATAGTGCCTTTTACATGCTTATGTTTATTTTTATCACTTTCACATGCAATTGCCCATCCGGGACCGCCTGTGCCTGTACCTGTAGGACATCCGCCTTGTGCCATAAAACCGGGAATTACACGGTGAAAAACTAAATCGTTATAAAAGCCATCATTTGCCAGATGAGTAAAATTTGCAACCGTGTTTGGAACTTCTTCTGGATAGAGCTTGATCCAAATCACTCCTTTATCGGTAGTAATTTTAGCCCATTGTAATTTTGCAAGTTCATCTGCGGTTAAATCGTATGTTTTAAGTTCTTTATTTGCTAAAAATGACATATATCAATCCTTTTTTTATAATACAAAACCCAGCTAAAGAGTAGGAATTTAAACGAACATATTGCGGCAATGGCACAAGGCAAAAGAGTGCAGACGCTACTGGTAGCTTCAAACTCTTTTAACGCGGTAATATGTTGCAATATGTTCGCCCT
>JALVUF010000008.1 GCA_027023805.1 Helicobacteraceae bacterium
TTGGTTTGGAATGCAGGTAGAATGCGATAAGAACAGTACACTACAAGTAAGTAATGTGAAATATGATGGAATTTCTGCTACTGATTTTTATGATGGGACTAATAATAATGGGACTTACTATGGACTCAATTGGAATAATATGACGAGTGCACCAGTAGATGTAAGTAATGCAAAAAATTATACAGGTTTATTTTGTTCTGATGGCTCTTCACCTACAATATTCCATCCACAGAAAGGACACTGGACACACCACGATAATTTCCGAAATAGCGGATATTTACCTTCTGAGATCACTTTTAATGGAACGCTTACAAATAATGCAACTTCTGCATATCTTAATGCAAATATAGATGCAAAATGGACAAATATAGCAGATGCAAATTTCAGTAACGATACATACAAACCTAACCTTGATGTTGTCGTAGCTGGTACATTACAGATGCCTTCATCAGCACCAATGAAAGTTAATCTAAACTACTCAAATGTTGGAGTTAAGCAAAATATAGCGGTGACCTATGTAAATGGTGATACTTCTATAACAGCACAAACTTATATACCAAGTAAAGATAGTAATATTACTGTTAATCTCTCTTCATCAGCAGGAATTCAGGCAAAAATAGTTGCTGATAGTCATGGTCATGTCGATTATAGTGCAAGCACACTAACAAATAAGAGTGGCAAAACCGTAGGTTCTTTTGTGGATCGTGCAGGTGTAACAGTTGTTAAATACCCAGATGGAACTTTTGAATCTTTATATTAGAAAGTTAATTCGATTTTCATTAACTTTTTTTTTAGTGACACCGGCTTTTGCTGGTGTCCTCCCTTTTTTCAGTCCTGTTTATGTTACAAGTTTAGATAATTCTTTTTATGTAAATACAAATATATTTTTAACGAATGATCCATTCACATTAAAAGATTTGTTTAACGGCATAAAAACCAATGATTCCCATATTAAAAACGGAACAAATATCGCCTTGGGCGATACTCGAACAGATGTGGGCTATAATAGTAAAAAATATGGTTATTTTGGCTATGTTTATAAAGAAGAAGTATTGATTGATACTAATAAAGACACCGTAGAACTTCTTTATCTATCCACAAATAAGAAAGATCTTCCTGTTGGCAAACATTATAATCTTGATTTAACTATAAAGGCGTTTAAAGTGCAAGGGATAGAGTATGCTAAAAGTTTTGATCTCTATCATGACAATGGTTATATATTTAATGTTGGTTTCGGTTTAGAAGCATTGCAAGGCAAAGATATGCAAGATGGTACAATAAAAGGGAATGGTATAGTAAATTCTAAAAAAGATTATTCTTTTAATATTGTTTCTAGTTATGACTACACACACAATTATCTTTATAAGTTAAATGTAAAAAAGGCTTCTGCTTACGGCTATAGTTCAGATTTATCGCTATATTTGAAAAAAGATGGTTTAAGCCTGCTTTTACTAGCAAATGATCTTTTTGGAAAACTTTACTGGAGACATTTGCCACATAGCGATGTGAATCTTTCTTCACATAACAAAGTTTATGATGCCAATGGATATGTAAGATATAAACCAACAGTTTCGGGATACGAAGGGTATAAAAACTACACTCAGACACTTGTGAGAAAATATAGGGCACAGATTGCTTATATGCATAAGAGATATTTTTTTAAACTTGGAAGTGATGCAATGTATGGCATATATATGCCATACATTGAAGGCGATTATATGCTGACATCAGATTTTAGTTTAGGGCTTGGTTATGAAACTAGGTTTCATTCTGTAACACTCAAATCTCAGTATGGAAGCTTTGTGTTTAATATAAATGTAGATAACATATTTAAACCATCGACACTAGGACTTAATATATCTTATTTATTTTAAAAAAATAACTTCTTCGATATAATTGTTAAAAAATAATTCCAAGGCACAAAACAGATGAAAAGAGATGCGTTTACATTGATAGAACTGATGATAGTTATTATTATTTTAGGACTTTTAGCGGCTATGGTTTTGCCAAATATTATAGGTGAAGGTCAAAAAGCAAAACGAAACCTTGTTTGCGTGCAGATGAAGTCTATATATAACGGTGCTCTTGCTATGTATAAGATGCAACATGGTACTTATCCTACAACACAGCAGGGATTGTCGGTTTTAACAAAAAATGATGAATATTTCAAAGACGGCAAGATGCCAAAAGATTCTTGGGGAGATAATTTTATATATATGAACAATAATGGAAAAGTTGAACTTGTATCTTTAGGGGCAAATGGTAAAGAGGGTGGAAAAGGTATTGATGCGGATATTAAAATGAGTCAGTGCAAGTAGTTTTTAAATGAAAAAAGCTTTTACGCTTATTGAGTTGATGATTGTTATAGTTATTATCGGTATCGTTTATTCTTTAGCGATTTCGAAGATCAAAGAGCCTTTAAAAAAAACAACGCAAAAACCAACACTCTTAACACTAAAGAGCTATTTGTCAGGGTTTATGCAAGGAGCAGAGAAAGTATCTATCGTTTGTGGTGATAGATGTACAGAGTGCACTATCTATAGAGATAACAAATTAGTCTCCAAAATCGATAGTTTTGTAGATGCAAATATAAAAAGTTATCGATACGACTTTTTTTTAGGAGCTGTTGCTCTGCCTAAGCATGAAAATTGTTTTACTTTTTCTGTTTATAAAAATGGCATAAGCAATCAAATCATTGTGGTTGATAAAGGTAAAGCGTATGATTATACGAGTTATTTTACAAAAACAAAAGCTTACGATTCGCTACAAGATGCCGTAGCTGCGAAAAAACAACTTCAAGAGGCAGTAAGTGATATTTAAATACAAAGGCATTGATGCCAACGGAAAAAAAATTAGCAGTAAGGTGGAAGCATTTTCTTTGCAAGAGGCAAAAGCAAAACTTAAGGCAAAAGAAATTTTATATGAAAAGATTTCACAGGAGCAAAAGGGTCTTTTCGATAGTTGGCAGTTAAGTAGGCGTAAAAAAATATCTCCAAAAAATCTTTCATCTCTCTCTCGTGAACTTGCTACTTATTTGCATTCAGGCATTAGTATAGTTTCTGCTTTAAAAGTTATCCAAACTCATTATGAGAGTGACAAAAAAATGCACCTTTTTCTCTCAACACTCTCAACACTCCTTAACGAAGGAAAAAATTTTTATACCGCCTTACATGAGCAAAGCATTATAGAATTACCGCTTTTTTATATCGAATCTATTAAAATCAGTGAAGATGGAGGTATATTGGGTGAAGTTCTCATAGAACTTTCACGTTTTTTAAAAGAACAAGATAAGTTAAACAAAGAGATAAAAGGTGCATTTGCCTACCCTTCATTTATGATAGTAGTTGCTCTTTTTATGATTAGTTTTATGCTTACTTTTGTTGTGCCGCAGATAACTTCTATCTTTAAAAATATGAATCAAAAACTACCGGCTTCAACAGAGTTTGTTATCGCCACGGGAGCATTTTTTAGTAATAATTTTCAGTTTCTCTTAGGCGGGGTCTTTCTTGTCGTGGTTTTATTTATCTTTTTTAAAAAACGCTTTTACTCTTTTGCTTATTTTATTGATAGAGTGCTTTTAAAAGTTCCACTTTTTGGTCATATAGTTTTAAAAAGTGAATTGGCTCGTTTTGCTTATATGGCATCGCTACTTACACGCTCAGGTGTGCCCTTTGTACATACGATTAATCTAAGTGCAAATATCTTAAATAACCGTGTTATCAAAAAAATATTTTTAGATGCCTCACAAGAGGTTGTAGAGGGAAAACTGCTCTCAAAAACTCTTTACGGATCTAAAAATATCATAGAGGTCTCTATGATTCAAACCATTGCCCTCGGAGAGGAAACTTCGCAATTAGAGTCAGTTTTACACAATATTTCAGAACTCTATTTTGAAGAAAATAGAGATAAAATTGCACTGCTTTTAACACTGCTTGAGCCATCTTTGATGCTTTTTGTGGGTGGGACTATCGGTTTTATCATTTCTGCAATGCTACTGCCTATATTTTCTATGAGTATTCACTAATATGGTGCACTACTCTTCACGAAAAGGTATCGCTCTTCTTCTTACTTTGATGTTTGTCATCGTCATGAGCGTCGCTGTAGGTTATACGCTCACAAAGGTAAAGAATGCTTCACATATTCTCCAGCGAGAGAAACAGCTTTATCAAAACAGTATGATATTAGAAGATATTTTGCATATTTTACAAAATTCCCGACAATTGCAAAATATTTTAGGCAATAAACCCATTGATAGTCTATACCTCTTTTTATCAACTACAAAAAACATACCTTTTAAATTACAAAATTCAAAAGTCCTGCTTTTTATCAGCAGTGCACGAGAAAGATTTAATATTAATGAATTAAATAAAGCAAATGAGCCTTTTGTTCGAGAATACTTTTCTAAAATGATGGTTAGCAATAATTATGTAAATGTTTTAAAAGATTGTATGAGCAAAAATCAAGTTAAAAATCGGTATAATACTTATAATAGTGTGATTTTTGATGAGCATCCATATCTCTTTAGAGAGTATATAGCTTCAAAAAAACAGTTGTCTATAATTAATAATTTTTATCTTAATGAATACAATGATGACAATATTAAAAGAATTGATTTTGATAAGCTTTTTTCATTTTCTGGTAATTTGAATGAGAATATAGACTTAAACTATGCCACTCCGGAAGTGTTGATGTTAATTTTAAATACGACAAGAGAACGTGCAGATGAGATTTATACACTGCCAAAACCTTTTCATTTTATCAAAGATTTAAAACTAAGCGCAGATGAAAAAGTAGCACTTTCAAAGTTTAAAACAAGTTTTTTTGAACCATATATTCATATAAAAATAGAGATAATGCGAGATAAAGAGCGTTCAATCATCAGCTTTGATTATGACATAAAGAGCAAACAGGGGAGTAATTTTGTCTTTAGTATTTAAACAACAACAGCAAAATATCTATTTAGATGCTAGTGCAGATATTGATGTAGATTCAAAAACAAAATACAATGTCATACTGTCTCCCAATTTATACTGGGTAAAAAAAGTCTCTTTGCCGTTAAAATATGCTAGAGATGTCAAGAAGATAGCGCATACTCTTTTTGAAGAGTCAATCCCTGAAAACTCTCTATATAGTTACCATGTTTATAAAAAAGAGGATAATTTTTTCATCTTTGCGTATGATGATAAAGAGATTCTTTCTCTTTTAGAATCCAAAGGTATCACAACGGCTAATATAAGTGCCATCTATTTTGCACAATCCGAGTTAGATGCCATGCAAGATATTTATAAAGTAAATGATTTAGAGGCGTTACATGTAAAAGACGGTATAGTCATACTTTTACCTTTAAAATGGTTTGAAACATCACAGCCTTTAAACATTATAGACTTGAAGCTTTCAAAAGAAAAGATAAAACTACAACAGTATCATCATCTAATAAATAGCAATATTATAGTTAAAACAATAGTTTTTTTACTACTTTTTATAGCTGTTTTTAGTGTTGAGTTTTTTATCTACAGATATCAAAAAGAGCAGATTGTAAAACAAAAAAATAAAATTTTCACCAAATATCATCTCAAACCTACTATGATGCAAAATAAATCTATTTTAAATGATTATGAACGTATATACAAAACACAAAAAAGAGTTCGTGAGACGATTGCAGGATTTTTAAAAGCCAATCTTAGCAAGAGTGAAAAAATCGAGGATATCTCTTATCAAAACAAGGTTATAAAAGTTATAATATCACATGTAAGCAAAGAGGATGAAAAACGGATCATGGCTCCTTTTTATAAACAAAAAAGAACATATAATTCTCATATCAGTAATGGCAAGCTTTATATAGAGGTAAAAATATGAATAAAATGAACCCTCTTCATATCGTAGCATTGTTAGCTGTTGTGGCTCTTTTTTTATTTGTACAGATAAGGACTACAAAAGATGAGCTTTCAACTGAACTTACTACCTTAAAAAACAGTAAAAAGATTGCACTTGCTACAACGGCATATAGAGATATGTATGCAAATCCAAATAAAACAAAAAGAGAATTAGAGAGAATTGTACGACAAGATTCAAAACACCTTACTCTAAGGCAAAGTGCACAGATGACTACAATTGACTCAAAAGCACTTTCGCTATCAGAGCTTAATAGTTTCATGTCTAAAATTTTTAATGGCACTTATAAAATACAAAAATTACAGATCGATAAAATAGATAAAAAAAGTGCTCGTTTAGAATTGGAGATCGCATGGTAAGAGTTTATAAATTTTTTGCATATTTTATCTTTTTTATAATTATGTTATATGCTTTTTTTCCAAAAGCAAACCTCTATTATCAAGCGCAAACATATCTTGCAAATTATAAGATAAAAATAACCAATGCAACTTTGCATGAAAATATTTTTTCTTTAAATCTACAACATGTAACTGTTGCCTATGAAGGTATCAAGACAGCTAAGATAGCAAAAATGCATATTGTACTGCTGGGTATCTCTAACAGTATAGATGTCAATGGCATTATACTTTCAGGGATTGTAAAAAACTTTTTACCGCAAAGGATAGATAAAGCCTCTTTGCACTATTCGATTTTACATCCTTTAGAGATAAAGGCTGAACTCAAAGGTGACTTTGGGAATGCTAAGTGCTTTTATGAGATTGGTAAGGATAAGCTGATTATGCAGTTATACCCTTCTGCTATAATGAAAACACATTACAAAAGTTCTTTGCGCGAACTTAAAAAATTGAAAAATGGAGTGTATCGTTATGAAACAACACTCTAATACGAAATATATTCAGATATCTTTAACACTTTTATATTTAGTTCTGTTTGCAAAAGTAGTGAGTGTTATTGCATTATGGTTTTTACCTTCGCATTCAGTAGATGCAAGATTACAAAACTCTTTAAATATGCCCTACATGCTAGTTAATTTTCACAATATGCTCGAAAATACAAAAAAGATATCACAAACAGCGCAATATCAAGGTTCAGATAATACAGTAGATATTAACACGCTTATTTTAACTGCTTTGTACGGACAGGGCAGTTATGGTTATGTTATTGTAGCTTTAAAGAAACATCCTAGAAAAACAACCCTGCTCTCTGTCGGTGAGAGTTATCAAGGATATAAGCTTAAAGCCATATTTTTAAATTATGCGTTATTTAGTAAGATGAATAGAAATTATAAGTTAAGACTCAACCCTTCATCAGCTTCACAGGATTTAGTACATCCTGTCATGAGTCAATCAACAGAACATATAATACAAAGAACGCAAATCAACAGCTATGTACATAATCCATCTGATATTTGGAGGGATATATCCATACAGCAAGTTGGCACAAATGGTAGTTTTAAAGGTTTTAGAGTGACAAGAATACGACGAGGAACACCTTTTGCATTACTTGGTTTGCGAGTAGGAGATTTGATTGTTAAAGCAAACAACATTGCTTTAAAATCATATAATGATGTTTTAAAAATTTATCAAAACTTAAACAAGCTTAATGCGCTTACTTTAGTGGTAAAAAGAGGAAACACAGAAAAGGATATAGTATATGAAATCGATTAAAACTATAATTTTATTATTTTTATTGATTATAAGTTTGCAGGCAAGGCAAAAGGTGAATATTAATTTTTCTAATCTTCAGATCATGGACTTTATTAAACTTGTCTCTAAAGTCACACATAAAAATATTCTTATTAGTTCTAGGATCAATGGAACAGTGGATTTTGTATCTACCACTCCTCTTTATGATAATGAACTGATGAATATTTTAGTCTCTGTACTGGAGTCTAAAGGCTATACTATTATACCAAAAGGCTCTATTTATGAAGTTGTACGCTCTATAGACGGGGCACGCTACAATGCAAAAGTAATACAAGAAGGTAAAACACCAAATGGGGCTTTTATGGTTACACAAGCCATAAAGATTAAAAATCAAAATGTTGATATCATAGCTGCAAAGATTCGCTATCTCCTTTCAAGAACAGGAAGGCTTATTACAATGCGAGCAGACAATACGCTGCTTATTACTGATTATCCTAAAAATATCCAAACTGTTAAAGAAGTTATTGATAACTTAGAGCAAAAGCAGAAGATGATAGTTCGTCTTGTTCCTATTAAAAATACAGATGCTAAAAAATTACAAATAAAATTAAACAGTATCATAAAATCAATTTTCAATACATCTATAAAATCTGATATTGTTAAAGTAATTTATGATACGAATATAAATGGTCTTATAATAGTCGGAACAAAGAAAAATGTAATAAAAATTGAAAAATTAATTCATGAAATGGATGTAAAGCCTCATATAATAAGAAAACTGGAAATTTTTAAGCTTAAAAATTCAGGTGCACAAGAAGTTTTGAAAACATTAAATAGTATTATTTCCAAACAAACCTATTCTGATCCGTCTCTCAAGCCTAGTATTACGATGAATGTAAGCACTAACGCTATTATTGCTATCGGAGATCCTATGATTTTAAAGCAGCTCAAGCATGTAATAGACGCACTAGATGAGGAAAAATATCAGGTTTATGTACAGGCAAAAATTGTTGAAATAAATAAAAATAAATCATCAGATATTGGCATCAAATATGGTTTTGCTGGCGGTGATATTTCAGCTTCCGGTTTGTACGCTATGAGTGCAAATTTTGGTTCTAATACTTTGACAAACTTGGCCAATTCTTCTGTGCTAAAATATCTTGGAGATATCGGAACAAATATCAGAAGTGCTTTTGCTCTTGGTGCAACTCTGGATTTTTTACAATTGCATGGCGCTGCTAAATCAATCTCTGATCCATCGTTGTTGTGTGTC
Organism: Helicobacteraceae bacterium; assembly: GCA_027023805.1. Lineage (GTDB taxonomy): Bacteria > Campylobacterota > Campylobacteria > Campylobacterales > Sulfurimonadaceae > Hydrocurvibacter. The sequence goes on from JALVUF010000008.1 coordinate 8,812, forward strand.
AACAATAAAGTATCTTCAATTTATGTAGGAAAGACAATATCTATTGCATCCGGACAAACAGCTGTTGCAGGTAACACGATCATATCTTACAGAAGAGTAGATGTTGGTTTAACCTTAAAAATAAAACCTAGAGTGTCATCAAAAGACAAGGTAACATTGGATGTTGAATCAATTCTTGGAAATGTTCTTAACAATGGATCAACTAATACAGCAAATCAACCGGTAACTTTTAAAGAAGATGTAAAAACACAGGTAATTGTACATAATGGAGCAAGTATTATCATCGGAGGACTTGTTAAAAGTTATGAGACGGAATCTAAAAATCAGATACCTTTGTTGAGCGATATCCCTATTATCGGTAATGCACTTTTTTCTTCAGAATCAAAAACCCATGAGGAAAATGATTTAGTTGTTATCTTAACACCGTATATAATTGATAAAAGCAAAGACCTTTCAAGACTGCAAAAAGCACTGGGAATACTCGCAGAAGTGCAAGAAGAATACAATAAAAAAGCGTTCAAACTTATAGAAAAAAAGCGTAAAATAAAGTTAAGCCCTAAACATTCACAAAAAATTAATATATTTAAGTAACAACAACAGGAAACAATAATGAAAGAGATTCATAATTTTGATTTGGAAGTATATGAACCAAAAGAGCTAAATACTGAGTTAAGTGTTAAAAATTATCTTCTTTTTGCCATCTACAATGAAGATATAACAGCATTTACGATGAAGCGTTACCTTGTAGAAGCGAGTAATTATTATAACAAACTTAAAAATAAATATACATTTATGTTGCTTGATGAAGAGTCCTATGAACGTCTATACAATAAGTTTTTAGAACTAAGAACTGATAAAACTATAGAGACGATGCAAGAAGACAGCCCAGAGGAAGAAGATATTTCCTTAGTGGATTTTCTACGAACTTCCAATGATATTCTCACAAGTGAAGAATCTGCACCTATTATCAAGTTTGTTAATGCTCTCTTTTATCAGGCGATTAAAAAAAGGGCTTCTGATATCCATATAGAGGTGCATGAAAACAAAGGAGAAGTGCGCTTTAGGATTGATGGAATGTTGACAAAAAATGCTGATCTTGATAAGAAAATTGTTAACCTTATCATCAGTCGTATCAAAGTCATATCAAATTTAGATATCTCTGAAAAAAGGATTCCGCAAGATGGTCGAACGCAAGTAAAAATCTCCGGAGAGGTTTTAGACGTACGTGTCTCAGTGCTCCCTACATTTTATGGAGAGCGAGTTGTTATGCGTATTTTGATGCAAAGCTCACAAATTCCTCATATAAATGAGCTTGGGTTTGATAAAAACATTATCTCTAATATTGAAAAACTTTTGCATGCTTCTCATGGTATTATTTTAGTGACAGGACCCACAGGAAGTGGAAAAACAACATCATTGCACTCTTTTTTGCGTGAAGTAGAGGAGCCTTATAAAAATCTCATTACTGTTGAAGATCCTGTAGAGTACAAGTCAGACAACATAGCGCAGATTCAAGTAAATGAAAAAGTAGGACTTACTTTTGCCTCTGCACTGCGTTCTATCTTGCGTCAAGATCCAGATGTTATCATGATAGGAGAAATTCGTGATGAAGAGACGGCAGATATTGCCGTTCGTGCTGCATTAACGGGACACCTGGTTTTTTCAACACTGCATACAAATTCCGCAGTGGCAACCCTTTCAAGACTTATAGACATGGGAGTTAAACCATTTTTGATTTCTTCATCCCTACTTGGCATCTTAGCGCAGAGGCTGGTACGTATTTTATGTACAAAATGTAAAGAGGAAGATGTGCTTGCCGAAGGATTCCAAAAAGATTACAATCTACCCAAAGGAGCACAGATTTATAAAGCCGTTGGTTGCAGCAAGTGCAATTATACCGGCTTTATCGGAAGAAAATCAATCGGAGAATTGCTAGTATTGGATGATAGCATACGCGATTTACTTAAAGATACGACCGATGAACATACTATCAAGAATGAACTGATTAATAAAAAAGGTTTTTATACAATTTCTGATCAATTGAGTAAACTTTTACTTGCCGGAGATACTTCTTTGGATGAGGCTGTTAGAATTGGTCTATAGAAAAGCATTTACGCTAATTGAGGTAATGGTGGCAGTTATGATCGTCTCAGTTGTTGTAAGTGCTATGATGGCACTTCGTGGTAATTCAAGTAACTTATTGATACATATTAAAAAAGATGCAAAAACGATTCAGTATGCAAGTTTTCTTCCTTGGAGTAAAGAAAATGGATTGGAACCTTCAACGACAAACCTTTACAGACTCAGCAACGGTGTTGAGATGGATGATGCTCTTCACAGACAACTAAAGGCTATTTCAATAGAGATTCGTTATAAGAAAGAATATAGCTATGACACTAACAGTACTACATTTGAAATTGGCAAAACGACTCTTAAAAACAAAGATTTCCAAATTTCTCTTCAAAGAATTACACAGAAATGAAAAGACATGCTTTTACTCTTATAGAACTATTGATCTCAATCGCAATACTTTCTATTTTAATGCTTTTTTTGTATAAAAGTTATGCAGATTTGAACAAAACAAATATAATTTATGATAAAGAGGTGAGCAAGCTACACAGTACCGCGCTAATTAAAGAGACGTTCTATTTAGATCTAACACTTGCTTCAAAAAAGAGTATTGTTATATCACATGAAAGTGCAAAATTTGATTTTGTATCTTTTTCCACTATACATTCTTTACATGGACTTATCAAACCGTATGTTGCTTATATTGTTAAAAATGGCTCTCTTTACAGACTAGAATCCAATAAGAAGATAAATTCTCCGCAAATTTCCAAAGAGCAACAGTTTATTGTTGACAAAGTTGGTCAGGTAAATAAGTTTAAGCTTTTTAATTCAAAAGATGCAAAATCCATCTTTGTGTTAGAAATTGATTTCAAAAAACTGCCTCATACAGTTTTAAAAATAAAAGTTTTAAACTAATGCAATCAAAATAATTTATTATATCAATGCAGCACTCATATAACCAACTACCTGTGATTTATCCCCGCTTGCGTCCGCACTTGTACGGTAATCAAGTAAAATAGGTTTCAATCCTCTTTTTTTAGCGGCAATTATCATAGCTTCAACGCCGA
>JALVUF010000009.1 GCA_027023805.1 Helicobacteraceae bacterium
CCTATCTTAGCTGTTGTCTTACCGTAAGTTCCTGCTAACCATGCAGTATTTACAATATAGCTGTCAGTTGTTCCATTTCCTGCTTGTTCCCAACTATTAGTGCTACCTACCAGCTGCTGCTGTAAACCAAGTGTACTAAGAGCTGTAAAACTACCGCCTGCTGATATTCCTTTTGTCAAATCAGCTGAAAGACCCAAATGAAAAGCTGCTTGCCCCGCAGAATTGCGAGCGCCAAAAAGACCTTCATCAGTCTTACCTGCAATACCATTCTCATTTGTGTTGGTAGTTGTATTATAATACAACTTGGCATTACCTGCAACTTTAACATTACTTATAGCAAACGCAGATGTACCAACTAGCACCGCTGCTATTAAACTCATTTTTACTAACTTCATTCTTTCTCCTTAGATAAGTGTAACCTATGTTTTTTATTGTCAGGGGAAATTGTAGCATACATTTCTTAAATATTTATATAAATTTGGCACAAAATATCACTTTTTTTGCTTGTTTTGTCTCATTTTTATCTATCTTGACTATTTTTTAAGCTGTTAAAGATATATAGATATAGTATAATGCCAATTCTCAGGAGTATTTATGAATATTATAAGTAAAGTTGTCATATCTAGTAGTTTAGCGGTAGTTTTCATCGGATGCAGCGGACACACGCTTCAAACATATGCAAACAAAGAGTTTAATCACAAAACTCCGAGTGCTTCATCACCTACAAGCAATAAAGCGTTATCGGCTGTCAGCCCCGAGGTTAAATCTAAAGCAAGCATTACTACCGTAAGCCCTTCACAAAACAAAGCACTAGATGCAGTCTCTCCGATATCTAGCACAACCAAAGAAGACAATCCTATGCAAAAAGCACTAAACCGGTGGATTAAAAAGAAGTGGACGCCTATTATAGATAAAAACGCAACATTAAAGAAGATGGATGAAAATAAAAGCCGACCGTTTAAGCTTCAGGAGTATGTTAATAAGATAGATTATTATTTAGCGCACAAACCTAAACAAAAAGGTCTCTCTAACGTACAAAAGTTAGACAAACTTCCAGTTATCGGGCAGTAACGTGAGAGTCTTTTTAAGACCTCTTGTTATCCCAGCATAAAACTGCCTTGCCGGTATCATCTTTTGTGACTGCTGCCATTGCCATGATATTGTATCCGCTATCTACATAATGAACCTCGCCTGTAACACCGGAGCTTAAATCACTCAGCAGATACATAGCTGAGTTTCCTACCTGCGTCGTTGTCACATTACGTTTAAGTGGTGCATTTAGCTCATTCCAAGTAAGTATCTGTTTAAAATCGCCGATACCTGCGGCTGCAAGCGTACGTATAGGTCCTGCAGAGATTGCATTTACTCTTTGACCCCTTTCGCCTAATTCTACTGCCATATATCTAACGGTTGCTTCAAGAGCGGCTTTTGCAACACCCATGACGTTATAATTTGGTACATACTTTGGACCGCCTAGATAGCTAAGGGTTAGTATTGATGCGTCATCGCTTAACACGCTCTTTAGGCGATTTGTCAAATCTATAAGCGAATACACCGATACATTCATAGCTATATCAAACGCACTTTTAGTAGTTTTCATAAAAGGCTCGCTTAATGCCTCTTTTGGTGCAAATGCAACTGAATGAACTAAAAAATCTATCTTGCCAAAATCTGCCTCTATCTTTGACGCTATCGAGCTCATGTGCTCTTCATTTGCAACATCTAACTCATAGATAGCACTGCTTCCAAACTCTTTAGCGATCGGCTCAACACGCTTTTTAAGCGCATCATTTAAATATGTAAACGCTAGCTCTGCCCCTTGCTTGTGGCATGCCTTCGCTATACCGTATGCTATTGATTTATCATTTGCCAGTCCTACTATAAGACCTTTTTTACCTTTCATAACCATTGTTGTATATTCCTTTTGTTTTTTATTACGCATCACAATGAGCGATACTTATCATAGAGCAAAAATCATCCGCCTTTAGTGCGGCTCCGCCTATTAAAACACCGTCAACATTTGAAAGTGAAGTTATCTGTTTAATGTTGTCCGGCTTTACGCTTCCACCATATAAAATAGGTGCTTTACATGTAACTCTTAGTGCAGCATGCACATCTGTTATCTCTTTGTCTGAAGGCAGATGTCCGGAACCTATCGACCATACGGGCTCATAAGCTAAGATAAGATTTTTATAGCCCAAATCAACGCCTTGAAGCTGAGAAGTTAGATACTCCATCATTTTAACATCTCCTTGCTCTCTTATCTCTTTTGGTTCACCTACGCAAAATATGATTTTATATCCTAATTTTTGAAAATATTTAAACTTCCCAGCAATAAGGTCTTGACTCTCGTTTAAAACATGTCGTCTTTCGCTGTGACCTATTAGTATAGTTTTTATGCCAAATTCATCTAATTGCTGCGTTCCTATCTCGCCGGTAAAAGCTCCTTTATCCGTAGGATATGCATTTTGAGCTCCGATATTTATATCTGTATCAAAGCTATCAAGCGCCGTTTGTACCGGAAAAACAAATACTTCATTTGTTGTGTGGTTTGTTTTTAAAAATGTATCTATTTGTAAAATATACTCTTTAGTATGTGCGCGCGTAAAATGGGTTTTAAGATTGGCAGCTACTATCATAATCCTTCCTTCGTTTTCATAAGAGGTTTAACACCTGGAAGAGTCTTGCCCTCTATTAACTCAAGCGAAGCACCTCCTCCTGTTGATATAAAAGTCATCTCATCATCAAGACCCAGCCTCTGGATAAGATCAGCCGTGTCACCACCACCTACAACGGTTGTAGCGTAACTGTCAGCTACATAATGAGCCAATTTGCTAGAGCCCCTTGCAAAACGTTCCATCTCATAAACCCCCATAGGTCCGTTCCATAAAACTGTTTGGACATTGTTTAAAACTTCTCTATACAGGCGCACGGTAGCAGGTCCGATATCAAGCCCCATCCAGCCATCGGGAATCTCCTGCACAGTCACGGCTTTACTAACTGCTTCAGCGTCAAAGCGTTCTGCGATTATAACATCAACGGGAAGATAAAACTTTACGCCGAGTTTTTTAGCTTCATCCATAATCCTCCCCGCTTCTTCAAGCAGCTCATCTTCAACCAATGATGCACCTATGTTGTAACCGAGTTTTTTTAAAAATGTAAACGCCATGCCTCCGCCTATGAGTATCTTATCAACGCGCGGCAAAAGATTCATGAGCGCTTCAAGCTTACCTGAAACTTTACTTCCGCCAACAATTGCGACAAAAGGGCGTGACGGTTTTTTCATAAGCGTACCAAAAAATTTTATCTCTTTTTGAAGTAAAAATCCGGCTGCTTGATGATCTTTATCAAAATAATGAGTAATACCCTCTACTGAAGCATGAGCACGGTGAGATACGCCAAAAGCGTCATTAATATAAATCTCTGCCATAGATGCCAGTTTTTTAGCAAACTCTTTATCATTTTTTGCTTCACCGCTTTCATATCGGAGATTTTCTAAAAGCAGAACCTCATGAGGCTTTAGCTCATGAGCTTTTTTGAGTGCATCCTCACCTATGACGTCGCTGGCTAAAATGATCTCCTGTTTTAAAAGTGTATGCAATCTTTTTTGTATGGGCTTCATTGAATACTTTAAATCGCACTTACCTTTAGGGCGTCCTAGATGGGACGCTAAAATAACCGCACAATCTTGATCAAGACAGTACCTTATAGTTGATATTGCAGCCCGAATGCGCCTGTCATCGGCAATATTTCCATATTCATCCATCGGTATATTAAAATCACAGCGAATGAAAACTTTTTTTTCTGTTAAATCTAAATCTTTTATGCTAAATAATTCCATATTTCTCCTTATTTTGTGATATATAATGCCATATCAATTAAACGATTTGAATATCCCCACTCATTATCATACCAAGCCATAATTTTTACCATATTACCATCTATCACCTGAATCAAATCATCAGCTATAATGCAGCTATACGGGGAGTTGACAAAGTCTTGTGAGACTCTCATCTGCTCATCTATAAGCAAGATTCCTCTTAACTCATTTGCAGCTTTTTGTTTAAACAGCGCGCTTAAGCACTCTTTTGTCGTGTCTTTGTTTAAAACAAGATTTAAGTCCATCATAGACACATCGGGTATCGGCACCCTGATGCTTTGACCATGAAGTTTATTGCTTAGTTTTGGTAAAACTCTGCCTATGGCTTTAGCGGCTCCCGTTGAAGTAGGTATCATATTTACAGCTCCCGCACGGGCACGTCTTTTATCTTTTGAATGAGACATATCCAAAATATTTTGATCATTTGTATAAGAGTGGATAGTGGTCATAAGACCCTTTTGTATGCCAAAATTCTCATCCATAATTTGCGCTATCGGTGCCAGACAGTTAGTTGTACATGACGCATTTGATATTACGTCCTCGTCCTTATAGCTTTGCTCATTTACACCATAAACGAATGTAGCGGTATTTTCATCTTGCGCGGGGGCTGATAAGATTACTTTTTTGATACCATTTTTGATGTAATGTGCAGCATACTCCTGCTTTAAAAAAAGTCCCGTGCACTCTATAACTATATCAGCATTACTGCTTGCAAAATCTATATCTTTTGGATGATTTTTATGCGAGATATTTATTCTACTGCCATTTAGTAAGATAGTTTTATCATCCAAAACAGATATATCATGACTAAAAACCCCGTGCACCGAGTCGTTTTTAAGCAAATACGCCATCATATCGGTTTGCATAGTATCATTTACGGCAACTAGCTCAACATCATCACGCTTAGCTATCAGTCTTGCAACACTGCGCCCTATACGACCAAATCCGTTCAATGCAATTTTTAACGCCATCACAAACCTTACAAATAAAGTAAGTGCCTGAGCATAATAAATGTCATATTCAACAACACTTAAAAGGTTTAGATTCAAGGCAAACTTTGGCTAACGATACTAGTATCGTTAGCCAAAGTTTAACGAAAAAGATGAGCCTTTTAAGTGTTGCCCTTTGGGTAAAGAAAGAAAACACGATCTACTTCGTTGAAAATCCTTGAAGCTACTGATAGCTCCTGCGGATTTTTGCCTTGTACCTTATGTTTTCTTTCTTTATTGAATTATGACATTTATTATGCTCAGGCACTTATTAGATGATTTTATCAAAAATTTGCTATAATTTTAATTAAATGGGAAATATTGCTCTTTTTGGCGGTTCTTTTGATCCGCCTCATATCGGTCATATAGCTGTTGTTGATGCTGCTTTAAGAGAGTTGGATGTTGATAAAGTTATAGTTGAGCCTGCTTTTTTAAATCCGTTTAAAACACAAAATTTCGCTCCTGCTGATATTCGGCTCAAATGGTTAAAGCGGATATTTAGCTCATACAAGCGTGTGAGTGTTGATGATTTTGAGGTAAAGCAGGGCGAGAGTGTGCCAACTATAAAAACTGTACGCCATCTTATAAAAGATAATAAAATATATCTTATTATAGGTGCCGATAATCTTAAGAGTTTGCATAAATGGTATCAATTTGATGAATTAAAAGAACTTGTTACCTTTGTTGTCGCTTCAAGAGATGCAATAGATATACCAAAAAAATATACCCTTTTACATGTAAATGCTCCTGTGAGCTCAACTGCTCTAAGAGCGAAAATACAAAAACAATTCTTGCCGCAAGAAATTGCACAAGAGATAGAAAAATTTTACAAGGAACACAATTGAATAAAAGAATACAGAAGATATCTGATATCTTAGATAAAAACAAAGCAGAAGCTATAGAGGTTTTTAACTTACTGGACAAAGATTACATAGTAGATTATGCAGTTATTGCATCATCACGCGGCCAGCGCCATACACTAGCGCTTTTAGATTATCTAAAAGGCGGCTTAAAGCCTCAAGAAGAGTTTTTACATGTAGATGAAAGCGATGATTGGATTGTTGCTGATTTAGGTGATATTCTTATACATATAATGACACCTGAATTTAGAGTCAAATATGACATAGAGAGCTTTTTAACATCTGTTATTACCGATGTGAAAGAGTGATTCCTATTCAAACCAGGCTTTTGTGATAAAAACTCTTTCATCACAAAATAGTTTTATTTTAAATGCATCTATGCATTTTGAATCTGCTATCTCATAAACTGCCATCTGAAGTATTTTATTGCAGTTTTTTGGTATATCAAAATGGGTTTTTACGCCTGTTAAAAACGACTGTATAGGTGCCTGCTTATCCATGCCTATAACATTATCTCTACATCCCGTTAGTCCTATATCGGTTAAATATGCTGTACCGCCAGCGATGTGCAAATCGTCTGTACCTACATGTGTGTGAGTACCGCATATTGCACTGACCTTACCCTCTAACTGCATCATAAGCGCGCGTTTTTCACTGGTTGCTTCTGCGTGAAAGTCTATAAATATACTCTTTATACCTTTTACATGTAATGCATCAACGCTGTTTATCGCGCACTCTAAGGCATTGTTTAAGTGCGGCATTCCGTAATGACCCAGTAAGCTCATGACAGCCAGCTGCTCTGTTTTTATCTCATAGACTTTTAGTCCCTCACCTGCCACGCCGCGAGGATAATTGTGCGGACGCAATAATTCATACTGATCAAACAACTCATAAATATCTTTTTTATCAAACGAGTGATTGCCTCCGGTCATAACATCTATACCTGCACTAAAAAGCTCTTTTGCATTTTTTTTAGTTAATCCAAAACCATGTGAAGCATTTTCATAATTTGCTATAACAAAATCTATATCATACCGCTGCCTTAACTTTTTTAAATGTCTGCTAATCATAGTGCGTCCGGGACTGCCTACGATATCACCGATAAATGCTATTTTCATGCTCTTAGATACTCCAATGTTTTTCTAATGATATCATCATCATCTTTGCTTGCTGCCTTAATCGTTGTTTTACTCTCATCTTCATGCGTAAAGGTAATATTTTGAGCATATGATGAAACTATTTTTATCTTTTTTTGCAGACTCAGCAGTTTTATAACAATAAGCTCAAAAAACTGTTTTGTAGCATTATCCAATTCTCCAAAACGATCTATACACTCCTCCTGTATCTCATATACATCATGAGGATGCTTGGCTTGTGAGAGTCGTCTGTACAGATCAAGCCTGAGCCTATCTTGGCTTACTACATCATCTGATATATATGCACTGATAGCTAGTTTAATATCTACCTTTGCTTTTTTATCTTCTTGCTTATTGCTTAACTCTTTAATCGCATCTTCTAACATCTTAAGATACAAAGAGTAGCCTATGTTTTTCATGTGTCCGCTTTGAGCATCACCTACAAGGTTGCCGCCGCCTCTGATCTCTAAATCATGATAAGCCAAAACCGAACCGCTTCCTAAAAATGAGTTTGATTCAAGAGCAATAAGACGTTTTTTTGCCTCATCTGTCAGTTCATCTTTGTCTTCTACCAAAAAATAGGCAAACCCCTCAACACTGCCACGCCCTACTCGTCCTCTTAACTGATGCAGATCCGCTATGCCAAATCTATCGGCACCGTCTATAATCATCGTATTTACTTTTGGCATATGAATGCCTGATTCTATGATTGAAGTGGCTAACATCAGATCATACTCACCGTTTTCAAACTTTAACAGCTCTTTTTCCGTTTGAGCCGATGAGATTTTAGAATGAAGTATCACCAATCTTAAATCCGGCAAAATTGCTTTTAGCTGTCCATATTTGATAGTCATATTGTCGATTGAATTATAAACATAAAAGATTTGTCCGCCGCGCCTTATCTCTCTTAAAATAATCTCTTTTATAAGTTTTTCGTCATAATTTTTAACAAATGTTCTAACTCCTTGTCTTTGGCTTGGAGGCGTTAAGAGCGTACTCATGGTTTTAATTGAGCTAAGTGCTTGGTTGAGTGAACGAGGTATAGGCGTAGCGCTCATGCTTAACATATGAATATCTTTATAAAGCTCTTTTATCTTCTCTTTTTGTTTTACGCCAAATTTATGCTCCTCATCTACAATTACAAGCCCTAGATTTTTAAAACTAACGTTAAACAAGGCATGAGTACCTACTACCACATCAATATCTCCACTATTTAGCGCCGATAAAACTTTTTTCTTATCAGCAGTACTTACAAACCTGTCGAGCTTGGCAACTTTTACGCCAAAATCCATAAAACGCTCTTGAAGAGATTTGTAGTGCTGAGAACTAAGCAGTGTCGTAGGGACGATTAGCGCACTGACAAAACCCGCTTTATGCGCCGCATAGATAGCGTTCATAGCAACTTCTGTTTTACCAAAACCCACATCGCCGCTTAAAAGCTTATCCATGATCTGACCGCTTGACAGCTCACTGAGTATCTCATCAATAGCTCGCTTTTGGTCATCTGTATATATGAATCCGGCTGATTGTTGAAAGGTTTTAATTATGTTTGAATCTATCTCTATTTTAGGTGCTACTATAAGCGCTCTTTGTGCGGCTGTGTTTATGATGCCTGATGCTATCTCAAAGAGCTTCTTTTTCACCTTCTCTTTAAGTTTGGCAAAACTTCCACGCCCTAACTTATCTAAAACCGGCAACGTCCCTCCGCCGGCTATATATCTGTCTATATATTCAAGGTTTTCAACCGGCAACAATACTTTGTCGCCGCCTTGATAGGTTATAGTGATGAAATCTTTTACACCGCCTAAAATCTCCATCTGCTCAATTTTTTCAAATATGCCCACTCCATAATCTTCATGAACAATATAATCACCCGGTTTTAGGTCGTCTAACAAAATTGATGTTTTTCTGCGTTTTCTGCGTTTTTGCGGCTTGTTTAGTGAAACAATAAGCTCATCTTTGCCTACAAGATTTAAAACCACGGGACTATATAGCACATTTAAATTACTAATATCAAAGATCTCCGCCTGCTTTATTTGCGCATCATTAGAAGCTATTAGAGTTACTTTCTTGTTTTTATGCAACTCAAGCAATGGCTTTATCTCAATAACATGAAGCTCTTTATAGCTAGTTGCTTGCGGCAAAGGTGTAAAATCAAACTTTGCTACATGTACCTTAACCGTTTCATCTTGCAGTGCCTCTTGCAAAGTCAAATCTGCGGCTTTTGATGCTAAGATATGCTTATTTGATAAAATATTTGCGGACAATTCTTCAAGATACCAATACCCTAAAGACGGAATATCTTTTACAAAACTATCATTATCGCTATTTTGTATTTTATGCAGCAGCCTTTCTTGTTCGCTCTGGCTTAAAGAGAAATATGCAGCAGTAATCGTGAGTGTCTCAATCTCATCTGCCGTTGTCTTTTGAGTCTGTGCATCAAACTCTTTGATCTGTTCAATCTGATTATCAAACAAAGAAATTCTTAGTGGATTTTGTCTTGAAGGCAAAAAGATATCGATAATATCGCCTCGATATGATATCTCTCCGGGGACTTGAACTATATCAACAAACTCATACCCCCATGCATACATCTTGTCCTTAAATACATCAAGCTCTATCACTTCACCAAAACCAATAGTAAAAGAGCGTAAACACTCCTCTTTTGGGACATTAAATAACAGTGTTTTTGCAGGAGAGATGATAATAGGCTTAACTTTTGCGGCATAATAACTTCGCAACTTGTTAAATAGCTCAAACAATTCCTCTTTAAACGGACGCAAATCATCACCAAAGCCTGCTCTAAAATCCGGAAAAACGATATAGTCGTTTTTTGTAAATGATAAAACATCCGCAAACTGCTGTGCTTCACTCCCGTTAGCGCACAGCAACACATCCGGTAATTTGTTTTTGTTTAATTTTAAGTATTCATACAACGTTTCTTGCGACAAAATTATTTCCTTTAATATGCTCAGGCACTTAAAAACTTTAAAAATTCTTCAGCAACGCTAAAAGAACCAAATACGAGATATTTTTTATTCCTAGATAGTGATGTAAACATTTTATAAGGCATGTTTAAACTCTCAAGTGTACTTTGTAAAACTTTAAGAGGTGCGACTCTTGTATTTTTTATCCTCAAGATCTCAACTTCACGTACAACAGGTTTTAAAATTTGTAAAATCTGCTCAAAATTTTTATCGTCATAGGTATTATAGATAAGTGTAATTTTCTCACCCTTAAAATACTTCGTTACAGCTGATGCGGCTAATTCATTATGTCCAACATCCAAATATATATTTGGTGCAACAAGGCTCATGCGTCCAAACAAAGCGGCATCTTTAAAATCATGCATACTAGCACTTACATCAAGTATCTTTAAAGCCGCTACGGCTAAAGATAAATTATCTTTTAAATAGCCTGTCAATTTTATCTCTTTTGCAACCATGTCAACGATACTGTCATTATTTAAGTCTTTTAAATACGCTATTTTAGAGCTGTTTTGTGTAGCGATGCGTTGCGCTATATGATACACCTCATCATATTTTTGATATCCTAATATTACATTTTTACTCATAGCGTTTAGTTTGGTAGTTGCAATACTTTTGATGTCGTTACCTAAAAACAATTCATGATCAAACCCGATTGGAGTGACAACGCTTAAGCACTTATCAACCACATTTGTCGCATCATGCTCTCCCCCTAAACCGGCTTCTAAAACTATATAATCACAACCCTCAAACGAGCTTAGTGCCAAAAGCGTAGTGTATTCAAAATAGCTAAGCGACTGCGCATCTTCAAAGTCCAGTATCGATAAGAGTTTTTTGTGAGCCACGCCTAGCTGTTCATCTGTGATGTTACTACCGTCTATCCAAATACGTTCATTAAAATTTAATATATGTGGAGATGTATAATGCCCGACTAGTACGCCTTGACGCTTTAGCGCAGACGCAATAAACCGACCCGTTGTCCCCTTGCCGTTAGTACCTATAATATGTATCACCTTGCCATAACAAAAAGAGCTCTTTATCTTAGCATAAACTCTGGGCATTCTTGTTATATCAATCTCTTTGTAATAAAGAGGTTTCTTTTGTAAAAAAATCTCCAAATCACTAAAATGTCGGTTCAACTCGGTCTCTTCCGTTGTGTTTTGCAGCGTAGAGCTGCTCATCAGATGAATTAACAGTCTCTTGCGAAGATGAAAGTTTGCTCCTTTGAGCCGCTCCTGCGCTAACTGTTAAATCTATACGTTGACCTTTATATATAAATTTCGCTTTTTTTACATGTAAAAGAACTTTTTGAGCAAATAAAATTGCATTGCTTAAGTCTGTCTGACTGAGTATCGCCATAAACTCCTCTCCGCCAAAACGCCCTATAACATCTACGCTTCTTGAAGCATCTTTTAAAATTTTTGCAAAAGATGATAAAATTACATCACCGGCTTCATGCCCGAAAGTATCATTTACGCGCTTGAAATGATCTATATCAAACATCACTACAGAATAATCTCTGCCATATCTATCGTATTCACTCTCTTTAATATTTAAAAACTTATCAAGTGCCCGTTTATTGTAAAGTTTGGTTAAAAAATCCTCCTGTGCCACTTCTTTGGCGATTTGAAGTTCATGTTCGAGCATTTCAACTCTCTTGCTCAACTCTTGCACACGGTCATGCTGAACGTTTGCATTATTGCAAAGAGCAGAGGAGCTGTCTTCAAGTGCCACGGCTATGGAATAAAGCTTTTTATGAGCAGTTTTAAAATCAATATTTTTATAAGATTTATAATTTTCCAATTCAATTTTAATAGCTTTTATATCCAAACTTGAACGATCAGATTTTTCAATGATCAACAGCAGTTGCATGCTCAATTTATCTAAAAGATTATCTAGCGATTCCAACATATTTTTAAGATTTGATTTATCCAAAGATATGCGAAGCCCAATAGCTTGCTTGATCTCATCTTGTACACTTTTAGATGTCACCATCTCCGGATTATTTTTGAGTATGTTTGAAATATGCAACATTTTTTCATTCACAGACGATGCGATAGACGGTTTCAACGA
>JALVUF010000010.1 GCA_027023805.1 Helicobacteraceae bacterium
ATATCTAAGCATGCAAAATGTTGATTTGAGCAAAGAAGATCTAGATTTTCCGATATCTAGCTATAATATCCATCAAGGCATTAAAAATATCATCAAACCCCTGTTGCAAGACTAGTCAAAAACGTCATGGTATCTTTTAGACTTAGCGGTTTTGAATAGACATATCCCTGTATACTATCAGCATTTAACTGCTTTAAGATTTTGAGTTGCTCATCATCTTCTACGCCCTCTATGACCGTCTCGAGTCCAAGACTTTTGGCAAGATCAATGGTAGATTTTACTATAGCAAAATCTTCTTGATTACAACATAATCCATCAACAAAACTCTTGTCTATTTTTATGATATCTATAGGTAAATTTTTCAGATATGCCAAAGATGAATAACCCGTTCCATAATCATCAAGAGCTATTTTTATTCCTTTAGCTCTTATTTTGAGAAGCTGTATATTGGTTTCATTAAGCTGATTCATAACTGCGCTCTCTGTTATCTCGATACCGATATGACCTGCTTTAATGCATCTGTCGTCTATCAAAGACTCTATCTCTGAGACAAGCCCCGTGGTTTTAAAATGTTTTGCCGATATATTTATAGCAATTTGGCCAAAATATGGATATATCTCATTAAACTTTTTACATGTAACGCTCACTTCTTTAAATATCCAAGCAGTCATGGCGATAATAAGCCCACTCTCCTCCGCAAGAGGAATAAAAATATCAGGATAAACAAATCCTCTTACAGGATGTTCCCATCTTATAAGTGCTTCAAACCCCATTAGCCTTTTGCCTTTGACACTAAACTTAGGCTGATAAAAAAGTCGCAGTTCATTATGTGTAATCGCTCTCTCAAGCTCCTCTTTGAGTGCTATCTTCTCCCTTGCCTCTTTTTGCATCTCTTCTTGAAAGAGCGTACATTTTATCTGCGTATTTTGCTTTGAATAATGCATAGCGATATTACTAGCAGCTAGTAGTGCGTCACTGCCGGCTCCATCTACGGGAAACATAGCAATACCTACGCTTGCATGCAGTTTTCTTTTAGTGGTCTGTTTCATTTGTAAAATATCACATGCCCTCTCAAGTGCATCGACGGGGTTGCTCACATTCATAAACAAAAGGGCAAATTCATCTCCGCCTATTCTAGCTACGATATCTCCGCTTTTACATACGCCCTTAAGGTATGCGGCAAAATCTTGTAACATTATATCGCCTGCTTTATGACCTAATGTATCATTTATCTCTTTAAAAGCATCAATATCAATAGATAGTAGCGCAAACGCTTCATGCTCTTGTGCTTTAAATACAACAATTTCATCCAAAAGCTTTAAAAAATAATCTCTGTTTGCCACTCCTGTTAAAGTGTCAAAATATGCAAGACGTTCAATTTCTTTTTGTTTTTTCAAAATCTCAGAGAGATCTTTAGAGATAGCGACATAGTTTGTTATCTGTTTTGTCTTGCTGTCTTGCAGTGTCCATACATTAACCCATGCAAGATAGCTACTTCCATCTTTATGTCTATTTAATATCTCTCCCTCAAATCTGCCGGTTTTCTCAATAGAAGCATACATTTTTTGATAAAACTTATCACTTACCATGCCTGAAGCAAACACTTCACCTGGATCTTTACCTATAACCTCTTTACTTTTATAGCCGGTTATATGTTCAAAAGATTTATTTACAGAGATGATATGCCTGTTTGCATCTGTAATAATGACAGAATCATTACTGTACTCGACAACTTTAGACAGAAGATTAAGTCTGAGTATCGTGCCCTGGAGTCTGTTTATGATGCTGTTTAGGTTAGTGGGTTCAGTTTTTTGCTTATCATCTGATAATTCTTCTGAAATCTCTTCAATCTTTTTAATTTTTTTGACAAATATTGTATTAAACAGATAAAAAAGTGCCAAAACAGACAGTGTTGCGATAACAAACAGCCATCTTAATGTAGTTATTGTGCCACCATTTGCATCTTGAAGCTTGTTTTTGATATTTTGTATCAGCAACAGAGAACCGCGCTGTATCTGCTTGGTAACAGGATTGTATAAACGCCGCACATTTAAAATAATTGCATAAGTGTATCTGTTTTGTTTATAAACCTGTTGTTTCTTTTGTGAGTAAAATCTATTGTTTTTTAGCTTTGTTCCGACAATCAAAGGATTGGTTGCATACAGCACGACGTCTTTGTTTGACAGTGCGATAAGTTTAAGACTCTTATCTTTGGATACTATTTGTTTTATCTTTTTATCTATAAAAGCGCTGTTTTTTGAAAATGAATAATCTTCAACTAACGCCTTGATCATATATGAGCTTTTAAGCAGATCTTTTTTAACACCTTGCGTAACTAATCTGCTTGAGGCAACACTCAAATATCTGTCAAACACAATAAAAAGTGCTAAAAACACAAGAACAACGGTAACGGGATAAAAATAGATACAATCTAATAATTTTTTTATTTTCTTCATCGAAGCATTTTAACACATTTTTATTACATTTACAAATTAACCTATAATTAATAATATTTTATTATAATACATCTAAATACAAAAATAAGGATATATTATGAAATGTAAATATATGAAATCTATGAATATCTATGTTACAAGCGGAGTGATAGGTGGCTTTTCGTTTTTATATCTTATCTCATTTGCTTTTTTGCAAGGCAATATATCAAAAGGCTCAAGCCTGCAAATCCATAAAGCTATGATAGCAAAACAACATAAAGAAATGATGCGATTTAAATAAAAATCGCATATAAAATATGGCGCCTAAACAGCTTCTTCGTCTGTCTCGCCCGTCCTTATTCTTACTACATGATCCACGCTACTGACAAAAATCTTACCGTCACCTATTTTGCCGGTTCTAGCGGCTTGCGTTATCGCTTCTATTGCGACTTCTGTCTGCTCTTGTAAAATTACAATATCGAGTTTTATCTTAGGTATAAAATCAACAACATATTCAGCACCGCGATACAGCTCACTATGACCTTTTTGGCGACCATAACCGCGAACCTCGCTTACGGTCATTCCCGTGATACCGATATCTGCTAAAGCATCTTTAACATCTTCGAGTTTAAACGGCTTTATTATTGCTTCGATTTTTTTCATAGTTTCTCCAAATTTGAAAGTGTATAACTATTATAGCAGTAGATTAATTAGAATTAAATGATTTAACAGTAAAATATGAAAAAAGTTGGTACATCATGCAGCAATATCCGTCAATTAAAATCAAATCTTATCTAACACATCAACAAATTTTAATAAATCTTCAAGATATCTCATATATCGCCATGATAGCCCCCACTCCCAAAGAGGATTTAAAAGCACCTCTACATGTAAGCATGTTTTTAAATACCGATGAAAAACTCCCAAAAGAGGTGCAAAAGAGTATATTTGATAAATTTTGCAAGGACTGCAAACTGTTTAATGCCACAGATATATTAAGTCAGATTATGCCCGTAGGCTTTGCCGATACAGGGCATGACAGTGCCATGCCCATGCTTTTGATAAAATCACAAGATCAGATGAGCATACCGCACATACCGATGTTTGTTTTAGATTTTCTTGCTGATTCTGATGAATTTACCGATACAAAAACAAAAGGATTAACCGGATGGAGTTATGCTAAAGAGTAAGTCTCGATATCCTTGATCTCTTTTTTGATGCCAATGGAGAGATTTTGGTACCCGTTTTTTGTAACTAAAATATCATCTTCTATTCTGATACCTATGCCACGATATTTTTTTGGTACGCTGGTATCATCTGCATCAAGATATAAACCCGGTTCAATCGTTAAAACAACACCCTCACAAAGCGGCAACTCCTCCCCGTTTTCATCTTTATACGGACAGGCGTCATGTACGTCAATACCCATATAGTGTCCTATAGAGTGTGGATAATATTGTTTGTCCTTGTCTTTACGTATCAAATCATCAACCCTTCCGCTTAAAATACCAAGAGTTATCATAGCACTGCAAAGAAGCTCTCTTGCTCTAGTTTGAAGATCTGAAAATTTAACGCCCGGCTTAACCATTGAAATAATCTTTTTTTGAGCATCTAAGATAAGAGAATACACATCTTTTTGTGCAGGTGTAAATCTACCTGAGACAGGAATGGTTCTTGTTATATCGCTAGCATACATATCATACTGGCATCCCGCATCTATGAGTATCAGCTCACCCTCTTTTAATATCTCTTTGTTATTTGTGTAGTGAAGTGTATTGGCATTATTTCCGCCTGCTATGATAGTTGTGTAAGCGTCATGCATCGCACCATGTTTTTTAAACATATACTCAAATTCTGCTTGAAGTTCGTACTCATATATATCTTTTTTCTTAACGCTCATAGCATGATGATGCGCTTTTTTTGTTATATCTATAGCCTTTTTTATCAAGGCTATCTCTTTAGCAGATTTTCTCCTGCGTAAGGCATGGAGTATCTCTTTTGCATCTAAAAGTGATTCTGGGTAAAACTTTAAGCTTCTATTATTTTTTACTTTACTGACAACTGAATGAATATAGATTAATGTATCCTTATTAAACAGATCAAAATATACGGCTTTTTTATTTTGACATATTTTTTGAAGTTTTTCATCCAGTTTCTTTATGGAAAAAACATGTTTGATAGATAAATCGTTTTTAACTTTTTTAACACCTGCTCTTTTGCCCGTCCATAGCTCCATCATTTTATCTTTTGGCTGTACAAACATAACAACACGCTTTTTGCCGCCTGATTTTATCAATGCCAAAGCTGCATTATCTTCATTAAAACCGCTAAGATAATAAAAATCGCTATCTTGCCTAAAAGGGTACTGTGTATCATTTGAAACGGTTTTTGCCGTTGCGCTAAAGAGTATCAAAACGCTTTCATTTTGCATCTGTTTAAGCACGGTTTTACGTCTTTGTTTATAAATATTCATCATCTCTTCTTTAAATTAATATTGCAAATGTGATCTACCCACACAACCGCCTTAGATATAACCTCACCGGTTGCCTCCCCAAACGCCTGTACTCCGCCTATGGCATTTTGTGAAATTGTAAAGAGCCGTTTATCGAATGTTTTTGAGGCAATCAACCTATTGTTTAGCATGTTTATCAGTAAAAAGCGTATTCTTACATCAACATATGATTTTGTTTTAGCTTTATTGAAATACTGTGCAAAATCATCTATATTGTACTCTAACAAAAGATTTGAATCGCCTTGTACTTCGTTTGGGATGACAGCTTTAAAGATATGGCTTTTTTGCAAGGCGGCAATTAGATAGTAGTTTATCCTGTATGATGGACGCTGCAGCCACTGCGACTGAGTATAGCTATTGATATAATATTTGCCGATACCGTAATATATATTATCAGTTAAAGCCAGACTGTTTAACTTAAGAGATCGTACTTTCAAAACATTATTATCACATCTGCTGTGGGCAAACTTTTTTATATTTAGATTTATCTTTAGATTATATGTTTTAACCGCAGGCATAACCTCTTTTATAGCACATCCCGTAAATAAAAATAAAATAACCGCGCCTAGCATTGCAACTTTATACATATCTATCTCTCCCCTGGACCTTTTATCTGTTTTCTAGACTCTAAAAATAACGCGCTTGGATTATTTTTATATCTGTTTATAAAATTATTAAAATTAAGCATGCTTTTTTCCAGTGTATCTAGCGTAATATTAAGATTAGACAGCGTATTGCCTGAGATTTTCTTTAAATTAAACTCTCCGTGATTAAGAGCTATCTTAAATGCATAAATAGACTTATTTATATCTTTAAAACTGTTTGCAGTGGAGCGCAGTGCAGTTGATGCGGTAGTTGTCAATTTACCTGTTTTGGCAATCAATGCGTTTATGCTTGGAATCATTTTGTTTATTTTGATTGAAGCTTGGTTTAAATTTGAAACTATAATACCAATAGAATGAACTGTTTTTACATCTAATGCTCTGTTTGCATTTTGCATCAGCTCTCTTACTTGTTTTAATGTAACGCTGATATTTGCAATATTTTTGGGACTTAACAGTTTATTTAGATTTGATAAGCTCTCTGAGAGTCTTGTCGTAACACCGCCTAGAGATTTTTCAACTCTGTTAAATAAGGATGGAGATGTTTTTATCGTTGCTATGCCATGTTTATTTTCAACAAGAGGCGGTGCTTTAATATCGTGTAAAGTAAGATTGATAAATGCCAACCCGGTAATGCCCTGAACATTTAAAGTAGCTCTTGTAGAGCTGTTAATAGGAGTGTTTGACTTGATAGAAACCAGAACTCTAATATTTTTGTAATCTTTTGGACTAATCTCGATATTTAACACTTTTCCAACATTTACACCTTTGTATTTTACCGGTGATTTTATATTTAATCCTGCTACCGATTCATTGAAATATATATAATATTTTGTAAAATTCTCTTCACTGTTTGGTCGCGCCAACCATATAATAAACACAAATATAAATATTAAAATCGTTAAAATCACAATACCTACAAACGTAAAATTAACCTTATTGTTCATCTTTTGTCCTTATACCAATCCCAGCTAAAAGGATGAATGTAAAACAGATATATTGTACTAGAGTACAAGGCGAATGTTTGCAGGAGCTACTAGTAGCTTCAAGAACTTTCAACGAAGTAATCCGGTGCAATATGTCTGCCCTTTGTAAAAGATAAGTCATCACCCGACTGCGTTAGAGAACTTTGAAGCTACTAGTAGCTCCTGTAATTCTCTGCCTTGTGGCTAATAACTTATCTTTTATTTTACATTCATCCTTTTAGCTGGGATTGGTATTATATGCATCAAAAAATGCATTTATAAACGGTGTGTGCGTATTGACAATATCATCCAAACTACCCTGTGCAACTATATGTTTATCATCAATCACCGCCAATCTATCGGCAGTTAGTCGGATTGAGTGTAAATCATGCGATACCATAACAACGCTAAGTGATAAAAACTCTCTCAGCCTTAGCAACAGTCTGTCAAATTCTCTGGCTGAAATTGGGTCAAGACCTGATGTCGGTTCATCCAAAAAAAGCAGTCTAGGTTCAAGCGCCAACGCTCTCGCTAGTGCCACTTTTTTGACCATGCCTCCGCTTATCTCAGATGGGAATAAAGAACCGTCACTCTCTTTTAATCCCACCAAATCAAGTTTGTACACTACCATTTTAGATATAAATTTACTGCTTAAATCTGTATATTCTATCAAAGGAAGAGCGATATTATCATATACGCTAAGTGATGAAAAAAGTGCTCCGTTTTGAAACAAAAATCCCCACTTCTTTCTTAATTCCTGTATCTGTTTGTATGATGCATCTAGTAAATTATACCCTAAAATGTTTATCGAGCCGCTTACGGGTTTATGCAAAGCAACAAGTTCTCTAAGCAGTGTGCTTTTGCCGCATCCGCTAGGTCCGACAATAGCATATATCTCACCGCTCTTTACATGCAGGCTTATTTTATCATGCACCACGGTTGCACCAAACTTTGTTACTATATCTTTAATATCTACTATATAATCCATTAGATGCCCAAAACCGTAAAGATGATAGAAAATACAGCATCACATACAATAATCGCAAAGATGGATTCAACAACGCTTTTTGTAGTATTTACACCTATGCTCTGCGTATCATTTTTCACATTTAATCCGTGATATATAGCAATTGAAGCAATCAAAAATGCGAAAAACGGTCCTTTGATAATGCCGACTAGAAACTGTTTAACAGAGATAATTTCTAAAAATCGCCCAATGAAAAATGAAGCAGAAATACCTAGCTGATATTTTGCCACAAGCATACCTCCAAATAATCCGGAGATATCGGCTATAAAAATCAAAACGGGCATCATAAGCACTAAAGCTACAATCCGTGGAATAACCAAAAATCTCATTGAATCAAAACCCATAGTCTGCATAGCATCTATCTCTAAAGTTACTTTCATCGCACCGATTTGGGCGGTAAAAAAAGAGCCGCTACGACCGGCTATTATAATAGCTGTTATTAAAGGTCCAAGCTCTCTTAAAATAGACAAACCTAACATATCTACGATAAAAATATTAGCTCCATATTTTGCAAGCTGAATTGATGACTGATATGCCACAACAACACCGACTAAAAAACTTGTAACTGCGATAATACCAAACGCTTTAATAATATTTGCATTTATCTCAAATATAATTTCTTTATATCTTATCTTAGAAGGGTGCAGTAACAAAAGATAAAATGAATAATTCAATTCACCGAAAAATGATAAAAATGATAAAAATGTTTTATAGGCTTTAACACTTTGAAAACCTACGTTATACAGCAATGAATGTTTATCTGCAACAGATTCACAGGTGTTGATATTTTTCATTTTTGCATGTATTAAAGCCAGATTTTTTATAATCTCCGACTGATGACATATAATATTGATTTTTTGATTTTTTAACTGTGTGCTTATCGAATCAATAAAAATAGCTCCACTACTGTCCATGTTATCAATATTATCGAGATTGATATCAACAGTATCGATTCCTTCAAACGACAACTCCCCGATATACCGCTTAATTGATGATATATAGTTTAAAGTGAGATTGCCGCTGACATCAATCTCAATCTTGCCTGAAGCGGTATTTTTATGAGAAACAAGCAGTGGTTGTGCCATAAAAGGGGTTAAAAATCTCTTTTAAGCAGCCTGGGAACTCTTAAGATGGTCAAAATCCTGTCTGCTCTTTTTGCTACGCCGTCTATCATACTTTCATCTGATTCGAGTGTATCCGGTGCTGGATTGATATCTGTTTTTTTAATACGCAAAGCTTCAGTTAAACGATCTATCACAAACCCCGCAATGTCCTGCTTCTCTTTCATAACGATAAAACGTGTCTCATCATTTTGTTTTTGCGGCGGAAGATTAAATTTTAATCTCAAGTCAATCAAAGGAATAACCGACCCTCTAAGGTTAAATACCCCAAGAACATAATTTGGCGTACGCGGAACTCTAGTCCAAGATATAGGTTTTATAATCTCCTGGATATTTAGTATAGGTATGCTGTACTCCTCATTCCCTATCATAAAACCTACAAGTTGCACGACATCATCTAACTGACTGGGATCATCCTGATTTTGCTGTTTTGCCTGTTTATCAATTATGTTTTTTAATTTATCGCTCATTATGCCAGCTCCGCTTTAAATTTTATATTTTTTTGTACCACGCTCATAAGATAATCTTGCGAATACGGCTTTGTAATATACTCAACCATGCCGGACTCTACGCCACGCATTCTATCTGTTTTGCTTGTTCTTGAAGTAACGGCAATTAGCGGAAGATTTTTGTATTTATTGTATTTTTTAATCTCGCTTGCCAATGTATAACCATCCATTCTAGGCATCTCTATATCTATAAGCATAGCATCAAACATCTCATCACTTTGTTTTAAAGTACTTAACGCTTCCTGCCCGTCAACAGCCTCAACAACCGTTATGCCAAGGGGTTCTAACGACTTACGCATAATAGTTCTGTCTGTTTTAGAATCATCCACAATCATAACACGATAATCGCTTGCCTTGGTTTTTTCCCTACTAGCTACTGAGCCAAGAGCGGCAGTTGCCGATGTGACCTTAGAGTGTTTTGCCATATCCATTAAAGCCGCAACATCAACGATAAGAGTAACGCCTCCATCACCTCGTATAGTAGCTCCCGCTATTCCCTCCATGCCTTTTAGGTAATCACCTAAAGATTTGATAACTATCTCTTCTTGTCCTACTAGCGTATCTACTATTAGACCTATCTTGCTATTTGCAAGTCCCAATACCACTACATATGTATGCTCACCGGGATCTATAATACGCTCAACTTCAAATATATCGCCGATATGCACCAAAGGTAAGACTTCATCCCTTAGTCTCATAACTGAACGATTTTCAACCGTATAGATATCTTCCATTGAAATACGCACCGTCTCTAAAACAGAAGCAAGAGGAATAGCATAATACTCCTCCTGAACTCCGACAAGCAAAGCCTGAATAATGGCTAGAGTCAAAGGAATTTTAAGTTTTATCGAAGTTCCTTTTCCTACTGTACTATCAATATCTATAAGTCCGTTTAGCTTTTCGATATTTGTCTTAACCACATCCATACCTACCCCGCGACCAGAAACGCTGGTAACCGTAACTGCAGTTGAAAAACCAGGCTTAAATATAAGTCCAAACGCTTCATTATCACTCATAGAGTCTGCTTCTTTTTGAGTAATAACGCCATTTTCAAGTGACTTGTTTTTCAGCATAACCGGATCCAATCCCTTACCGTCATCATCAATTTGCACAACAATATGATTGCCCTCATTATATGCTTTTAAGAGTATAGTACCGGATTCAGGCTTACCTGCCGCAATCCTTTGCTCTGGCAGTTCAATACCGTGGTCACAAGAATTCCTGATAATATGCACAAGAGGATCGCCTATCTCTTCAACCAGTGATTTATCAAGCTCTGTCTCTTCACCGCTTATAATTAATTCTATCTTTTTATGCAAATCGCGTGATAAATCACGAATCATACGAGGAAATTTATTAAATACCTTTCCAATAGGCAGCATTCTAGTTTTCATAACGGCAATTTGCAAATCAGTGGTAACTAACGAAACGATAGAGACTACCTGATTTAACTCCTCTAAAAACTCTTCGCCCTCATAACGCTCTTCTACATCCACATTTATTTTCATGAGTCTGTTTTTAGCTAGCACCAACTCACCTATTAAGTTCATAAGATGATCAAGCCTTTTTACATCAACTCTTATAGTCTGCTCAACTGTTGTTGCGTGAGCAGCCGGTACGGAGCTTGGCTTTGGTTTAGTCTCAGACTGCTTCTTTGACGTGGGTGTAGTCTGTAACAGTGCGGCAGGAGGATTATCCTGTGGCATTTTTTTCGCTTTTTTCGCTTTTTTTGCCTTCCTTTTTGCTTGATCTTCAGCTTGTCTTTTTGCCAAAAGAGCTTCTATCTCTTTTTCAACATCTTCATCGCTCATTTCATCATAATTTGGTTCTTCATCCTCATTATCAACGGGTGATTCCTGCTTGTTGGGCTTATATTCTTTTTCCTCTTGAACTGGCTCTTGTTGCAATGGCGCCGCATCATCTAGTGTACCGTTTGAGATAGCGTCCAATTTTTGTACGCACTGCTGTATCTCTACTCCGCTATCAGCACCGGTATCACGGATAATATTTAGTAACTCCTTCATGAGGTCTATAGATTCTAGCACAACATCCATGATCTCCGGCGTTAAAATCAAATCTCCATGCCTGGCTTTATTTAAAACATCTTCCATATGATGAGTTAGTTTTGTCAAAGTTTCAAAATTCAAAAATGAAG
>JALVUF010000011.1:0-4261 GCA_027023805.1 Helicobacteraceae bacterium
ACGGCTGTGGCTGCTAATTTTACTGCGGTATTTGTTTGCTCGAACACAAGCTCACATTTTTGTAGCTGATTTTTTTTAATTTTAACTAAAGATGTGAAGCGTGTTTTCATCTATACTACAGCCTTATAGTGTCATTTCTATCTGGTGATGTTGAGACCATGCCTATCTTCGTCTGTGTAATATTTTCTATAAATTCAAGATATTTTCTAGCTTCTTTTGGAAGCTCATCAAGGCTTCTTGCTCCCATAGACTGCTTCCATCCTTTTAAAGTCTTATACACCGGCTTAACACGATCTAAATCTAACGGCATATAATCTATCATCTTTCCATCTATCTCATAAGCCGTGCAAACTTTTATCTCATCAAATCCGTCTAAAACATCAAGTTTCATAACACTTAGCGTATCACATCCGTTTAAACGGCTTGCGTATTTGCAAGCTACTGCGTCAAACCAACCGCATCTCCTGGGTCTGCCCGTCGTTGTTCCAAACTCATGCCCGTTTTCCCGTAGTTTATCACCGTAACTTGTGAAATCTTCTGTTGGAAAAGGTCCGTTGCCTACTCTTGTGCAATAAGCTTTTACTATACCTGTGATATGCCCTATATCTTTAGGATTAATACCCAAGCCAATACATGCGCCGGCACTAACAGTAGAAGATGATGTTACATACGGATATGTTCCATGGTCGATATCTAGCATTGTGCCCTGTGCACCCTCTAGCAGTATCTTTTTACCATCGTCTAACAAAGTCCATATCATATGAGTTGTGTTTGCGATAAACGGTAAAAGCTTATCTGCATAACCTTGCAGCTCACTTTTTAAAGACTCCCTAGATTGCAACTCCACTCCTAAAGCATCAAAAACAGGTCTGTTTTGTTGAAAATAGATCATAATCTTTTCAACTAAAGCATCAATATCTCTTAATTCTCCGATTCTAAATCCTGAGCGGGCAATTTTTTCGCTGTAAGCGGGACCTATGCCTCTTCCCGTGGTGCCTATAGCTTTATCGCCTAACAACCTCTCTTTTGCTTTATCAATAGCAATATGAAAACTAAGAATCATATGAGCGCTTTGGCTTATAAACAGACGGCCTTCAAGACTATCAAACTGCTGCATCTCTTTTATCAAGGCCTCAGGCGATACAACCACCCCGTTACCTATAATATTTACTGCTTTTTTATTTAAAATACCCGATGGTATCAGATGAAGCGCCAATGTTTTTGAATCTACTACAATAGTATGTCCGGCATTGTGCCCGCCTTGATATCTTGCCACAACATCATATCTTTGGGCTAAAAGGTCAACAATTTTACCTTTTCCTTCATCTCCCCACTGTATTCCGACAATTAAATCTGCTTTCATGTTGTTTATCAATCCTTAGTTAAAGTTTGTATCAGCGTATCTGTATAAATCGCATAACCTACAGAAATAAGCCCGTTATTTTTATATCTGCCGCCGCTTGCAAACAGATGGTTTTTATCAATCATTCTAAAATAAAGTTCATCATAATAAAGCATTTTAGAGTAGTAAAGAGGCGATAATGTTACATTGTTACATGTAAGCCCGCTACAGAGATCTTTCATTTTGACAAGTTCTATTTTTATATCACCCGGAACAATATCTAAAATCGCGTCAAGCTCATCAATATTTTGAAGATAAACAAGCTTTTTAAGCCACGCGATGTCCAGAGCTAAAAATTTTTCAATATTTATATGTCTAAAATCATCTAAAGTCAAATCAAACATTTTAGTCAAAATAACCGGAATCTGCATATTTGATATCTGCACAAGCGGATTTAGCCCCAAAGCATTCATAATCTCAACAGCACTCTCCATGACTGATGGCAGTGAGCTCTGCCCTATAAACTCAGCGCCCACTTGATACTGTTCGGTTGAAGGATATTTAAATACAGGTTGAATATAAAACCATTTTTTATGTGAGGTATTGCGTCCAAGGCGTTTATCTATAATACGCACAACATCTATCGTTGAATCTGCACGAAGAGTCATATTGTGATTCATTGTATCATTTACGCGTATCAGCTCTCTATCATCAAGTATGCTTTGATGCTGATGATAAGAAAACAAAGGCGTTACAATCTCCTCAAAACCATTATCATAAAGTATCTCGGCGGCAATACGTTCTATTTTTCTTTTTTGTTTGGCTGAAGATAAAAAATACAGCTTACTGTTATCTGGAATCTCATGTTCAAAAATCATCTACTCTTCAACCTTGTTTAACTCAAAAAATTCTATGTTAAATATACGGCTTGCAGTTGCGTTATATTCCCTGCGGCCAAGCTTGTCAAGCGCCAGCTCAATACAGTTTACAACCCATGCGGCTTCATGCACTTGTATTAAGCCCATCTGGTTAATTCGAAAAATTTTACCTTTTAGATGGTCTTGTCCGCCTGCTATATTGATTTGAAAATCTTCTTTTAATATTTTTCTTATATCTTCTGCATCTTTATCATAAATCGTGGTCATAGCTTTTGCTGCTCGAACAGGGTAGATCTTCAGACCAATGGCTTCGAGCGCTTTAGTGTTTGCGACAGCTCTTAAAGAGGTGTCGTGATACAATTTGTCCAGACCACCATCTTTTTTAATACATGCAAGCATTGATTCAAGCCCTACGATTAAAGTAGTGGCGGCTGTATAGGCAGTCGTATTTTTGCGCTGTTTCTTTATCTCGGATGCAAGATTAAAATAATATCCCTCTCCATCGGCAATCTTTAAAACAGCAGCATCACTAAGCCCTAACACAGCAAGACCGGGAGGTAGCATCAGAGCTTTTTGACTACCTGCAATCAGGCAGTCTATATTTGTAGTATCTATGGGTTCAACACCGACGGCAGTTATGCCGTCTGCTATAATCATTATCTCTTTATTGATCTTTTTAACGGCAGACGCAATCTCTTCGGCGTAATGACGCAATCCTCCTGCCGATTCACAAACCTGAATAGCTATAGCATCAATATCGGCGTCACCCTCAACGGCTTGCACTACCTCATCAACTGATGCCGGCGTATCCCAAGGATTTTTTATCTCAACATTAGAAATACCGTACGCTTTTGCAATTTTGCCAAAACGCTCGCCAAATTTACCGGAATTGATACTTAAAAGCTTTTTATTGCATAAATTGATAACGGCGGCTTCCATAGCTCCAGTACCGGTAGATGCAAGCATAACAACTTCATCCATACCTAAAAGTTCAAATAAAAGTTCTCTGCTACGTTTGAAAATAGCCTCAAATTCAGGTGTCCTGTGGTGTAGAGTCTCTTGTGACATTGCATCCCTGATATTTTGCGGCACTGGTGTGGGTCCGGGTGTAAAAAGCAACATAATATTATCCTGTTGACATATTATTTTGTACGAAATAAAGATACAAAATAAAAGTTCTTATGAAATTTTTTAATTATGGATTATAACCAAATAAGTATAAAAAGTTTATGCAATAAATCAGATTTTGATTTATATGCAAGCCCGGCAGGCTATTTAACGACTCTCACCAATGACTCATCAAGCGCCAACTCTTCATTGTTCATAATACCGATACCACTGTCTAGCACCTTTTGTGCAATCTGTTTTGCCTCATCTAGTGAGTGCATTGTGTATGATCCGCACTGATATAAATTCAATTCCGGTATCTCGTCTTGACTTTTTACTTTAAGTACATCTTGCATACTTTTTGCCCAGGCATCAGCCACTCTCTTCTCATCAGGCGTACCAAATAAACTCATGTAAAAACCCGTCCTGCATCCCATGGGAGATATATCAATGATTTCAACATCATCTGAATTTAGATGATCTCTCATAAATCCAGCAAAAAGATGCTCAAGTGTATGAATCCCTTTTGGCGGCATATTTTTTTCAACATTGGGTCTAGTAAAACGAAGATCAAAAACCGTAACATCATCACCGCATTTACTTTTCATAGATTTTGCAAAGCGTACGGCAGGTGCGGTCATTTTTGTATGATCGACTTTAAAGCTGTCTAGTAGTGGCATATTTATTCCTTTGTTTTTTATTTATTTAAACACTATAATGAGCAAAGCCCATTATAGTGGCAGGGACTAAAGTCCCTACAACCCCCTAAAGCTTCAAAAGATTTACTTTTGAGAGAGTTAGTGAAACTAATGAGCAAAGCCCATTATAGTGGCAGGGACTAAAGTCCCTACAACCCCCTAAAGCTTCAAAAGATTTACTTTTGAGAGAGTTAGTGAAACTAATGAGCAAAGCCCATTATAGTGGCAGGGACTAA
>JALVUF010000011.1:4361-11061 GCA_027023805.1 Helicobacteraceae bacterium
AGTCCCTACAACCCCCTAAAAATTCACTTTTAAGAGAGTTAACAAGTTAGCTAATTGTTATTATACATCATAAATTACAAACAATCGCTATTGTTTTGTGACACTTAAAATTATTTTAACTAACTTTAATGCTTGAGACCTGTGAGATATCTCTTTTTTGATCTCTTTGTCTAATTCTCCTAAAGTTTTGTCAAAACCCTCGGGAATAAAAACCGGATCATATCCAAACCCGTTTTCGCCACGTGGCTTTGTTATCACTTCTCCATGCATCCAGCCGTGAGCCGTATATTCAACCCCATCGATAATCATAGCAACAGCTGCCGTGTAATGAGCTTTTGATACTGCTGCCTCTTTTTGCTTCAACTCTTTTATAAGCTTATTTAAATTATCTTTATCCGTAGCATTTACTCCTGCATATCTTGCGCTGAAAATCCCGGGCCTGCCTCCTAAAATATCCACGCTTATACCGCTGTCATCAGCCAAAACGACAGCATCTTTATCGCCGAGCGCGTTATATACCGCACGCGCTTTAATAAGAGCATTCTCCTTAAATGAACAACCGTTCTCTTCAATCTCGAAAGATTTTATAATATCTGTAAATGCAACTACTTCTATGTCTTGACAAATTTCACTTATCTCTTTAATCTTACCGTTATTTGAAGTCGCTACAATCAGCCTCATGACATATCCTTATATTTTACTTTAAAAATCTAATGTTAAAAATCGTTAACTATCTATAAATTATTTATATATTATACTTCTGCAATTTTATAATAGGTTTGTTTAAACAAACCCCGTTAAACAGATAAAATTCAAAATAAAGGTTGAAAGATGTTAAAAAAAGTACTTCCGCTCTCAGGTATATTGTCACTTCGTTTTTTGGGACTGTTCTTGGTTCTTCCTGTTTTATCCGCGTATGCTTTGCATATGAAAGGCTCAACGCCTCTGCTGGTGGGTATCATAGTCGGTGGCTATGCCCTTACACAAGCAATATTTCAGCTTCCGTTTGGTTTAATGAGCGACAAGATAGGTCGTAAGCCAACCATTGCCGTAGGTTTAATCATCTTTTTTATCGGCTCTGTAATAGCGGCTAGTACACATGATATATATTGGCTCATGGCTGGGCGCTTTTTGCAAGGTGCCGGTGCAATCGGTTCGGTTATTGTAGCTATGATCAGTGACTTGGTTGAAGAAAATGTTCGCGGAAAAGCTATGGCAATGATGGGTAGCAGTATAGCGCTTAGTTTTGCTGCTGCTATGATACTAGGACCTATACTAGGCGGGCATTTTGGAGTAAATACACTGTTTTGGATTGCTGCAATACTAGCTATTTTAGCAGTCGGCATGCTTTTTACAAATGTACCCAACCCGCCAAAAATCAGACACATCTACCACAACACTTCAACAACATCAGATATCTTAAAAGATACTAATCTCTCTAGCATGATACTTATAGACGGTATGCAAAAAGGGCTTATGACAATGGCTTTTGTTATCATCCCTATTATACTTACCAGTCATACATTTGACTGGAGTAAAACAGATTTATGGAAAGCATATGTACCTGCTATGATACTCGGTTTAATCGCTATGGGCCCTGCCGCTGTTTTTGGTGAAAAGTACAATAAACCCAGACAAATATTTTTAGTCTCTATTTTGTTGTTTGTTCTGGCATTCATCATTATGGGCTTTACTCACAGCGGTTTTATTTTTGTTTTAGGTGTTGTCAGTTTCTTTTTGGGCTTTAACATGATGGAGCCATTAGTACAGTCTATGATATCTAAATTTGCAAAAGTTCATCAAAGAGGCGCGGCACTTGGGATTGCAAACTCATTTTCATATTTTATGACTTTTATCGGCGGTACTGCGGCCGGTTTGCTGTTAAACTATACCGACAGAGAAGTATTGGGATCTGTTACGGCGATAGTTGCTCTTTTGTGGTTTGCATGGACATATACAAAACTTCAAAACCCTACACAGCACTCACATCTTTATCTTCCTGAGAGTGAAGTAGATATGGATAAGTTAAATAATCTTGAAGGCGAACATATTGCTGAATGGTATATTAACGATACTGAAAAACTTGTAGTTGTAAAATATGTAACAGCTAAGATAGCTGAAGAAGACGTAAAAGCTATGATAATGCCTAATGCTAAACACTAAGTTGCAGAGACTTTAAGTCCCTGCAATTGCTACAAAAAAGATACTTTTTTGAGAAATTTCATTAATAAATTAACGCACTAAATCCGGCAGCATCAGCTTTACTTTTTCTCCGACTTCCAAATCAGCGCCATCGGGCGGCGTTACCATCAAAGCAGAACTATATAACAGATTTGTTAAAATTGCAGAAGTTCCAGACTTTTTATCTTTAAAATCAACAACATAAATGCCACCCTTTACATGCACATTACATGCCGTGAATTCTGTTTTTTTAGATTTTTTGATAAATTTTTCTTGCAATACTCCATCAACAAAACACAATGCACTATTTTGAAGCTGCATTTTTTTAACAAGCGGCAAAGCATAAAGCCATGCCGTCACAGTGCTTGAGTATGCAAAACCGGGAAGTGCCACTATAAATTTATTGCCTTTTTGAGCCAACAATATATGCTGTCCCGGTTTGATATTTACGCCCTTAAATACAACCGTTGCGCCTAGTGATGGGATTATATCTTTTACAAAATCATAATCTCCGACACTGACTCCGCCTGTTGTTATAAGGATATCGGCTGCTTGCAGTGCATTGGTAAAACTATTTATTATAGAATCCATATCATCTTTTACAACGCCTAGCTGTAAAACTTCACTGCCGCTTAGTTCCATCATAGCCGCAATGGTGTAGTTATTTGAACTTCTGATTTGGGTGGAAGTCGTACTCTCTTGTCCGATATCTAATATCTCGCTTCCTGTAGATAGCACGGCTACTTTTGGTTTTGTAAATACTTTTATCATAACGCGGTTTAACCCCGCAAGAACACCTACTTCGGCAAAAGATATTTTTGTACCCTTTTTTATCAAGATGTCGCCTGCATTATAGCTCTCGCCTATCTCTCTGACATTCTCACCGGCCTTAACTTTTTTGTTTATAACAATTGCATTGCCGTCAACACTTACATATTCGATTGGAATAATGGCATCTGAGCCGCTAGGCATCTTAGAGCCCGTAAAAGTTTTAATGCAGTGCCCGCTTGTCACAACTTGCACAAGTTCGCTGCCTGCAGGATTATCTCCCATTATGACAATGCGCCCATCATCTTGATTGGCTGTTAAAATAGCATATCCATCCATGGCAGATGTCGCAAATTCAGGTGATGGATGCAAAGCTGTGATATCTTCAGCCAATATGCGGTCTATCGCATCTGTAAGGCAAACATTTTCCCAACCTACAGGCTCTACATGTAAAGCTTGCAGTAACTCTTGTGATTTTTCAAACGATATAAATTTCATCTGCTTTTCCCTAAAATACCGCTACCTTTGATAGGCGTGGATCTGTCCTTTGCATACACTCTTTTGTTGCCTAAAACATCATATTTCCATATAGGCGCATTTGCTTTAAAATCCTCTACAAACTCATCTATAAATTCCAGTGCCACACGCCTTTTTGGTGAAAAGACTGCCGCTATAAAAGATGAAGCATGAACTCTTACATCTCCCTTAGAATGAGCCATTCTTATTTTAGCGCCTTTTTCTTTTGCTCTTGTCTGCCAGGTATCAAACCAACTCCTAAGCAAAGGTTCATACACATCAAAACTAAGCGCCGATATCCCGCCCTCTTCTCTTACAATGCCTACAAAAGGGATATACGCTCCAAAATTATTTTGCAACTCCAGCGTGTACCACCTTGTAAGAATTTCCGGTACATCAAGTTCTGTGCTTGCTAACTCTAACATCTCAACCACCGCAAACCGGAGGTAAAAGCGATACTCTGTCTCCGCTTTTTAGCTTAGTATCAAGAGATGAGACAAGCGTATCATTAACTGCAACCGCGCTACTGCTTAACCACTCTTTAACATCTTCATCCCTGCTTAATATGTCTGAGAGTTCCCGCAAAGATGCCGCTTCAATCTCGACACTCTCTTTTGGTATCGGTCCTAAAAATTCAACATAAATCATAATCATGCCTTTTTAAGTTATTATATCAAAAAACGGATGTATAATTCGTTAAAAAAGAGTCATATTTGATTTTTGCCAAAATAGATTATCTCAACCTTCTGCCTTTTAATATTTTTCTTAAACGCTTTAATCGCTCTTTACATAAAAATATGATTACAAACTATAAAACAGACGTACCCTCTGCGATCAACAGACGCTTTGAAGCAAAAAGAGCGGATGCAGCTTTTATATCAAGCATCAAATCAAAAAAATATAAAAAATCCAAACTCGGTATCATTGCTAAAAAAGAGGTTTTAAGCGTCTTAGTTATCCCGGGAGATAAAAGTATCCAAGACGGCGCATCCAACACATCAAACGCTTTAGCAAAGATACTAGGTATCAAAGGCGAAGTAGTTATCGGCGATAACGCTTTAAAGTATTATCTTACGCATGACAACTATATAGATTTAGCGCAAAAATGGCATGAAAAATACAACCTGCCGTTTGTTTTTGCGGTGCTATGCTATCATAACTCGGATAAAGAAATAAAAAAAATTGAAAAATATTTTCTAAAACAAAAAACAAAAATCCCAAGATATATGCTAAAAAAGATGTCACAAAAAACAGATATAAAAGAAAAAGAGATACTAAACTATCTAACAAAAATTTCATACAAGATAGACAAAAAAGCGTCCATGGGACTGCAAAAATTTTTCTTTTTGACTTAAGCACTAAAAATAACAAAATTAAATATAAAATACCACATCTTGATATAAAATAATAATGTATGCTATAATCTTAACATGAAAAAGTTGCTTTTACTTCTCATAGCCCTAAGTGGCTTTCTTTTTGCCATCACGCCCATAGTGCCCATCCCTTTACATGTAAAGGTAAACAAGCAAAAAGCACTCCTTGGTGAAAAACTTTTTATGGATCCCATACTCTCAAGCGATAAAACGGTATCGTGCCTTAGCTGTCACAATATCTTCACTGCCGGCGGAGCTGATAAAAGAAGATTTTCATTGGGCGTGGGAGGACAAAAAGATAATATCCATTCGCCTACCGTGTTAAACGCGGTATATAACTTTAAGCAATTTTGGAACGGACGGGCTGAAAACCTGGCGCAGCAGGTAAACGGACCGCTTCATAACCCAGTAGAGATGAATATGACGGATTCGCTTATTGAAAAAAGATTAAATGCAGACAAATATTATAAAAAGCTTTTTTATAAAGTATATAAAACTAGGTATATAACCTATAAAGAGGTAACAGATGCCATAGTTACCTTTGAAGATGCACTCACTACTCCAAACTGCAAATTTGACAGATATCTAAGAGGCAAGGCAACGCTGAGCAAACAGCAGATGCGGGGATATAAAGATTTTAAACACTTAGGATGCATTACATGTCATAATGGTATAAATATCGGCGGCAATATGATGCAAAAGGCTGGAATTTTTCATACTGTATTTGAGAAAAAAAAATATCCAGACCTTTACTCTATCACGAAAAACGCACACTTTATAAATGTTTACAAAGTACCTACACTTAGAAATGTCGCCCTGCGTGCTCCATACTTTCATAACGGCAGTGCAAAGACTCTTTATAATGCGGTTATGGATATGGGGTACTATCAGCTGGGAACCCGGCTATCTAAAAATCAGGTAGATGATATAATCGCTTTTTTAAAAACTCTAACAGGCCAAAGACCCGTAATACTAGGTGAGACGCCATGAGAATCTCAAAAACAATGCTTTTTATAGTAGCCGGGCTGGTTATCATCGTCTATACTTCAATTGTTATGTATTTTAATCAATTAAAAACCAATCGCTATCACACCGAGTTTAAAGCCGTACTGCAAAGACTGACAAATGACAATCTAAGAGTAAATTATGACATATTATCTGTCTCATTATATGCGTACAGTAATGACGACAAGATAGCAAAAGATGCTAAGATGCTGACAAGCGACTACAAGACGCTTCAATCTTTGCCTATCTTAAAAAACAGGCAATATTCCACTGCTCTTATGCCTATGCTCTCACGCTCAGATAGGGCTATACAAAAAAAACAAACAAACATCACATGGTTTTTGATACTAAACGCAAACATTAAAAACTCGTTTGTTTTTTTGTTAAATTATGCGCGAAAAAGTAAATATTACTTTAAATCATACAACCACATTCATCAACAAATACGCCATATTATCCGTAATATATCGTATATAACAAGGATGCAAGACAGCGACTACCAATATAACATTA
Organism: Helicobacteraceae bacterium; assembly: GCA_027023805.1. Taxonomy (GTDB): domain Bacteria; phylum Campylobacterota; class Campylobacteria; order Campylobacterales; family Sulfurimonadaceae; genus Hydrocurvibacter. The sequence continues at coordinate 10,718 of JALVUF010000011.1, forward strand.
AACTGCTTTTACCGCTTCAAAATTTAAATGAACGGCAGCTTAACTACATACATACTTTCAATATGCACGATACATATATACAGACTCATCTGCGTAATTATTTTATCACCACAAGCAAGATATTAAACTCTCCCGTACAAAAACTGCTGCAAAATACAGATAAAAAGTTTAGTAAGCTAAGTATTCGCGACGACAAACAACTAAAAATTAGAACAGCCTTTGCTCTTATAATCGCTATTATCGGGGCAATTGCCATGTTATTTCTTACATATCTAAAAGAAAGAGACAATAAAAAACTTAAGATTACTAAAGCCCGTCTTTTATATCAATCATCTCATGACACC
>JALVUF010000012.1 GCA_027023805.1 Helicobacteraceae bacterium
CCAATTACATCTTCTTTTGGAATGAATGATTTTGGATCCAATTTAGCAGCAGCTCGGTTAATGCTTTTTTTAAAATCATCTAAATTTTCTACATGTAAACTAAGACCTGCAGCCATTTTATGACCGCCAAACTTTTGCAGTAGAGCTTTTTGAGAATTAATCACGGCAAAAATATCAACATCAGCCAGACTTCTTGCACTTCCTTTTGCAATGCCGTCTTGTATATTAAAAACGATAGCCGGCTTTTTGTATCTGTTTACAAGCCTTGAAGCAACTATGCCTACGACTCCCTCGTGCCAATTTTCTCCAGCTGCTACTATTATCTTATCATCAGTGTTCACATGTAAGCTTGCCTGCTCAACTGTATCGGCTTGTGCTTGCTGTCTTAAGCTGTTTAAATCATTTAAAAGCTCGAAGGCTTTTGCAGCTTTATCGGTGCTGCCCGCTGTTAAGAAGTCAAAAGCCAAAGAAGCATCTTCAAGTCTGCCCGCCGCATTTATCCTAGGTGCAATGCTAAAAGCAATATCCTCAGAGGAGATAGTTTGTTTATTTAAAAATTCTCTAATAATCATAAAAGCCGGTCTTTTGGATATGCTCATCTGTTTTAGTCCGGCCTTAACTATCGCACGGTTAATGTCTATAAGAGGCATCACATCAGCAATAACAGCCAGCGTTACCAAATCAAGATACTCACCTAAATCTACATCCACGCCTAGTTCTGTTTTAATCAGTCCCAGCAAAAGCCAAGCAACTTGAGCGCCGCATATCTCTTTAAAAGGGTACTTGCATCCTGTTTGCTTTGGATTAACGATAGCGTAAGCATCAGGTAAAATATCTGAGGGTGTATGATGATCTGTAATTATTAAGTCAATATTTCTACTTTTGCATATTTGTGCCGCTTCTATAGCCGTTATGCCGTTATCGACAGTTATTATAATATCAGCATCTATTCTTTTAAGGATATTTTTATTTATACCGTATCCGTCTATAAATCTATTTGGAATTATGCAAGATACAGGATAGTTTATCTGTTTAAAAAATAGCGCCATGATAGATGATGAGGTGACGCCATCGACATCATAATCTCCTGCAATTGTAATTTTTTGGTGCTTTTTGACAGCATGGGCTATTCTCTTTGCAGACATAGTTGCATTTTTTAAAAGCGCAGGAGCGGCAATATCGCGTAATTTTTTTTCTTCTTTACTCAATCGTTGCGATAATAGTCTATGCAGCTCATCTAGTGATAAGGCATTCATCTTAGACTGTTTGTTCAAGGGCCGCTTTTATAAATGATAAGATAGTCGGATTTGGAGTTTGTAAGCGTGAGGTAAACTCAGGATGAAATTGAACGCCCAAAAACCATGGGTGATCTTGTAATTCAACAGCTTCAATTAAACCGTTTGATTCTCCAGTTACAACTAGACCGTTGTCTTCAAACTCTTTTCTAAATTTTGTATTGACTTCATATCTGTGTCTGTGACGCTCATGTATTGTTGAAGCTCCATTGTAGGCTTTTTGCAAAAGCGAGCCTTCTTTTGTTTGGCATGGATACTCGCCTAGCCTAAGTGTTCCACCCATAGGAGATTTATGAGTGCGAAACTGGGTGGTGCCTTGCTGATCTAAGAAGTTGTCTATTAGATATACGACAGGATGCGTTGTGTTTTCATCAAACTCGATAGAATTTGCATCAAGATATCCTAACACATTTCTTGCATATTCTACAAGAACCAACTGCATTCCAAGGCATATGCCAAGATATGGCACCTTGTTTGTGCGCGCATATTTGATAGCCTCGATTTTTCCCTCCACGCCACGGCTTCCAAAGCCTCCGGCAACCAACACGCAATCACAATCTCCCATGAGAGCCTGAGCCTTTTGTTCCTCTACCTCCTCACTGTCAATCCAGCATATCTCCACTCTGGTATCTAGATGAGCGCCGGCATGTATAAGTGATTCTGTTAAAGATTTATATGATTCTTTTAGCTCAAGATATTTTCCTACAAATCCAAGCATTACTCTATTTTTAGGCTGAACTATCTTTTTGACTAAACTGTCCCATTCCTCCATATTTGGAGTTAATTCACCAAGGTTTAACTCTTTTGCTATCGGGTTTAAGATGTTTTGTCTTAAAAATGACATCGGAACATCATAGATAGTAGCGGCATCGAGTGCTTCTATGACGCTATCTTGACTGACATCACAGCTCATAGCCAGCTTTTTTTTAAAAGTTTTAGGCAGTACATTTTCACTTCTGGCTATTATCATATGAGGAGAGATACCTATGCGTCTTAATTCTTGAACAGAGTGTTGGGTAGGCTTGCTTTTTAGCTCACCGGCAGCCTTTATGTAAGGGATGAGCGCAACATGGACAAAAAATGTTCCCTCTACTTCATCATCATGTTTCATCTGCCTGATAGCCTCCATAAATGGAAGACCCTCAATATCACCGACCGTGCCGCCTAGCTCTACGATTAAAACATCACTTCCTTCGCCCGCTTTTTTGATACGCTTTACGATCTCTCCTACTATATGTGGTACAACCTGTATGGTTTGTCCTAAATATCCGCCGCTTCTCTCACGTTCAATAACACTGGAATATACCTGACCGGTCGTAAAATTACTGTATTTTAAAAATGAAGCATCTAAAAATCTTTCATAATTTCCGATATCAAGGTCTGTTTCCGCTCCATCTTGCGTAACGAAAACCTCGCCATGTTCTAGTGGGCTCATAGTCCCCGGGTCCACGTTGATATACGGATCTATTTTTAACATACCTACATTGATGTTTGAGTGCTTTAATAAAGTGCCGATACTAGCTGCTGTTATCCCTTTTCCAAGGGAACTTAAAACCCCTCCTGTTACAAAAATATATCTAGTCATAAACAAATCCCTATCAACTGTAATTTAGTTGAGATTATATACTATAATGGCTTAGAAAATATGAAAGAAGATTATGGAATCAGTTTTATTTTATATAGTAGCAACACTGGCTATTTCAATTGTTATAAATATTATATTAAAAAAGATTGGCATATCGCAAATTATCGGTTATATTGTCGCTGGAATTATCTCATCATATCTGTTTGGATTAAAAGGATATGCAAATTCGCACGCATTGCAACTAGCCGGTGAGTTTGGTATTGCATTTTTAATGTTTACGGTAGGGCTTGAGATATCGCTCGCAAAAATGAGAACTATGAAGAGAGTTATTTTTGTAAACGGTATTTTACAACTGGGCATAACTACATCTATAGGCTATTTGGTTTCACGGTATATATTTGCAGTTGACGCTGTACCTTCAGTTATTATAGCATTAGCTTTCTCACTTTCATCAACAGCGGTAGTGCTCGGCTATTTAAAAGCATCAAAAGATATATATACACCATACGGACAGCACTCTACCGGTATTTTGATTTTTCAAGATATTGCCGTTATACCTATTTTGATACTTATAGGTTTTTTAAACCATAAGCACGGTACAGATATATTGCATGTTCTCATCTTTACGCTTGAAAGTATTTTGATTGTTTTAGCAATTTTATTTGTAGTAGGAAAAACAGTTATTACGCAACTGCTTCGTTTTTCTGTTTCTTCAGAACTTGAAGAGCTGTTTATCGGCTCTGTGCTTGTGATTGTGATGGGAGCATCACTGCTTTCCCATTATATGGGATTTACATACTCTTTAGGTGCGTTTATCGTAGGCATGTTGATATCTGAGACGAAATATTATCGTAAAATAGAATCAGATATTGCATCTTTTAAAAATCTACTTTTAGGAACTTTTTTTGTAGTAGTTGGTATGAAAATTGATGTCTTATTATTCTTAAAAAATTTTTGGATTATTGTAAGTTTATTTTTACTGACATATGTGGTAAAAGCAATTATCATATATTTTATTATCTATAACAATAAAAAAACATCTATAAAAACTGCCTTAGCGATTTCACAAGTAGGTGAATTTTCATTTGTTATTTTTGCGCTTGCGAGTTCCGGCGGTATTTTGCCTTTTCACATGGCACAAATATTGTCTTTAGTTGTTGTGCTTTCAATGATTGTAACACCTTTTATCATCTCAAATATCGATAAGATAGCATCTGTTTTTTTTAGGCAAAACTCTGATGAGGCAGGCTTGCAAGATATTGGCGGCCGTAAAAATCATATCATAGTGTGCGGATATAGCTTTGTGGGCAAATATGTCGTAAAAGAGCTGGAAAAAATAGATGCGGAGTATGTAATCGTCGATAACAATATCAATCATGTCCAAAGAGGTTTGGCTGATGGGCGGGAGATATATCTAGGTGACATGTCAAAAGAAAATATTATAGAGTCTTTACATGTAAAAGATGCGGCGGGAGTAATAGTTACTCTTGAAAATATAGATAAAACATATCTGATTTGTGAAGCAGTACATGCAACTTCACCTGATGTAAGTATGGTTGTAAAGATTATGTCTGCAAAAGATAGAGAAAAACTGCGACCCTTGCATCTTGCAAATTTAGTTGACGGAAAAAAAGAAGTAGCAAAAGAGCTTGTCAAAAGGATGAAAAGATGTACCATAAAGCAAGTTTCTTAACGCCTGCAGAAATCTATTAGCTGCGTGAACCCGGCTTTATAGCTTTGCTGCCAGTTTTACAAAGCGGACATTCATTAGGCGGATACATCTCAAACGTAAAATCAGCTAGCGCAAAGAGCGGTTTGTTTTGCGGCAATTTACAGTTTAATTGTGTTTTAATATCACTTTCTTGTCTGTGGCAAAATCCCCTATTAGCAAGAGCGGCAAAAGCAACAACCTTCCCTCCTAGAGACTCTACGACATCCGCAGCTTCCACAGCAGAGCCGCCTGTAGTAATAATGTCTTCACATATTAACACTTGTTCATTGTCTTTAATTTCAAAGCCTCTTCTTATAGTCATGATCCCATCTGCGCGCTCAGCAAATATATACCTGCAATCAAGTGCCTGAGCAAGAGCAAAGCCGGCTATCAGTCCGCCAAGCGCAGGAGAGCAGATGGTGTCAATTTTTATACCGCTTTGTTTGATCTGTTTTGCTAGTTGCTTTGCTAAGAGATTTGCTGTTTTGGGGTTTTCTAAAACTTTTGCAGATTGAAGATAGAATTGTGAATGGTTGCCGGAACTAAGTTTAAAATGTCCTTTTAAAAGAGCATCAGCATCCATATATATTTTTTTGACGTTCATTGTTGTTTCCTGGTTGTTGTAGTTTTTCAAGAGCACCAAGGGTGCGAGGGCTCTCTGCCGAAGAGAACCAAGCGTTAGCGTAGGCAAAGGAATTGCTTCCTTTGGCGTGATTAAACCTTTAGTATCTCAGCTTCTTTTGTTTTTAAAATTTCATCAATTTTTGCAATATATTTATCGGTAATTTTTTGAACTCTTTCTTGAGCAAATTTGAGCTCGTCAATAGTTATCTCTTTATCTTTTTCAAGTTTTTTAATCTTATCATTTGAGGTTCGTCTATCATTTCTTACGCCTATTTTTGCGTTTTCACCCATAGATTTCATCTGCTTGACACTTTCTTGTCTTTGTTCAACAGTCATAGGTGGAAAAAACAGTTTTATAACATTGCCGTCATTGTTTGGATTCACTCCAATATTGGCCTTTGAAATTGCACTTTCTATAACGCTCAGTAGATTTTTTTCCCAAGGGTTTATAGTGATAGTCGTGGCATCAGTAGCAAGCACTGAACCTACTTGATCAAGTGCCGTCAGTGTACCGTAATAGTCAACTTTAATATTGTCTAATACCTGTGTTGTTACCTTGCCCGTGCGCAAAGTTTTAAAGTCATGCATCATATGCTCTACACTATGCTGCATTTTTGTTTCACATTCGTTAAATATATCATCAAGCATTGCAGATTCCTTTACTTTGTTGTCTTATTTGTGCCGGTTTGTTTTGTATTTATCGTAACTTTTGGAGCTTTAACAACTTGTTGGTGGGCTACGATATTTACTACTGATTGATCTTTTTGTTTTGAGTACATGTACCCTAGCCCAATAGTGTTTACAACAAACAAAAAACCTATGAAAAACGTTGCCTTTGCTAAAAAACTGTTTGGCCCTTTAGCACCGAAAACTGAATCGTTAGAGCCGCTGTAGGCGCCTAGCCCCATGCTTGAACTTTTTTGTAAAAGCACAACAATTACTATTAATATAACCAATATAATCTGAATGATAAGCAAAACGCTTGTAGTCATGTAAAATTCCTTGAGAGATTAAAGATGAAATTATATCAAAATATTGCACCAGATGCAAAAGCTGGATTAATAAATGCCAAATGGGTATAATTTCTTAGATTTTTATTCAAAGAGGTGCTTTATGAAAGCCATAAAAATGATCATTATTTTACTGTTTTTATCTTTGGGATTTTACTTTTTTTCCATTTACAAAATGGACCATGCCAATAAACGCAGCAGTAAGCCTATGGTGGCCGTTAGTACTTTTGTGTTTTATAATGCCGTAAAAATAATCGGCGGCAACACTGTGAATTGTTTTATGATTGCTCCAATAGGTGCGGATATCGAAGAGTTTAAACCGACGCCGAAAATGATGGTGAGATTAAGTAAAGCAAAATTGATTATTTACAGCGGAGCAGGACTGGAGCCTTGGATTAAGCCGTTTTTAGGTACCAAAAAGACTTTGAAACTAAGTCGTTATATTAAATTACGATATGTAAAAACTGCATACTTTAAAAAAATACCGGATCCGCATTATTGGCTAAATATCAACAATATGATAACAGTGGCAAAGGTTTTAAGGGATAAATTCATAAAACTATTTCCTAGTAATAAAGCTATCTATCAAGCCAATACAACAAAATTTATCAATAAGTTAGAAAAATTAAAACAGCTTTATAAAAGCAGGCTAAGCAGATGTCAAAAACACACTCTTATAGTCGGTCATAATGCTTTTTCATATCTGGGTGATGAATTTGGTTTTGGGGTTGATTCTATTAGTGGATTGTCTCCAGATACCGAGCCGAGTGCTAAAACAATTGAGCGAATCATAAAAGACGTAAAAGATAATAACGCAACAACAATATTCTTTATTCCCTTTACCAATCCAAGTGTGATGAAAAGTGTAGCCAGCCAAACGCATACCAAAATAGGCATCTTGCAACCAATTGTCAATATTACAAAAACAAAACTAATACAGCATCCCACATATTTTTCTTTGATGATGAAAAATCTTGGAAAAATATCAGATGCGCTTGAGTGCAGATGAAGTTCGTAGCCCCCGTATTTGAGGTATCAAATTTAAAATTTGAGATTTCAAATCAAAAGATTTTGGACTCTATTTCACTGAAAATTTTTACAGGTGAATATGATGCTGTTATTGGGCCAAATGGCGGCGGTAAAACAACGCTAATTCGTATGTTACTTGGCTTACAAGTCCCGACATCGGGCAATATTGAGATATTTGGTCAGGACATTAAAAAGTTTCAAGGATGGCATAAAATAGGATATGTTCCGCAACGCGCAACTTTGGTTGACACCTCTTTTCCTGCTACAGTTTTGGACGTTGTGCTAATGGGAAGAGCTTCAAAACGCGGATTTTTCAAACGATACAATAAAGAGGATAAAGACGCTGCTTATAGCGCCATGAGGCAGATGGATGTTATAGATTTATCACAGAAGATGATAGGTTCGCTCTCCGGCGGACAAAGACAGCGTGTTATGATAGCAAGAGCGCTGGCATCAAATCCAAGCGTTTTGATACTAGATGAGCCAAATACGGGAGTTGATAAAAATTCACAGCATCTATTTTATGCTCTCTTGAGAGATTTAAATAAAAACAATAACCTTACTATTCTTTTTATTACGCATGATGTCGGGGTTATTGTAGATGATATAGATAGAGTTTTTACCGTAAATAGAAGTTTAAGCACTTGCAACAACCCAAAAGAAGCTATAAGTTGTAAAGATATTAGCAAACTATACGCAATTAGTGCACATCTTTTGCATAATCACCATGGACATTAAGCGCTAAGGATGAATATGTTTCACTATGAGTTTATGCAAAATGCATTGATTGCCGGCTTTATTATAGCAATTCTCGCGTCTCTTAGCGGATCTTTTATTGTGCTTAAAAGATATTCACTTATGACAGAAACATTAGCACACTCCTCTTTAGTCGGCGTGGCTATCGGTATCTTAACAGGCTTTTCAACATTATGGATGGCAGTTATTGTCTCAATTTTAAGCGCATGGCTTATTGAGTATTTAAGAGGTAGTTTTAATCTTTATTCCGATGCCATTTTAGCTATTTTTCTCTCCGGTTCACTAGCTTTGGCAATTATAATGGTATCTCTAAGCGGTGCATTTAACAGTTCGCTTTTTAGTTATCTGTTTGGCTCTATACTTGCTGTTAGCAATCATGATCTTATCATCATGGGTATTTTCGGATTTGTAGCTATGATTTTACTGATAGGATTTTCAAAAGAGTTGCTTTTTTTGGTGTATGATGAAGAGGTAGCTAAGACAAGCGGCATTAAAGTAAAATGGTTAAATTATCTTCTTATAACCATTGTTGCCGTAACCGTAGCCTTGTCTATACGGATAGTCGGAGTATTTTTAATAGCTGCCTTAATGGTAATACCCACTATTGCTGCGCTACAGTTTGGATACGGCTTTTTAAAAACAGTTATGCTTGCTCTTTTGTTTGCCTGCTTGTCGGTATTTATAGGAATGGTGCTATCATATATGTTTTCTCTGCCCTCTGGTGCGGCTATTGTGATGTGTGTGATTATTATTTTTATTATTTCCTTGATTATAAATAAATGAAAGTACAACAAGAATTTTCCAAATCCGCTAAATATTATGATAGTTATAATACCATACAAGAACAAGTAGCCAAAAAATTAGTTTCATGGATAGATAATAAGCCAAAAAATATTTTAGATATAGGGTGTGGGAGTGGCACTATTTACAAAAATATAGATTGGCAAGTTGATAGATTTACGGGAATAGACTTTTCCTATTTAATGTTAAAAAGACATCCAAGATTCAATAACGTTGCGCTGCTTTACCGTGATTTTAATGATAGTGATGCATTTAAGCAATTATTACCTATGGGTATAGATTGTATTATTGCATCATCATCTTTGCAATGGGCTAAAAATCTAAGAGAGGTTTTTAGTAATCTTGCACTATTTAATGCTCCTATGTATTTTGCTATTTTTACCTCAAATACCTTTGATACTTTAAATAAAACAGCAAATATTACATCTATATTATCTTCAAAACAACAGATACTTCGTTGTGCCAATCAATTTAGTGTACTAAAACAGCAGACACAAAGATATATCTTACATTTTGATTCAAAACGCAAGATGCTTAATTATATTAAAAAGAGCGGAGTTAGCGGTAATAGAAATATTTTGACATTTAAGCAAATAAAAAAGCTGATGTTGACCTATCCGCTTGATTATCTAGAGTTTGAGGTAATATTTTTACATGTAGTCACCTAATATTGAGCAGTTATAATTGCAGTTTTGTATTATTGAAATTTTTTCTCAAGCTGATACAGATCATATCTTATATCTTTAAAGTTAGCTGATAGCGTGTGGGTCGATAGCTTAAACATCTCTTCTAAAACGCGGGCAGATTCTTGAGCTCGCTTAAAGTTTGCCGCAATGATATCTTGTATATTGGTTCGTTTCATTTCTGAGGCTGTAGATCTTTTTAGTACATCGCCATAGCTGTCTCTTGTGTCAATAAGGTTTAGTTGCAAATCATCTACCCTTGCCTTGTGACGCAAATGCTTTAATGCTTTTGCTATTTTTTTATTGTTATCACGATATCTTGCTATATCTTCAACAACTCGTATAGCTTCTTTTAATCTGTTACAATTAGCATCTATTATCCGAAGAATCTCCGGAGTCAACTTATTATTAATCTTCACTTGAGCCAAAGATCCCAAATAGCTGTAAAAGTGTTATAAAAAGATTAAAAAAGTCCAAATATAGCGCAATTGCACCATCCATTGGAGTCTCATAAGCTCCTGAGATTACATTTTGAGTATCATGAATAACCATAACGCTTATAATGAGTAAAAATGCTGCCTGGATAATTAAAAAGAACATAGAACTGTGAATAAAAAATACATTTATTAATGAAAATGCAATTATAATAAAAAATGCAATTATTAAAGGTTTTGTGTATGTAGTAAAATCTTTTGATGTTTTAATTGCAAAAAAACTAAGAGCGCCAAAAAGAGCGGATGTCATTAAAAAAGCATCGGCAACAAGTGCTCCTCCTCCCTTTAGTCCTAAAACAAAGCTAAGAAGCGGCGTAATAATAATTCCACTAACAAAAGTAAACACAAACAGTACAACCATATTTAAACCAGGTTTGTTTCTAGCTAAATTAAGTCCAAACATTCCAAAAATCATCCAAGGTAATGCAATTAACCAGTAGTGCGCTGCAACAACCGGAGCGAAGGGTATTCCCACATATGCACCAACTGCAGCAGCTAGCATTGATGCAGCAAATAATTTATAAGTCTCTTTTACAAAAGATACGATCTGCGCTTCCGATTTTTTAGTTGTCTCAAAACCAAAAGATGATGAACGAGCATAATCTCTATCGTATAATCCCATTTTTAAATCCTTTTAATATTTAAAATTAATTTTTATAGATTGCCAGCTTCTTACACTATTTTAACCTGAGAAACTAGCACATATACATATTTTAAGTATATTATGTATAAATTCTAAGTTATGTAAATATATGCAAATAAAGTTAATAAACAGTAAATATGCACAAGATGTTACAAATAGATATATTTTATTAGAGAATTTAAATTTTTAATATTTCTCATTTTCTTCCTCCAAACCCCTTGACATTAACAAAAAATTCTCCTATAATTCCCCTCCACAAACGGATAGACCTAATGTTTAGGACTAATAAAGAGCAATTTTTAATCGTTTGAGATCATTGAAATCTAAGCA
>JALVUF010000013.1 GCA_027023805.1 Helicobacteraceae bacterium
AATAGCTGCAAAAAATAAAAAAACTTAGGCACTCAATTGCCATTAAAGAAAGGAAAATCGCGATGAAACGACCACAGCCCATAGATGAAGAAGTTTTATTTGATGGCAGAAGTCTTATATCAGAAACTGATACAAAAGGTATCATAACATTTATAAACAGAAAATTTACCCAAATGACTGGATACAGCAAAGATGAGGCAATAGGCCAACCTCACAGTATTTTAAGACATCCTGATATGCCAAAACAAGCTTTTAAACAGATGTGGGATACAATCCAAAAAGGAAAAACTTGGGAAGGATTTGTTAAAAATCTTCGTAAAGACGGTAAATATTATTGGGTTATTGTAACAATAATACCAAAATATGATTCAGACAACAACATAATAGGCTACACGGCATCAAGAAAAATGCCATACAAAGATAAACCTATGCTAGAAAAAACAAAACTGCAATATCAAGAGATGTTAAAAGAAGAAAAAAAGGATAGATAAATATGCAAAAATTTTATTACGTTCAAACCGGTCATCGTATAGGACTTGACCGCTTTAGACGGGCACTAGCTATACTAAACATACTTCAAGATGACGATATAACATTGCTCTGCTCTGATTTTCGCATAGCGCACGAAGCAAGGGGCATGGGTGTTAAAAACAGTGTAGGCATTGACGTTGTAAGAAATATTGTAAACATTGCAAATCGTGGCGATAAGCTGATCTTTGACAGCGATGAAGCCAATTTGATAATGCTTGAAGATATGCGCTCATATTTTTCAACATTTGTAAGAATTAGCGATAACCCGTCAGACAAACGAGCTGATAATGAGTTTTTAATATCTGCATATTATAAAGATGAGCTTACATGCAACTGCACCATAATAGATGACAAATATTTTAAACAATTTGACAAAACTATAGATATAGGTTTCTTCTTTGGTGATGATGATTATGAAAAAGATTTGATGAGACATATCAATTTTATTGAAGATATTGATGCGGTGCTATTGTTGGGTTATTACTATTTTTTAGACTATGAAGATGAGCTTAAGCAAAGATTTAAAATAACATATGAATTTGATGATTATGATAAATTTATAACATCTTGCGGCATTTTAATAACAGCCTCTCCCCAAGCAGCATTACAATGTCTTGCTAGCGGAGGAATGCCTATATATTTTCAAAGAGAGGATTATTCTACAAAATATTTTGAACTGTTTAAATCTTTAAATATTCCAATAATTAACAACTATAATAAAGATAGATTAAATGAAATACTTATGAATCCAAAGGATTACAATCCAAAAAAATTATATCAAAACCGTGACAGGCTATTAGCATATATGCGCAATATATCACGTTTTTATCAAGATTAAAGAAATAGTAATGTAGTATGATAAAGCTATTTACAAGATAAACAAGGAGCATTATATGGGAACCGATAGAAGAGGTTTTATAGGCAAAGCCTTTGGCGGTGTTGCCGCTGTTGGCGCAGTTGCATCATTATATGGCATGAAAAGAACATGGGATATGTTGCCGTCTGTTAAAGCCAACGGCTTTACAACGCTTGATATGACAAAATATACCAAATACAATCATAATTATATTGAAAAGTGGCGAGGCAAACCTATATTTATTATAAGAAAATCTCCACAAATGGTAGCTGAGATGAAAAGCAATAGCAATAAGTATAAAAAACAGGATCAACAGCGCGATATATTTATAGCAGGTTCACATTTTTTAATGTGTATAGGCATATGCACACATCTTGGATGTATTCCAAACTATCAACCCGAAGATCAGAATTATTTATGTCCATGCCATGGCTCTATTTTTGATTTTTCCGGCATGGTAACAAAAGGACCCGCGCTCATAGGATACAATATTCCTCCATTTAAACGAGACGGCAATAAGTTGATTCTCGGTCTTGACAGTCCTGAATATCAAAAGCTCATCAGAGAGCATGCAACACAAAATGAGATGTAAAGGAAATATATATGGCACATTTTACTAAAGCTACAAGCTTACACGATTGGATGAATCAACGTCTAGGCATTGATACTGTTCGCCGTGTTATGGCAACTGAATATTGGATACCCAAAAATATAAACTTTTTATGGGCTATGGGGATGGTATTAGCCGTAACATTTGCAATGCTGCTAATATCTGGCTTATTTTTATTAATGTATTATCAACCAAATATTCATTTAGCATTTGACAGCGTAAATGATGTAATTATGCGACAAGTTCCCTTTGGATGGCTCTTTAGAGATATCCATGCCGTCGCAGCATCTATAGTCTTTTTAGTGATATATATACATATGCTAACTGGCATATATTACGGTTCATACAAAAAAGGCAGAGAGATGATATGGATCTCCGGCATGCTTTTATATGTTGCCTTTTCAGCAGAAGCTTTTAGCGGGTACATGCTTCCATGGGGACAACTTAGCTACTGGGCAGGTACTGTTATTACGGATTTATTTAGCTTAGGTTCGCTTCATGCAGAGTGGCTTTTACATTGGATACGCGGTGGATATACACCTGGCCAGCCATTTTTAGATCGCTTTTTTGCACTGCATGTAGTTTTGCTTCCGCTACTTGTCATAGGACTTATAGGGCTTCATTTTGGAGCTCTTCGCATTCCACATGTAAACAATCAGGAGGGTGAAGAAATTGACTTTGAAGCTGAAGCAAAAAAATATAAAAGCGGAGACAAAAAAGGCTCAAAAGTAATAGCTTTTGCAAATGATTTTATGAGTAAAGACATGTTTGTTGTAGGAGTCTATCTTATCTTTTTCTTTTATCTTGTTTTATTTCATAACGGATTTGCACTAGATCCTATCAACTTTATTCCGGCAAATCCAATGCATACGCCAGCTAGTGTTGAACCGGAATGGTATTTTTTATGGTCTTATGATATTTTACGCGGTTTTTCTACCAATGTAGGTCTAATAGCTTTTGCTTTTGCACAAGGTATATTTTTTGTCTTCCCATTTTTAGACAGGAGTCCAAACGCCAAACCAGCAAGCAAACGCGGTATCTTTTTCCTATGGTTTTGGATATTGGTTATTGATATGACAGGTCTAACTATTATGGGTAAACTGCCTCCTGAGGGCATGTATAGAGAAGTTGGTGTAATGTTTGCTTACATCTTTATTGCTCTTTTTATTATCTTGCCGTTTATAACAAAATTTGAAAAGAAAGTATAAGGGGAAAAAATGAAAGAGTTTATAAGTTTAATTATTATTATAATATTTACCGGTGTTATATATTACGCTATAGGACCTGTTGCAAAAAAAGTTGAGGGGCACAAGTTTATACCAAATCATCATTTTACATATTCTGATATCCCGCCATTGAAGCTCAAGGGCAATGTTGCTAAAGGCAAAGCTTTAGTTTTTGGAGCTGGTGCATGTATAGGTTGTCACAGCATCAAATCAGTAGGCATTGCCGCACCTATGTCACCTGTTATGGCAGCTAAAACTTACGGTGTCGTTCCTCCTGATTTAAGCGATGCAGGAGTTTTATATAGTCCAAAATTTCTTGCTGCTTATATAGCCAATCCTGTAAAAGCCATGTTGCTTCAACATAGATATAATGCTAAAAACGGTAAAGTTTTTCCTATGCCGGCATTTGCAGGCGCAGGTGGCAATAAACAACAAGAGATAGCTGATATGGTTGCATATTTTAAATCTATTGCATTTACCAAAAAGATATCTCCAAAAACTGCATTTGTGGATTCATGCGGTCGTTGTCATGCTATAAGGTTTGATAAATGGACCCAAATTGGATTTATACCGAAATTTAAAAATAATTTGCAAAAATTAAAATTTGAATTAAAAGTTACACAATATCAAAAAGCGTTGAAAAAATACAAAGGATCATTGCCGCCGGATTTATCGACTATCTTAGAATCTCGTAACAAGCATTTTGTAGAAGGCTTTATGGAAAATCCTCAAAATTATATAAAAAATACAGCTATGCCTCGTGTCGGTGTTACAGCAGCAACAGCTAATCAAATTGAAAAATATCTATTTCAAACATCAAACCCAGAACATGCACAGCGTGAATCTCTTGGCAGAGGCATCATGATATATCTATTTATATTTGCATTCTTTGCCTATTTATGGAAACGCTCTATCTGGAAAGATCTTCACTAATTTTTAAAACTAAAGTATTCTGAGGGTTACATCAGAATACTTTATGTAAAAGCACTGTCACAACTTTTTAAAACCTACCCTTTTGATATACATCAACTTTTTACAAGGCATATACTGATATAATCATCATATACTTTTTAAAGGATGCTATTTTGCTAATTGACAGCTACGATAGAGCCGTAAATTATATCCGTGTCTCAGTAACAGAGAGATGCAATTTTAGATGCCAGTATTGTATGCCGGAGAAACCCTTTTCGTGGGTTCCAAAAGAAGATTTACTCTCCTTTGAAGAATTATTTCTATTTTTAAAAGTTGCAATAGATGAGGGTGTAAACAAGATAAGAATAACAGGCGGAGAGCCTTTATTGCGCGAGAGCCTTGATAAGTTTATCAAAATGATATACGATTATAAGCCAACCATAGACTTATCAATGACGACAAATGCTTTTTTATTAAAAGGTGTAGCTCAAAAATTAAAAGATGCAGGCTTAAAAAGATTGAATGTCTCTATAGATACGCTCATACCTCAAGTTGCACAGCGCATAACAGGAAAAGATGTTTTAAAAAATGTCTTAGAAGGTGTTAATGAGGCACTAAGGGTAGGTCTTAAAGTAAAAGTAAATATGGTGCCCATGCAGGGTATCAATGATAATGAAATCATTGACATTTTGCAGTACAGCAAAGAGCGTGGCATGACAGTACGTTTTATAGAATATATGCAAAACTCTCATGCGTCAGTTGATATTAAAGGTATGAAAAGCAAGCAGTTACTGCAAGTCATTAAAGAAAAATATAACTTTATTGATGATGGATTTGACGGTCATTCTCCGTCACATTATTATAAGTTAGATGATGGATATAAATTTGGTATTATAGAGCCTTCCGGTGATGATTTTTGTAAATCTTGTAATCGTATCCGTTTAACTGCTGAGGGAAATTTAATCCCATGTTTATATTTTGATGAAGCTATGAGTATTAAAAATGCTGTAAAGCAAGGCGATATACAAGGTGCCGCTGAAATTTTAAGAGAAGTTGTTCGCACTAAACCGGAAAAAAATCGATGGAGCGGCAACGATAGCGAAATGTCCACTAGAGCCTTTTATGAAACCGGCGGTTGATTCTAAGTTGATATTATCATGCTTTTGCTTGTAGAACATTTTTATTCTATCCAGGGTGAAGGACGCTATTGCGGTGTGCCATCACTATTCTTTCGCTTTGGTGGATGCAACATGCAGTGTATTGGATTTGGGTGTTCTATGATATCGCCAAGTGGCGCTAAAATCTTAGGATGTGACACTGTATATGCCGTAAACAAAGAACACTTTGCAAAAAGATGGATAGAGATAACACAACTAGACCAGCTTTTACAGATTGTAGATACTTACGATTTGCCGCCTAAAGTAGATATCGTCTTAACAGGCGGTGAGCCTTTGCTAAATTATGATGATAAGAATTTAGTTGAGTTTATTACATATTTTATATCACGCAATCATCGTGTAACATTTGAAACAAATGCGACGATTAATATCAACTTTGATAAGTATCCTATATATAAAAAATGCACATACGCTCTCTCTGTTAAGCTGTCCAATTCAGGGGAAAACTTCTCTAAACGCATCAAACCACAAAGCATAATCTCTTACGAACAAAATGCAAAAGACAGTTTTTTTAAATTCTCGATTGACAGTAATTCTATATGCTTAGGACTTGACGAAGAGATAGATGAGATTATCTCTTTAGCGCCGTCTTTACAGGTTTATTGTATGCCGGTGGGAGCAAATAAGCAAGAACTGGAGGTAAACTCTAAGCCTTTGATTGAGTTTTGTAAAAATAAAGGATATACTTATTCTGATAGACTGCATATTAGAATATGGGATCAAATTCATGGAGTATAAAAGAGTATGATAATTAGAAAATTGTTTAAATTTGAAAACGCACATATTGTGCGGGGATGCAGTACCGTAAAATGCAGAAGTTCTTTACATGGGCACTCATATAAGGTGGAAGTTTTGTTCCAGTCTAATTATTTGGATAATGGACAGATGGTTTATGATTTTGGATTAATGAAACAAAACATAAAAGATCTTGTAGAGAGTTTTGATCATTGTGTAACTATTTGGAACAAAGACTCCCAAGAGTATATTAGTGATATGAAAAAAAATTCGTCACGCTGGATAGAACTCCCCGTATCACCATCAGCAGAACAATTTAGCCGCGTAATTTTTGTACTAATAGATACTCTCATGAAGCTTACATGTAAAGTAAATGGCGAAAAAGATGTATCACTTTACAGTGTCATAGTGCATGAAACAGATACCGGTTACGCACAATCTTTTAAAGAAGATGCATGCTCAAAACAGATGGGAGAAATACTCTTAGAAGATATTATTTTTAGCCAAGAAGTAATAAACAGCTTCCATGACACAGAACTTTTGTTAAAACTACAGCAAAAACAAACTTTCAAAAATCCTGTGAACGTATAACTGCGACGAATTTGCATCAAGAACAAAGCAGTATTAAATCATTATTAATATTTTTTTAGATAAAATTCGGTCAACCAAAGTGTTAAGTAGGGAAATCTAGGCATTTATGTCTAGGTTGCTACGCTAAAGGCGTGGTTACGCTATCCGAACAGGCTTTGTATTTTTTAGGAGAAACTTATGAAAAAGATTTTATTTTTACTGATAGCTTTTGCAGGTGCTGCATTTGCTAAAGATGGTGGCGCTACTGCAAAAATTGCGTTAGATACTGCTAGTGGTGCTAGTGTTGCAGGATATGCTTTGGTTGGTGCCGGTATTGGTATCGGTTTAGCTGCTTTAGGTGGTGCAATAGGTATGGGTCACACAGCTGCTGCAACAATAGCTGGAACTGCTCGCAATCCTGGTCTTGGCGGTAAGCTTATGACTACAATGTTTATAGCACTAGCAATGATTGAAGCGCAAGTTATATATACACTTGTTATTGCTCTAATCTTACTATATGCGAATCCATTTTTAGGCTAAATGCTTTATATTATCTAGTTAGTCAGGCTAACTAGATAATCTCTTTTTTAATGCGATTGTGGTGGAATGGTAGACACGCAGGCTTGAGGGGCTTGTGCTTCGCGGCGTGGGGGTTCAAGTCCCCCCAATCGCACCATCTTCTTTATTTTAATATCTCTTTATTACTAAAAATTGTTTCATGCCCTTGCTCTGGATTTCTTGGTATTAAAAATATCAATATAAAAGATATAGCCGCAATACCGGCACCTATTAAAAATACCATATAAGGTGACTTTAACCATACAAGACCTAAAATAAACGGTAAAAATACTGCTGCAATATGATTAATAGTACCGCTAATGGCACTATTTGTAGATATATCCTTAGGATCTGCAATCTTTTGAAAATAGGTTGCCAGTGAAAAAGACATAGCAAAAAGAAGGCTGTCTAACAAATATAGCACATAAGCAATTTGCACATGACTTACATAGGCGTAGGAGACAAAAATAATAAAAAGTCCTACATATTCAAGTTTTAAAATCATAGCCTCGCCAAATCTAGATATCAGTCTTCCTACTTTTGGAGCTAAATAGATATTTAAAATGGCATTAGCAAATAATAAAACAACCATGTGGTGGATGCTCACACCAAATTTTTCTACCAATAAAAAAGCTGCAAAAACAACAAATATCTGTCTTCTTGCTCCGCCAAAAAACGTAAGCAGATAAAATAACCAATACCTCTTAGTCAGCATCAGTTTTTTTTCTTGTAAAGCACCCTCGTTAAATTTTTTAAACCCTGTCCATGCTATAATACCCAGCAAGATAGTAATGCCTCCAAACAATGTGTAAACTGTTTTATAGGTAAATGCAAAATAACCCATAAAAATATAGATAAATATAAAAACCGATAATCTTGCAAATGCTTGAGTAGAACTAAGTCTGCCTAAAACTATCGGTGCTTGATATTTTGGTATCCATTGTAAGCTTAAAGACTGATTTAAAGTTTGAAGATAATGAAAGCCCACAGACATAATGATAGTTGCAAAATACAATCCCACTGTAGAGTGCAAATAGCCTGTTATCAATGTCCCGACCCCAAGTAAAATAAGTGATATATACGCTAATCTCTGCTGTGATACAAGCAGCAATACAAGTACAACAGAAAAAGACATCAATCCCGGTATCTCGCGAACACTTTGCAGTATCCCTATTTCCGATCCGTTAAAATGAGCTTTTTCAACAACAAAGTTATTAAGCAGTGCCATCCAAGCGGCAAACGAAAGAGGCATTGCTATTGCGACCAAATAAAGAAGGGCTGTTTTTGAGTTAAAAATTCTTGATATCATATACACTATCCTTAAAAAGCGCAATAATAACATAATCTTTTTATAGTATAATCTATTTATGAAATTAAAAACTTTTATCGGTATAGCTGTGATTGCGTTTGGCGTTGTAAGTGAGGTTATGTGGCTTGGTGTCTGTTTTGGTACCGTGGTCGTTGGCATTTTGCTTTTAATTTTTGCACCGGGTATTTTATTTTTACCTTTTAATTTCTTTTTAACTCTAGGACTCTCTATTATAGGTTTGCAGACATATAAAACCAACTTCAGATATAATGAGCAATATCACCAGCAATACAATCAGCAAAATGCAAATGCTCAATTTTATTCTTTTGATGATATGAACAAATATTATGAAGTTCTAGAATCAAAGAAAAGCGATAGCCTAGAGGTTATCAAAGCAAATTATAGACGCTTAATTAAAAAATATCATTATGATTCGATAGTAAGCAAGGATTTGCCACAAGAAATGGTTCAATTTGCAAAAGAAAAAACTCAAAGTTTAAATGAGGCATACGCAAAAATCAAAGAATCAAGAAAAAACGGCAGAATCTAATTAGCATCTTTTTTTAATCAAAAAATATTGCACTGCAAGAAAAGCAGTAGAAATTAAAAGCTGTTTTTTCCCTTCTTTTACCGACCATAAGCCCATTTTTAGTACAATATTTTTAATATCTGCTCTATCAACAAGCAATCCGATCTTTGGAAACTTAGCATCTTCGTCTAATTGCAAAACATACTCTTTAGCATCACTTACCGATCGTTTAGGTCTAGTTATTGTATGTTCACTTGTTAAGTTTTGTAAATTACTGCGCGCAATATCTACTGTTTTTGCCATTTTACAACTCCAAAGATTATCGCAGCAACAATAACACACATACCAAAAACACTAACACCGGCTAATGCCGGATTCATAACAGTAATAAAAAAGCTATAAACTCCCCACATTAAAAATAAAACAGCAATAAATAAAATGCTAAAGCCCAGAAAAATAAGCCCAAGCAGTATTCCTGTTTTTAAAACCTGACTTTTAAGATTACGGCCTTCTGCTTCAAATAAATCAAGCAGGGCTACAATATATTGGGAAATTGAGATTTCTTTCACTTATTGCTTCCAAATAATTTTGTAAGCAATACGCCTGCTCCAAAAGCAATAGCGATACCAACAAGCGGTTTTTGTTTCAAATCATCATTTATAACATCCACCAAAGAAGCGCTTTGCTCTTTATACTGTGCAATTTTATCTTCTACGAGCTCAAGCACTGAAGATACCTCATCTCCAATCCCATTTTTCGCATCTTTTATTTTTTTAGCCGATAAATCAGCAACACTTTTTTTCAAATCTGTAAAATCCTCATGTAATGCACTCAATTGCCCTTTGAGCTCCTGTAAATCTTTTGTGCTATCCATCTAAATCTCCTATTTATCCAAAGCAATCTTTAAAATATTATTATATCATTATAATCAGCTTTACTTAAATCAAAATAAGCATTATAATACCAAGAATTAGATAAAATATCTCATGTTCAAACAATATATTAAAGCTATAGAAAAAAGTAATATTGTCTCAAAAACAGATACAAAAGGCATCATAACCTTTGTAAATGATGAATTTTGTGCTATCTCCGGATATACAAAAAAAGAATTGATCGGCAAAAATCACAACATTGTCAGACATCCTGATGTGCCGGCTTCAACTTTTAAGACATTATGGAATACGATTAAAGCAAAAAAAATCTATAAAAGTACCGTTAAAAATCGTGCCAAAGACGGCTCAACGTTTTATGTAAACACGACAGTAGTACCGATTTTAAACGATAATAATGAGATAATAGAATTTGTTGCGATACGATACGATGTAACAAAAGAGATTGAGTCACAACAAGCACTTGAATTAAAAGAGATTGAGCTCCAGGAACTAAACAAGACGCTTGAGCAAAAAGTTGCGCAAAAAACAAAACAGCTAAAACTGTTAAATGAATCTTTGCAGGAGAGAATTCAACAAGAAGTAGCTAAAGGCGAGGAGAGACAACGTATTTTATTTTGGCAATCAAGAATGGCTAGTCTTGGGCAAATGCTTGCAAATATAGCACATCAATGGAGACAGCCGCTAACGGAGCTCGGATTGATTATTTTTAATATGAAAACCAGTATGCTAAACCATGATAAAGCACAGATGATGAACTTTTATGAACAAAGCAAAGATATCATAAAAAACATGTCAGCAACTATTGATGATTTTGCTAATTTCTTTAAGCCGAACAAGGATACGACTATCTTTGATGTAAGCGCATGTATCAAGGAGGCTTTAAATATTATTCAAACACTTATTGCCCAAGAAAATATAAATATCAATTTAAATCTAACAGATGTAAAGATAAACGGAATTCCAAATGAGCTCATTCAAGTCCTCATTAA
>JALVUF010000014.1:0-25753 GCA_027023805.1 Helicobacteraceae bacterium
ATACTTCTTTGCGTACCATTACTGTTATGTGCGGATAATTTTCAAGAGTTAGTCAATTTGGCTAATAATTCTTTGCAAGTCAAACAGCAGCAAGAGCAGATAAGGATTCAACAAACAAATGTATCTTCAAGCAAAGCAGCAAATTACGGCTCACTGAATTTACAATATAGCGCAACGCATCTTCAGCAAAATCCGACCATTAAAATAAATATCGGAGGAATTAAGCAGAATATACAATCAGGCATGAGAAATAATTACAGCGGTGCTATTGTGTATTCATATCCTCTTTTTCATGGTTTTGCAATAGACGCAACCATAGAGCAATCAAAACTTCAATTAATCAAAGAAAAACTATCTTTAAAAAATATAAAAAGAGTTTTAGTTCTAAAAATAGCAAGATTATATGCTTCCATTTATGCACAACAAAAACTTATTTCTGCGTTGCAGTTTTCAAAACAAGCAATCCTTAGCGCTAAAAATCAGATCGATATGTCATACAAGCAAGGTTTGACAGACAGACATGAAGTAGATAACATGAATGCCAAGTATTATGCTGTTATAGCAGATATTCATCAGGCAACAAGCACAAGAGATGAGCTTTTGGCAACACTTAGCTATATCGTAAATAAAAATGTATCAAAAATCGGCTCACTTCCGCCTGTTAAGCTCTTAGATTTTAATCATCCCTCTATTGCTTCAAGAGCTGATGTGTTAGCCATACAAAAAGAGTTAAATATAGCAAATGAGGGCATCAAGCTTGCAAAAAGCCGCTTCTATCCGACAGTAAATCTACAAGTAGCAGCCAAAAGAGTAGCTAATCTTGCTATGTTAAATAAAAATTATTATCAAAACAAAAATCAATCTTTTATCGGTATCGATATCAAATACAATCTCTTTAGCGGCGGTGCAGATAAAGCGCAACTGCAGGCCAGCCAATTACGTAAACTAAAAACAGATACGTTTTATCACGACTACCTAAATAACGCAACGACTACGTACAACAATGATCTAAAACAGTTTAATACATTAAGATTTGAACTAACAGCGGCTGTGCAAGAAGAGATTGCCAGTGCCAGTTATTATTCATATATGGCCGCAAGACTTCAACAAGGACTCATAAATTCTGTTGATCTTAACTATGCTATCAGTCAATTAGCGACAAGTAAAGCTAAAATTGCGCAGATACAGGCAAACTTATTTGATACATACGAGATGTTGATACTAGATGGCAATCTCACGCAACAGTCAGACGCAAAGATAATCAATTTTACCAGCAATACAATCCCTCCTAATATACAAACAAAGCCAATCGTTCCCATACGGCATATAAATACTTCCGCAGTAAAAAAACTACCTCTGCATGTAAAAACAGATACACTAAAATGTAGCGTCACGGCTTGGAGAGTTTTTGTAAGAAGTAAGCCACTAGAGGGCAAGATACAAAATGTGTGGAGAGGCGGTCATCCTTTTATAGCTACAATAAAGCTAAAGCTGCAAAATGGAAGTGATTGGTTTAAAATCACTCAAGATTGCTATCATAATCACTGCGCTTTACTAAAAAAACCATTATGGATATCAACCAATTATGCTATTTGTAAAAATTAAATTTAAACAGAAGCTTCAAATTTTTTAATATAGCGTTTTCTTTTTGATTCTTTCACTAAATTTTGATTGATTACTGTTGTCCTTGTAGAAAAAAGTTTACTTTATAGCGAATCAATGTTGTCTGTTTTGGCAGCGGATATTTGCTGTAAGCATATTCTATGGTCTCTTTAGTTGTTTCATCAAGTACATAATAATTACTTTTATGTAAAAACTTAAAGCCTGTCATATCTCCGTTTGGATGCAGATAGAACTGTACTATATTGTATGAAGTTACATGCAGATTATTTGGTATGTTTACGCTTCCTACGCGATTTAGTATCTGCTGTGTGATACGTCGCATAATCTCTGTGTTGTTTAATATATATTTCTGTTCACCGGGTGATAGCTTTCCAAAAGTCTCTCCGTATAGTTTTTTTATATTTTGCTGTATTTGACTGTTTGGTTGATTGTTTTGTTTTTTGATACTGGATTGTTGTTCTATTTTAGCAGGAGTGCTTAAAAAAGCAAAAAGTTTCGCATGTTGGGAAGTATTTGTTTCATGACTTATAACTTTATGTATAGGTTTGCTAGATAGATGCAATATATGCTTGCTTTTTACCGGTTTGTGAATCACAATCGGTGAAGTTATAGTTTTTTTAAGAATGTGAATTTTTTTTGGAGTAACAATTTTTTTATGCACAATATTTTTTTTATGCACAATAACTTTTTTGTGTACAATTGGGCGTGCATATTTATGTTTTATAATCTTTTTTAATTGAGACCCCTTGGGCATAGGAGGGGCTTGTAGTGTTGGTTTTGTAAATTTTTTACGGCCAAAAGTCTTTTTCTTAATATACTTTTTAAAATGATAATTTTTTAGTGATATCTGAATCTTGTGTTCTTGCTTTGATTTTATCGGTAAAAGATGTGATGGAATAAAAAATAATAATATCAAAAATAGTAATATAATCAAAATATGAAATAATAGTGCTATTAAAAATGCCGCAAGAGAACGATTCAAATATTATCCGTTTTTTCGTAATTATAGCAGATAACTTTGATATAATTACGAAAAAAGAAGGATTTTTTTAATGATAATCAATAAATCTATCAATGCATTTAAAGAGGCTAAAGAGGTGATACCAGGCGGTGTGGACTCACCGGTAAGAGCATTTAACAGCGTTGGCGGAGTACCTAGATTTATCGCTCGCGGAGACGGCGCTTACATCGAAGATATTGACGGCAACAGATATGTTGACTTTATACAAAGTTGGGGACCTCTTATCTTTGGTCAAAATGATAAAGAAATTAAGCAAGATGTTATAAAAAGCATTGATAACGGACTTAGTTTTGGCGCACCTACTGAATCTGAAACACTCTTAGCCAAAGAGATTTTAAAACATTATAGATATATTGATAAAATACGTTTTGTAAGCAGCGGAACAGAAGCGGTTATGAGCGCTATCAGACTGGCAAGAGGCTATAAAAACCGTGATGATATTGTTAAATTCATAGGCTGTTACCACGGGCATAGCGATTCATTGCTCGTAGAAGCAGGAAGCGGTGCCGCTACTTTCGCAACGCCAAGTTCACCCGGAGTGCCTGCCGATCTTACAAAACATACTCTACTTGCACGTTATAACGATATAAAAAGTGTTGAGGAGTGTTTTAAACAAAGCAATAATATAGCAGCAGTAATTATTGAGCCAATAGCCGGAAATATGGGTTTTATACCGGCTGATAAAGAATTTTTACAAAATCTTAGAAAAATATGTGATAAATATGATGCTCTTTTGATTTTTGATGAAGTTATGAGCGGATTTAGAGCATGCAGTGACGGGGCTTTTGCAATATATGATGTAAAGCCTGATATTGTAACGCTGGGTAAAGTCATAGGCGGAGGTATGCCTGTAGGCGCTTTTGGCGCAAATAAAGATATCATGTCCAAATTATCTCCTGATGGACCGATATACCAAGCCGGTACACTTAGTGGAAATCCTGTTGCTATGGCTGCAGGTTTGGCGTCAATTAGAAGAGTCAATCAAGACCTAATAAAATCTTTACATGTAAAAGCATTAAAGCTGACACAGGGTATCAAAAAGATGGCAGACAAACATGGTGTTGATATTAGTGTCAATACCATCGGTTCTATGTTTGGCTTTTTCTTTTATAAAAATGAGGTAAAAAACTTTGATGATGCTTTAAAGTCAGACTCAGATATGTTTGCAAAATTTCATGCGGGTATGCTTGAAGAGGGATATTATTTTGCATGTTCACAATTTGAAACCGGTTTTATTTCAACAGCTGTGACAGATGATATTATTGATAATACTATAAAAGCTGTAGATAAAGTCTTTGGACATATAAGTGGAAAATAAAAACAAGAGACTAAAACCGCTTATAGAGGGCGCAGAAGTTCTTTCTCTTGGAATCTCTATGGTTGTTGCGATACTTACCGGTGTACTCATTGGCATGGGTTTAAAACATCTTTTTCATCAGTCATGGCTACTTTGGGTAGGTGTTTTTATCGGAATTGCTGCCGCTATTTTAAATGTTTACAAGATAGCATCAAAACAATACAAAGAATTTGAAGAGATGTCAAAAAGTCCGAAATATCAAACAAAAAGATATCTAAATGATAACAAAGAAGAAGAAGATGAAGAAGATGATGATACAAAGGGGTACTAAAGCAGTCATTGTCACTGAATTAATCATTTTAGCTACAACTCTTGTATCTGTGAATGTTTTTTTAAATGCTGAGTTGTCATCTTTAAGTGCTTTTTTAATTATACTGGGCTCCATGTTCTCTTATAAAAAAACAATTACCAACAGATTAAAAGATGGATCGATTACACAAACTAAAGATGATTATGAGAAGCTAAATGATCCGTTTGAGCTGTATGATGAGGAGGGGGAAATTGATCAAGTTGATATAAAAAATATAATAAAAGAGGAGAAAAAACGATTAAAAGCAGATAATTATAAAAATTTAAAACTATCATCAGGCGCTTCTTTTTCCATTTTCAGAATAGTGCCGTATATATTTCTCATTATAGTTTTTATCCTGCTTAGTCACAGCCATCGATTGATGCTTGAAGTCTTCTTGCCATTTTTAGCTGTAGGCGTAGTTATCGGCTATGTAAATGCTAAAGATATATTTATTGATTGATATTTAGATACTATAAAGAGCGATAAAGTTACTATTTTCTGATTAAAGGTATATTTATCGATACTGCATTACTATGAACAGTAGTGTATAGATTTGCTTGTGTAGATAAATAATTTATCTTGATTTTATCTATTTCTGCTTGTTTATCAGCACTGATACACACACAAAACAGAGGATATTTCTTATCTTCAAATTTAATATGCTCACCGACTTTTAAAAAAAGTTTAGTTGTGATTTGACTGTTATCAAGAAAAGTCTGATAAACAAAATTTAGCAGTTGAATAAAAAAATTTGTGTTCATTCTTACTTCAGGTAAGGAAGGGTCGAGTTGTTTTATAAAATCTATATTGTTGTTGATTGAATTTGTACTGATACACAGGTCGATAATAGTATAAATATTAACCAGCTCAGTGTGTGTCATGGATGGTTTGGTAAATTTAAACAATGGCGCTTGATACAATTTGATTGCGATTTCTTTTTCATCATCATATCCGACAGTTAATCCAAAAAATTTATATCTTCCAAATTCCAAATCTAAAAAAGTTGTTTTAAAACCAAAAGTTTGGCTCGCGTAAGTAGTAGCTATGTTGAAAATAGCCGAAGCATTTGCATGATTGAGTAAAAACTGTGCTTCAGCATTTAATGAGATTATTTTACCGTTAGCTTTAAATCTTATGAAAGGATTGAAATCATACTCAATCCATTTTTGCTCAAATGTCATTATTCTTCTATATAGTTTTTAAGTTTACGACCCACTTTTGGGTGTTTTAATTTCTTAATAGCACTAGATTCGATCTGTCTAACACGCTCTCTTGTAACGCTTAATTCTTTGCCTATCTCTTCAAGAGTTCTGTCGCTTTCATCATCCATAATACCAAAACGGAGTTTAATTACAGCTTTCTCTCTTTCGTTTAACTGTTCTAAAACACTCTCAATTTGAACTCTCAAATCATCTTTTAATGTAGCATCAGATGGAGACAAAGATGATTTATCTTCGATAAAATCTCCAAAACGTCCATCCTCTTCATTTCCTATTGGCGCTTCAAGCGATATAGGCTCTTTAGTGATTTTAATAACATTTTTTACTTTTTCAACAGATAATCCTACTTCCTCCGCAATTGTATCAACATCCGGTTCTTTTCCATGTTCTTGAAGATGTTTTCGCATAATCTTATTGATTCGGTTTATAGTTTCTATCATATGAATAGGTATTCTAATGGTTCGCGCCTGATCCGCAATCGCTCTGGATATCGCTTGACGTATCCACCACGTTGCATATGTTGAAAATTTATACCCTTTTTTATATTCAAATTTATCAACAGCTTTCATAAGACCTATGTTTCCCTCTTGAATCAGATCTAAAAAAGGAAGTCCTCTATTTGTATATCTTTTTGCAATAGATACAACTAGACGAAGATTGGATTTTGCCATTCTTGTTTTTGAAATTTCCGATATATTTTTACCACGCTTTATCTGCTCCAAAATATCTGCCAATTTTTCCGGTTCCATATTGAAACTGTCTTTAGAGGCCTCTTTTGTTTGTATTAATTTTTTGATTTCTACATATGTGCTAACCATTGTAGCTTCAGGTACCATATTGATGATATCTTCTTTGTTTAGATTACATATTTTAGATAAGATTTTTTGATGATTTTCTTTTAATGTATCATTAAATAACGGAAGTTTGTATTCTAGACGTCTTAATTCTTTATCAAACCCTTCATCACTTCTTAGTGCTGTTTCCATTGATTTGACAAGTTCGTTAATAAGTTTAGATGTAGGACCCAAATCTAATAATTTTTCTTTTAAAATTGATTTTTTAAACGTAATACTTAACATCTGAAAAACAAGATCTTCTGATAGCTCATTAGTTGAAAGATCTTCTATCTTTTCAACAGCTTTCATCCAATCTTTTTTTGCTTTTGCTAAAGCCTTAAAACTTGCGACTACCTTTTCGACACGCTTTTTGTCTTTAGATGAAAACGATGCTTTATTGCTATCGGTATTATCCGAATCATTATCATTGTTGCTGTCTTCATCATCCTCAAAACTTTTAAACAGTTCTTTAACCCGTCTTTCACGATTAATTAAAGGTTCTGTATAATCAAGAATAAAATCAATTAAATAGGGTACGCTACAAATAGCATCAATAATTATACCTTCTCCAATTTCAATCCTTTTTGATATCTCTATCTCCTCATCTTTGGTAAGCAGAGGAATTTGTCCCATCTCTCTAAGGTACATACGAACAGGAGAATCAGAACGTGACCATTCAAGGAGTTCATGCTCTTTTAAGATATCAAAAGTTTCATTTTGACTGTTAGCCAACATTTTGCGTTGTGCATTTTTTCTAGCTTCAGCTTCTCTGTCATTTAACATCTTAGCATGTTCTGAAGATGTGTATAAACACTTATTGTACTTAGTCGATAATTTATATATCGTTTTTGCTTGAGCTTTTGTCGGTTGCTTAGTAAACAAATCAATAATTGATTCATATGTTATACACTCGTGAGATAATTTTTTGTTTGAAAAAAGATCGTCAAGTGCTTTGTTTAATTCTTTTGCGGTCATATAAGAGATGCTCCGAAGTGTATTATTTTTAATCTTATTTTAAGCTAAAGTAAATAAACAAGGATTATACCTAAATTTTATTAAAAAAAAATAATATTACAGCCAAATAATACCAAACCCAACCAAAGAACAGGAAGTTAAACGAACTTCTATGATTGTACATTCATCCTTTTAGCCGGATTTAGTATAATATTGGAACACCAAATGCTTGTATAATGCAAGTATTATTAAGGATAAACAATGCAAACAGGATATTATGCCGCTGCTGCCGGCATGGTGACACAATTTAACCGCTTAAATACGGTTGCAAATAACTTAGCTAATGTTAATACAAATGGATATAAGCAGGATAATCTTATAACCGGTGATTTTATGAGAGTATATAAAAATAGTAGAGACAATCTACCCGATGCAAACAATACATCAAAAGCATCAGCATTTTATCAAAGAGCTCTCTCCGGGGTTCCTAGGATTGTTGATTCATATACGAATCAACAAGTCGGCACTATGCAAAAAACAGGAAATCCTCTTGATTTTGCACTCTCTAAAGAGGGTTTATTTTTTTTAGTTAAGACGCCTGATGGCCTGCAATTGACACGAGACGGTAGTTTTACAACAAATACTCAAGGAAATTTAGTTACCAAACAGGGATATGAAGTGCTTGACAGAAATAAACAACCGATACATTTTAGTTTACAAAACAGCGTAATAACAGCAAATAAAAATGGGCAGTTATCGGTAAATATTCCCGGAACATCAAAATTTGCTCAGTCATCATCACTGTTTATTGCCGCTCCTGACAATCTAAGAGCGCTTAAAAAAACCGGCGATAATCTATATACTTACAACGATGTTAAATCATTAAAGGCAGATACTGCCTCAAATGGACTCAAACAAGGGTTTATAGAAAAAAGTAATGTAAATGCGGTCAAAATGATGGTAAAATTGATTCAAGCAAATCGCATGGTAAATATGTATCAAAAAGTTATGACAACACAGATGAACGACCTTAATCAAGACGCAATAAATAAACTAGCATCAACAAAAGCTTAAAAAAGGACAATAAATGATACAAGCATTATACACAGGAGCTACCGGAATGTCTGCTATGCAGACTGAGATAAATGTTACTGCAAACAATATTGCCAACGTAAATACAATTGGATTTAAAAAATCGCGTCCGGAATTTGCAGATCTGATGTACAAAGTCATGCAATACGCAGGAACTGCAACTAGCAGTACAACAAACTCTCCAACCGGTATAGAGGTAGGACTTGGTGTGCGTCCATCGGCTACTACTAAAATTTTCACAGAAGGAAATTTACAAAAAACCGGCAATCAACTTGATATGGCAATTACCGGAAAAGGATTTTTTACGCTCAGTATGCCTGACGGCACGCAAGTATATTCTAGAAACGGAGCTTTTAAAGTGGATTCTAACGGTAATTTGGTAAATGCAGACGGATATCAACTCGTTCCAAACATTACAATTCCACAAGATGCCACAAGTATTTCAATAGGTACTGACGGAACCGTAAGTGTTATAGAGCCTGGGCAGACTCAAGCAACTCAGGTGGGGCAGATAACTCTAACAAACTTTATAAATCCTGCCGGACTACATTCAATGGGTAGTAATATTTACACTCAAACAGGAAGTTCGGGACAACCTGTTCAAAGTGTTGCCGGAACTAATGGCTTAGGCGAAATAAGGCAAGGATTTGTAGAGATGAGTAATGTTAAATTAGTTGTAGCACTCACTGACCTAATCACAGGACAAAGAGCCTATGACTCAAATTCAAAAGTAATTACGACAAGCAGTCAGATGCTACAAACCGTAAATCAGCTTAAGCAGTAGCTATTGTGCTACTTTAGTGTCTATCAATTTTTGATTTTGATGCTGGAGTGAGTGTATGACTTCTTGTTGCATATCGACTGGAAGTTTGCCATCAGCAGCTAAATCAATCATTTTATGCAGTCGCTTTTCAAAATATTCTCTTTCTTTGAGTTCTAAATCGTGTTTTAATTTTTCTTCATGCATCTTAGCTCTTAATTCACGATTACGCTGACTGATAAGATAATACACATAAAGCGCCACTAATGTCACCAGCGTAATGGCCATAAAGATATATGTTTTTATTCTCATGGTCTGTTTTTGTTCGGCGATATTGATGGTTGCAGTTTTTATAGCAGTTGCTGCATGAATTTGTGCTAAATTCTTCATGGATTGGGCTTTTAATTTGGCTAGTGCTATATTATTTGAAGATTTTATTTTAGCAATATTTACCTTTGCGTTATTGTTTATTGTTGCTAACTTAATGCTGTTATCTGAGGGTTGTTTTGCTTTATGTGTCTTATTTGACATTAAGTAGGCATTATTTTTTGACAAGCTGTCTTTGCATCCTGCTATAAACATAATCAACACCAATAATCCTGTCATTACTTTCATCATTAGAACTATCCAATATTTTAAATTTTATGAGTTTAAAATTATAGCACAACAAATCTTTTCTATCCATTAGCTAAATCTTGATTAAGTGCGTTCAATTGGATATAATTTTACTAACACAAACATTAGGAAGTACAGATGCAGACAATGCAATCAAGAGTATGGAAATTTGGTAAAGATATAGATACAGATTTAATTATAGCTGCAAGATACCTAAGCACTTCAGATCCAAAAGAGCTGGCAAAGCATGTTATGGAAGATGCTGATGCTGATTTTGTAAATAAAATTAAAGATGGCGACATAATAGTAGCCGGTGAAAATTTTGGCTGCGGTTCATCCAGAGAACATGCACCCATAGCCTTAAAAGCTGCCGGTATTGCAGCTGTTATAGCTCCTACCTTTGCCAGAATTTTTTATCGAAATGCCTTCAATATGGGCTTGCCTATTTTTGAACTACAAGATGCAGATGAGATAAAAGAGGGAGATGTTCTCTCTATTGATGCACAAGATGGTAAAATTATAAACAAAACAACTAATAAAATATATCTTTTTAAGCCTATACCGAAATTTATGCAGCAATTAATTAGTTCAGGCGGACTTATAAATTTTGCAAAAGATGAACTACAAACTGAGGCAAAAATATGAAGACATACAATATAGCTCTGATAAAAGGTGACGGTATAGGTTCTGAGATAATCCAAGAAGCAGTTAAGGTGCTAGATACTGTATCATCAACATTTAATTTTAATCTTAAATACAATGAGCTTCTTATGGGCGGTTGCGCTTATGAACAAACAGGTGATCCTCTGCCGGAGGATACAATACAGGGCGCATTAGCTAGCGATGCTGTTTTATTTGGTGCAATCGGCGGTTATCAATGGGATACTCTACCAAGAGAAAAACGACCTGAGAGCGGATTGCTTAGGTTTAGAAAAGCTTTAGGTGTATATGCAAATCTTCGTCCCGCAATTGTTTATGATGAGTTAGTACAGGCTTCGACTATCAAAAGTGAGATCGTGCGCGGTGTTGATATCATGGTTGTACGCGAACTAATCGGCGGCATCTATTTTGGTGAACCTAAAGGTAGGGACGATAATCGTGGGTATAATACAATGGTTTATACCCGCCAAGAGATTGAAAGAATTGCCCATCAGGCTTTTAAAATCGCGCAAACTCGTAAAAAACGTGTCTGCTCGGTAGATAAAGCTAATGTTCTTGATGTTTCACAGTTATGGAGGGACGTGGTTACTGAGATATCTCGTCAATATCCAGATGTAGAACTCTCTCACATGTATGTTGATAACGCAGCCATGCAGCTTGTCAGAGATCCAAAACAGTTTGACGTAATACTCACAGGCAATATATTTGGAGATATTTTAAGTGATGAAGCAAGTATGATTTGCGGTTCCATCGGTCTTTTGCCATCTGCTTCAGTGGGTGCAGATATAGGCATATATGAACCGATACATGGTTCTGCTCCCGATATTGCAGGTCAAGGCATCGCAAATCCTATTGCTACGATATCTAGTGCGGCTATGATGCTTAGATATGCATTAAATGAACGAACAGCTGCAGATGCTATTGATTGTGCTGTTAAATTAGCGCTTAAAGATGGATACCGCACGAAAGATTTAGCAGAGTTTGATGCTAAACAAGTCTGCTCAACTAAAGAGATTGGAACTATAATAGCCGGCTACATAAGTAAATGCAAACATTAACTCTAGCTAGCATTTATGAATTACAGGGCTTAAAAGAAGAAGCTCTTGATATATATAAAAAAGTACTGACAAAAGACCCTCAAAACAATGAAGCTCAGATAGCTATCAGAAGATTAAGCGGTATGAGAAAAAAATTTCTAGGTGTCAACAAAGAGATGAAAGAGTTTTTTGTTAAGATGGATGATGAGGCAGAGTTTTATCAGTTTGAAAGGTGGTTATTAAAATCATGGAATTAAAAGATGTTATTTTAAGTACGCTACAAGAAATCGATGACAATATATCTGATAAAAACTATAAAACTGAAGATATTAAAAAAATTGATGAAGTCATGCAAACAGAAAATTCCAGATATGAATCTGAGCAAAGGTTTCTACAGACTATACAGGAGCGATTACTTGTACTCTTTGAAGGGTTTCAATCACCCAATAATGCAAAAATAGATGCAAAAGTGGATTTGACTCTAAATTTTTTGGAATATCTTCTAGCTATGATCGAAAACCGACTACAACAGCTTAGCAGTAAAGATAGTCTATGAGCCAGTACCGGGTTTTAATCGATGCTCCAGATAAAAAAGGTTTGGTATATAACATTTCATCTATTTTCTACCATAACGACTTAAACATATTGTCAAATCAAGAATTTGTAGATAACGAACATGGTAAATTTTTTATGCGTAGTGTAGTGGAGGGCGATATTGATCAATCTGAGCTATCTAATAAGCTAAACAATATCTCTTCTGATGTGGTAAATATCAAAGTCATTGCTCCTAGAAAAAAAGATATTGTCATTATGGTAACTAAAGAGTCGCATGCACTTGGTGATATTTTAATGAGATATGAAGCCGGAGAGTTAGATATAAATATCGTAGCTGTAATATCTAACTACAATAATTTACAAAATTTAGTAGAAAAATTTGATATTAAATATTATCATGTGTCTCATGAAAATTTGACACGAGAGGCGCATGAGGTAAAAATTCTTGAGATATTATCACAATATCAGCAATTAGATTATATAGTTTTAGCAAAATATATGCGGATTTTAACATCAAATTTTATAGAGAGTTATCATAATAAAATCATCAATATTCACCACTCATTTCTACCGGCATTTATTGGTGCAAATCCATACAAGCAAGCTTATGAAAGAGGCGTAAAGATTATAGGTGCTACGGCTCATTTTGTAAATGAGGTGTTGGATAATGGTCCTATTATAGCGCAGGATGTGAAGCATATCGATCATGCTTTAACATGGATGGATATGCAACGTTTTGGCAGAGATATAGAAAAAGTTGTTCTTTCACGGGCTTTATCTTTAGCTATAGAAGATAAAATCTTTGTAAATGCCAACAAGACGGTGATACTTTAAATGTTTAATATAGTTTTAGTAACGCCACAAATCCCAAACAATACAGGAAGCATAGGCAGATTGTGCGTAAATACTGGCTCAAAACTCCACTTGATAGAACCTTTAGGGTTTGATATTGATGAAAAGGCTGTCAAAAGAGCGGGACTTGATTATTGGAAAAAAATTGATTTACATGTATGGGGTAGTTTAGAAGAGTTTTTAGAGTCTATTAACCCGTCTGATAATATTCACTTAGCTACTACTAAGATAGATACTCCCTATTTTAACGCTTCGTTCAAAAGTGGTGATTATATATTATTTGGTAGTGAAACAGCCGGTTTGCCAAATAATTTATTAGATAGGTTTAAAATGAGACAAATTACCATTCCTATGACTAAAGAGGGAAGAAGTCTTAATTTAGCTGTTAGTACCGGCATTGTCTTATATGAAGCAATTAGACAAAATTTTAATATCTATAAGAATTTAATGTGATGTCTATCTTAAATGCTATTGTTATAGTCCTATTTGTGCTATTTTTAGTGTTTATATTTGGGGGCTATCACAATACCAAATCAAAATCTAGAGATGAAGACGATTAGAACGTGCGTCAGTCTATCTAAATTTAAAAAATTTTATCTGCTAACAGTGACAAGTGGTTATCTATCTTTTTATATGCCATTTCAAGATGCTTCATAACTAGTAACATGGTTTTTCCTTTTGATGTATTTAAATATGTAATATCAAATTAACGATATAGTATCATTAATAATATGTTTTATATAAAAAATATTGCATTTTGTAATATTATTCTAAGAATAATATGATAATATTTGATATATTCACAGATAAAGGCAATTTATGAAAAATTTTACAGAAGTCATAGAAGACATTAAGGATATAATTTCACAAGATATGCCGGATAAAAAAATCTTTGATAAAGATGTTGCCAATGCACTTGGTATTTCACATATTAATTTTGCTACCATGAAAAAAAGAGACAAGATTCCGTTTAGCAAGTTACTTGATTTTTGTGCCGCTAAATCCATTTCTATAAACTGGCTACTATACAATCAAGCACCAGAGAGTTTAGTTGAATCAACAAACCAATTTTACACAATAAAATATTTTAGTGACGTCAATGCCTCGGCGGGAGGGGGCGGAGAAATCGATACCGAAGATTATCAAGAGATAAAGCTTCCAAAGATTTTTTCAGATTTGCTCGGTACACAGCAAGAGATAAATAATATAGAAGCACTACGCGTGAGTGGCGACTCAATGGAGCCTACTTTCTCATATCATGATGTTATATTTATAAATAAAGATAACAAAAATCTAAGAAGAAAAGGTGTTTTTGTTATTAAAACAGAATATGGGTTATTTGTCAAGCGCATAAGTATGAGAGTTGACGGTCAGATAGATATTATTTCAGATAACAAAGAATATGCTCCCATAACGGTCAAGATGCATGAAATTGAAATCTTAGGAAAAGTAGTGGGAAAATTAGGTATTATTTCATAACTTTCATATTTTTAAGCAAAAAGAGTATAAATGCAAATAATTTTAACTGTTATAATTTTGTTTTTTCTAACGGCTTGTTCATCTATTCATACAGTTGAGTATGCTAATATCAAACAGCTTAGCTCATTGCCGCAATATGCTTCTGCCTATACTAAACATATGCAAAACAGTGATGCACTATATGCAACTCAGCAAAATTACAAAACATCTTATTTTTCTGCTTGGAGTAAAAATACAAAGCATGCAACTCTTTATGATATAAAATGGCCATTTAGAAATTACACTATATTTAATAGTTACGGAGCAAACCTCAAGCCTATCAAATTATCATGGTTTTATCATCAATATGCAAATGCCAATTTTCCTGATTTTGCATCAGTTGATAAATTTGCAATTACACTAAAATACAGTTCTTTACATAACTTTCCTACAGATAACCCTATCTTTTACAAGCCAACCTTAGCCGGTGAAGGATTTCCTTTTGATTATAATCAAAACAGTGGAATCGATGCCGATAAGCCGGTGTTTGTTTCATTTTACTCACGAGATGGGGCATGGGCATATGTGTTTTCGTCTTTTGCTTCAGGATGGATAAATATCAGCAATATCGCCTTTATCTCAAAAAAAGATATTAAAACATATCAATCTTCAAAATTTGTTCATATACTCCAAGACTCCTATCCTATAAAAGATAATAATAACACTTTCATATGTTATTCACGTATTGGTATGATGCTTCCATTAGTCGCATCTTCAAAGCAGGATTGGACAGTATCGGTTGCTTTAAAAGATTGTAACGGTAGTGTTGTTTTTAAAGATGCGGTTATTCCAAGATATATCGGTACTATAAAAACATTAACTTTTACAAGACATAATATTGATATGGTATCAGATGCGATTATGCATAGTAAATATGGTTGGGGAGGCATAAATGGCGGGCGCGATTGTTCAGCCTTTGTAAGAGATTTTTATGCTCCTTTTGGTATTTGGCTGCCAAGAAATTCAGCCTTACAAGCTAAAGTAGGCAAAATCATTTCATTACGGCATCTCTTAGATACTGACAAGATTAAGATGATAAAGGCTAAAGGCATACCATTTCAAACATTACTGTATATGAGAGGTCATATCTTAATATATGCGGGTATTTATCATAACCGAGTTATAGCTTTACAGGAGATGTGGGGCATCGGAATTAAAAAAGGTAAAAAAACCGGAAGAGTTATTATCGGACATGCCGCCTATACGACACTAGATATAGGACATAGACTAAAATATTATAATGCAAAAAAAAGTATTTTACATAAAATCATAAGCATGAATATTATAACAAATTGATATTAGGCTTTAATATCTAAAAGAGAGCCAAACATCTTATTTTGTGTTTGAATACCAGCCACATTTGCTGCAACTGAGTTAACAGCAACTAAATTACCGACTAAATCAGCAGCCAGACCATGACCGGAATTTGTAGCAGTAATTGCTGTTACAGTCTGGTTTTTATCGCTAAAAGTTGTTTGTGAGGGCGTAAAACCATTGGTGTTTATATTTGCCACATTGTTAGCGTTAGTATTTAGATACGTCTGATTGGCAGTAATTGCTGATATGTTGGCAGATATATTCATAACAGATACCTCTCTTTGTTATATAGTGAACTTGCTTATTATATAGGCTTTAATATAAAAACAAGATTAGAAAAACCTTTTACATGTAAAGATGGCTAGAACTGAGGTTGGACAAATGGAACTACCTGTTTTTTACGGCTAAGAACTTTGTCTAGCCACACTGTATGATTGTTAAGCTTGATGTTAAATGCCGATTCTATTTTTGATTCATCATCACTTACTACTAAAAGTTTTGATCCCTCTTTCATGATATCTGTCAGAAGTATTAAAACGGTGTGAAGCCCATTTTCCTGTTTCATTTTTTTCATATCTTCAAACAACTCCTCTTCTCTTGGAGCTAAGACAGAAATATCTATCATTTCAAGCTGTCCGATACCGACTTTATGTCCATTCATATTAAATTCTTTATAATCTCTTGTGTTTAGTTCTCTGGCACTTGAATCATTCACGGCGGATTTTACTACAAACATCTCCATGCCAAGCTTTTTAAAATCATCTATTTGTGCTATTTTTGCCAACTCTTTGACGGCCTTTGTATCAACTTTAGTACATGTAGGAGATTTAAATATTACAGTATCGCTTAGTATTGCCATCATCATCATACCCGCAATATTTTTTGGTATATCAATGCCATAACATCTGTACATCTCATAAATTACCGTATTTGAACAGCCTATTGGTCTAATCCATGCTTCAAGCGGTGTATTGGTTGTCAAGTCTCCTAGTTTATGATGATCTGCAATACCTATAATAGTAGCCTCATCTATATCATCTTGAAAATGTGGTCTATCCGTAGAATCAACGATAAAAACCCTCTCATTTGCAACGGAAGTTTTAAGCTGTGGTAAAATACCGCCAAATTTATCTAAAATAAATCTAGTCTCTGCTGATATCTCCCCTTGACGAGCAGGGATATACTCTTCATTTTCTAATTGATTTTTTAAATATGATAGCGAAATAGCACCTACTATTGAGTCGCTATCTGGATTTTTGTGCCCAAAAACATATACTGACATAATTCTTAGCCTTTATTTTCTTATAATTATACTATTTTTATTCAACTGATATCTTTAAGACTTTTTTTTAGCTCTATGTTCGTTTAAATTCTTACTCTTTAGCTGGGTTTGGTATAATTTGCATGATAATTTATTGTTAAATTTGGCTTGTTATTTATTCTTATATAAAATTGCGTAATTAAAGGAGAGAGATTGCAAAAAATTGTTGATTTTTTACAACGTCGCGGCAAGCTGTATAAGCTTATAAAGGAGATTTTGCCAAAAGAATTAGGTGTCCGAAATAAAATTAAAATTTATCATGCAGTTGACACAAGAGGGTATTTTACGGCAATTTTTGTTATTTCACAAAAAAGCAGAATCTTATTAAAAGATGTTGGGAGACTACAAAGTGTGTATGATAAACTGGTTTTATATAGTGACCATAATTTCAAATATAAGATGATTTTTATAGATGCACCGCTTTGCTCTAAAGCAAAACGAGCATTAAAAGATCTTGGATGGAGCGTTGAAGTTTGATACTTTGTGATATCGGTAATACTACGCTTGACTTTTATAAAAATTCAATAAGAAGTAAAATTTTAATTGATGATTACAAAGATATAAATTCAAGCGACACTATATATTATATATCTGTTAATGAAAAAATATCCGAGCGTTTAACACGCTATAACAACTGGATAGATATTGGCTTGTGTGTAGATAAAAGTCGTTTTTATGAAACTATGGGAATTGACAGGATTATGGTTTGTTTGGCGGTTAAAGATGGAGTGATAATTGATGCAGGAAGTGCGATAACTGTAGATATTATGAAAGATGGGGAGTTTATGGGCGGATATATCGCTCTTGGTTTAGAAAAAAGCGCGTCATGTTACGCGGGTATCTCCTCAAAGCTTCACGGCTCATACAATTTTGAGCAAGATTTCGATAAAATACCGAAAAATACACAAGATGCAATTACTTATGCGCAACTAGGTCTGCTGTATAAAGATGTAGTGAGTTATAATCTGCCGATTTATTTAACTGGCGGTGATGCAGATAAGCTAAAGAGCGTATTTAAGTTCGCTACAGTTGATGGCGATCTTGTATTTAAAAGTATGTTAGAAATTATAAAAGGGGCAGATTTATGCTGACGGTCGCACTTCCAAAAGGCAGGATTGCAAAAGAAACTTTGGAGATATTTTCAAAAATCTTTGGTGATAGTTTTGTATTTGATGATAGAAAATTGATTTTACAAACTGATAAGTTTAAATTTTTACTTGTACGAAATCAAGATGTTGCTACGTATGTTTATCATCAAGCAGCAGATATTGGTGTAGTGGGATTGGATACGCTAGAAGAACAGGGGCTTGATATTATACGCCTGCTTGATCTGCGCAAAGGGGTGTGCAAAGTTGCGATTGGAATGAAAAAAGGTGAAAAATTAGACCTTAGTCGTCCTCAGATAACTGTTGCTACAAAGATGGTAAATATTACAAAACGATATTTTGCTGAGCGCGCTATTGCTGCTAAAATTATCAAGCTTTACGGCTCTATCGAACTCGCACCGCTTGTTGGACTGGCTGACATGATAGTTGATATCGTTGAGACAGGCACTACGATGAAGCAAAACGGACTGGAAGTTGTAGAGGAGATAATGGAGTCTTCAACATATCTTATAGCCAATAAAAACAGTTTTTTTGAAAAGAAGAGTGAAGTGCTCGATATCTATGAAAAAATCGAGCATATAGTAAAAAATGGCTGATATTTGACAAGTTTAGATCTATACGCAAGAGTTGAGCATCTGTTGGGCATCAAAGAGGCGACCTCTGTTTTACATGATATATATGATGAAGCTCTTGAGTCATATAGTATTAAAACTCTGCTTGATATCGGTTGCGGTCGAGGTGATTTTATACGTCGGATGACTCAAAGAGGCATTACATGTAAAGGTATTGACGCAAGTGCCGTGATGGTTGATGAGTGCCAAAGAGCGGGGTTAGATGTAGGTTGCAAGCATTTAAATGAGATAGATGAAAAGTTTGATGCTATCGTTGCAATTTTTGATGTTCTTAATTTTTTAAATCATAATGAGCTAATTTTATTTTTACAAGATATCTCTTTGAGGTTAAATGACGGCGGAGTATTTTTAGCAGATATCAATACACTGCACGGCTTTAGAGGTGTTGCTGTGGGCAGTGTCAGTGTTGATAATAAAGATGAGTTTTTATGCGTTGATGCAGAGTTTGAAGATGATAAGTTGTATAGTGAATTCACACTGTTTAAATCAGATGGTATGGGTAAATATATAAAAACTCAAGATGTTATTGTACAGTATTATCATAAAATAAAGTTTTTTGAAAAACAATCTTCACTAAAGCTTGTAAAAAAACAAACTGTTTCACTTTATGATAAAAACGATAAAAATCTCTTGATATTTAAATTTTAACTCTCTATCTATCAAGATCACAAATCATACACTAGGTCGAACAGCAATCACCGTCACTACACTCTTTTTCTTTAAAAAAATATGGTTTTACGACATAATATATCACAAATCCCCAGAGAATAAATGTTGAAGCCCATGCAATCAGACTCACATGTTCATTAATGTGTACTAATTTTTTTACGTTGACATCACGAAATAGATAATCAAGTCCAAGCCCAAAAACGATAGAACCGACAATAATAGTCCCTAAATAAATATAGACCGTTCTTGTACCGAGCATCTTTTTAACTACACCTATTGTAACAGTATTTGTCGCAGGGCCTGCACTTAAAAAGACAAATGCCGCTCCCGGGCTTACGCCCGCAAGCATTAATCCTGCCGCTATCGGGAGTGAAGCGGTTGCACAAACATACATCGGTACGGCAATGGCAATGGCTATAATATAAGAAAGCCAATTATATTTGGCTAAAATATTGCTTAGATTCTCAGGCATAGCCACTGTGATGAGCGCACCGACAAGAAGTCCCACCAAAAGAGGAGCGGCGATCTCTTTTAAAAGTGTGCCAAAAGCGTATGAGAGGGCTCGTTTTGGCATACAACTTGTCTCAGACTCACAAGAAATACCGCTACAGCAGCTTCCATCGCTGCAACTCTCTTCTTTTACCTCCTTTTTCGGTGTTGCTACAGCAGAAAACGCCATAGCTGTGTTTGGCTGTGTTTGTGGTGCGGCTATGCTAAACGCGGCCTTTGGTGTCGCTGCTTTTTCTTCTTGTTTTTGCTCCTTTTTTGCATAGATATTTGTTAAAATTCCTGCAATTATAGAGATAATCATTGAAGTAATGACACGGTAGATGGTAAATACCCACCCAAACATCCCATAGGTTGCTAAAATGG
Source organism: Helicobacteraceae bacterium (assembly GCA_027023805.1). GTDB lineage: Bacteria > Campylobacterota > Campylobacteria > Campylobacterales > Sulfurimonadaceae > Hydrocurvibacter. Next base: position 20,311 of record JALVUF010000014.1, read on the forward strand.
AGTCCACGCCTGTAATTGGGGTGGAGATGAGAAAGGAAAGGGTAGAGCCGTTACTTGCTCCACTTTTTTTAATCCCTGCTGCAAGTGGAATAACACCACATGAGCAGACTGGAAGAGGAATGCCAAAGATGGTTGACTTTATGACTGAGACGATAGAGTCATGACCGAGATGATTTTTTACAATGCTATCAGGTACCAGCTCATGTAAAAAGCCTGCAAAGATAAGTCCAAATAAAATATAAGGTGCCATGGCATTACTTAAATCAACTAAGGCGGAGAACAAGAGCGTTATGTATTCCATGATTTTCCTGTTGAAGTTCTTTTTTATGCTATAATTTATATAACGATATTGTTATATAATAAAACTTCAAAAGAGATTGGATGAAAAAATTAGTTATTTTTGCAAAAGTATTTTCAGATATTAATCGCGTCAAAATAATAGCATTGATGCATCGAGAAAAAGAGTTATGTGTTTGTGAGATTTGTGATACCCTGCAGCTCTCTCAGGCTCTTGTTTCACGTCATTTAAGACAGATGCGTGATGCCAAGCTCGTAAAGACAAAACAGAGTGGAAAATGGATAATATACTCCCTATGTGAAAATGAGATTCTGCGTTGTTTTTTAAATACAATACAAGAAGATATAGATAAATTACCTGAAATGATATCGTGTACTGCAAGATAAACGATGGTATGGTATAAAAACTTTGGTATTATTTCTTTACAGATATAAAACAGAATCATATTTTTTTATGATACAATATTTTTAAGGAGTTTGTTATGAATCTAAAGCAATCATATCTAGAGTTTTCACGTTTAAGCAAATATCTACAATCACTTGCTATTTTGTTTGCGCGATTAGTTGTGGCATACGGCTTTTATCAGCCAGCTATGATGAAATGGAATGATATAGATGCTGCTGGAAGATGGTTTGGATCCATGGGCATACCGTTACCGCTTTTAAATGCTTATATGGCGGCAACAACAGAGATAACCGGCGTGGTTCTTTTAACACTTGGTTTTTTTACAAGACTTATTTCAATTCCGCTTATCGTGGTCATGATAGTTGCAATTTTAACAGTACATCTGCATCATGGTTTTGATTGTGGCAATAATGGCTTTGAGATTCCACTTTATTATATTATCTTTTTGCTAATTTTTATCTCTCATGGGGCAGGTAAATTTAGTTTAGATCATCTATTTTTTAAAGCGTAACCATGAATAAATTTATATCTTTTGCTCCGCTTGTACAAAGATTAAATGATCCACATTTTTCTGTTTTTGTTTTTTTATTTAAGGCTTTTGTGCTACTTTTTATAATTATATCAATAGTATTGTTTATTTATGATAGATTTATACAAAGGGATAATCAGCTTCTTATAAATTATCCGCTTATAGGTAGGCTTAGATATTTTTTCTATCTTTTACGAGATCCAATGCGCCAATATTTTGGTGATGAGAAATTTTACGAATCATTTGACAAGGTTAGATGGGTGTACAGTGCAGCAGAGAGTAAATCTCCTTATACCTCCTTTTCTGTGGGTCAACCTATAAAAAATGCTAAGATATCTTTAAAAAATGTTAATTGCGTATTAAATACTTCAGAAGTACAAGAAAGCTTTAGTGTGGTATTTGGTGAAGATTTAAAGTATCCTTTTAAGACGAAGTCTGTTATCGGTAGGAGTGCAATGAGCGATGGTGCTATTTCGCCGGAGGGAACACGTGCTTTTAGTAAAGGTGCCTATCTTGGAGGTTTTGCTATTAATACAGGTGAAGGAAGTCTTACTTCAAACTTTTTTTATACATATCAGTGCAATAGAAAAGATTATGCTTTTTTAGATGTAAAAGAGGGGACTTTTTTTGCAAAATACAGCTATAAATTGTTACGATATCTTGTGGGTAAATCCATAGCAATTGATCTTTACCGTGATATGGTTATAGGCAATAAGGAGCAGGAGAGTTATCTTTTTGATGAGAAAAAGATGATATGTTTTCGTATAAATTATGATGCACCATTGGAGAATTTTCCAAAAGAGATTCCATCAGATATACCTGATATTATCTTTCAAATGGGAAGTGGACTGTATGGAGTTCGAGACAAAGACGGTAACTTCGATGAAGTTCGCTATCAAAAAGTTATGCGCTTTTCACGTATGACTGAGATTAAGATGGCTCAAGGAGCAAAACAAACGGGAGGAAAGCTACTAGCTTGTAAGGTAAGCGAAGCTATCGCATACTACAGAGGCGTTCAACCACATAAAAACCTTTTTAGTCCAAACCAGTTTCCATTTGCTCATACTCTTGAAGAGTTATTTGATTTTATCGGCAGATTAAAAACACTATCCCAAAAGCCGGTAGGTGTAAAGATAGTTTTGTCATCTAAAGAAAATTTTTTAGAATATGCTGACTTGCTTAAACAAAGAATTGAGGCAAATTCACATGCATATCCAGATTTTATAACCATTGATGGGGCGCATGGAGGTAGTGGAGCGGCACCATTGGCGATGATGATGTCTGTTGGTATGACAATCACAAAAGCTCTATATTTAGCAAATAAAATTTTGAAAGAATATGGCATAAGGGATAAAATAAAATTGATAGTTAGCGAAAAAGTTTTAACACCTGATGATGCTGTTATACTTTTTGCTATGGGTGCTGATTATATTGCAATTGCCAGAGCATTTATGATGAGCGCGGGTTGCATTCGTGCACGTGAGTGTTCAGGTGCAAATGGCAGAAGTTGTCCGGTTGGTCTTGCAACGCAAGATAAAAGTAAAAGGCGTTCATTCTTAGTTGAACAAAAAGCACGCCACATTGCAAGGTACCATAATCAGATGATAGAAGGTATGCGTAATCTGTTGGCTATCATGGGCATTAGAAGATTATCAGACTTATCGACTGATAATCTTATGTTTAAAGATAGTGATGGTATTTTGCATATGGATATTGATGAGTATTTTGATAATATCTTGAGGAGTTGAGTTTATAGGCATCTTGCCGCACATGAGTAGTAAGATAATAGGAGAAAGACTGTTTAAAACCTACTCTTTAGTTGGGCTTGGTATAACCTTTAGCAACTCCATGACCTACAACTTTTTTACACTACCATCCTCTTTGCGAGATTTTTCGCAAAAAGAAAGCTAACACCAACAATAGGAGAGACTAGATGATTATAGACACTCACGTACATCTTGATGACAAACGATACTGTGATGATTTGGATGATGTGATAAAAAGAGCCCAACAAAATAAAGTAGAGAGATTTATTATCCCCGGAGCTGATCCAAGGACACTTGATAGAGCGGTAGAGATATCTTTAAAGTACAATAATGTATATTTTGCCATCGGTGTTCACCCGTACGATATAGATCTTTTTGAGGCATTGGATTTTGAAAAATATATAAATTATGAAAAATGTGTAGCTATTGGAGAATGCGGATTGGATTATTTTAGGCTTAATGGCAGCGATAGTGAAAAAGAGCAGATAAAAAATAAACAAAAATATGTATTCAAGCAGCAAATTATGCTTGCAAAAAAGTATCACAAGCCACTCATTGTTCACATAAGAGATTCATCCAATGATGCAAAAAATATCTTACTTGAATATAATGCCAAAGAAGTTGGCGGAGTGCTTCATTGCTATAACGCCGATGAGCAGTTGCTTTGTCTTGCTAAAGAAAATTTTTATTTTGGAATAGGGGGGGTGGTGACATTTAAAAATGCTAAAAAACTTGTAAATGTCTTACCTAAAATCCCGCCAGAGAAGCTCTTGATAGAAACAGACGCACCATATCTAACTCCCGAGCCACACAGAGGTCAAAGAAATGAGCCTGCATATACCTCTTTTGTTGTACGTAAAATATCTAATTTATTGTCAGCAGACATAGCTTCTATTAGTGATCTAACAACAAAAAATGCTAAAAGATTATTTAATATTGTATAATATCAAATAATCTGCAATAGTTTTAAGATGGCCAAAGAATGCTTGTGATATAATGCAAAACCTATTTATTATTGGATTTTAATTTATGATTAAATATTTATTTTTAATTTTATTCTTACCGCTTTCTTTGTTGGCTGCACTAACGTTTAACACTAACTATACTAGAAATATAAACATCTTAAGAGCATTCAATATTCCTCCATCATTTTTATATGATCGTCAACTCAAATCCATGGAACAGATGGAAAAAAAAAGATATAAATCAAAACATTTTTTTCAAGCTATGAATGATGCATATATATTTATTCCGCGTATAAAAGAAATTCTCAGTCAGTACAATATTCCACCTGAGTTTTTATATTTAGCTATGGCAGAATCAAACTTTTCAACAGATGCAAATTCTGATAAACGAGCAGTAGGCATGTGGCAGTTTATGCCTAATACCGCTAAGTTGTTTCATCTGAAAGTCAACAGATATGTAGATGAAAGACGAGATCTTATCGCATCAACAAAAGCCGCAGCAAGGTATCTACTAGATTTACACAAAAGATTTGGTAAATGGTATCTTGCGGCAATAGCTTACAATTGTGGCGGCGGTTGTTTATCAAACGCAATCAGACAAGCGGGTACTGATAAGTTAGCTGTTTTGCTAAATCCCAGAAGACATTTATTGCCGCTTGAGAGCAGATTGTATATCCGAAAAATTTTAGCTTTGGCCATTGTAGGAAGTGATGAACATCATCTACTCCATCATGAATATGATTTTTTATTAGATAGGGGTAATGCTTATTCACTAGCAACAGTACATGTAGGTCCTGGCGCTTCGCTTGTGCGCATATCAAGAGTTGTAGGTATTCCATTATCTGAATTAAGAAAATTAAATCGAAATTTAAAGTACAACTTTACTCCTCCGTATGTCCGTTCATATCATATATATATTCCATATATCAAACTTGCAACCTTTAAGAAAAAATACCGCCCTGCAAGATATAGACATATCTATGAAATCCACTTAGTAAGAAACGGAGATACGCTTTATAAACTACAAAAAAGATATGGGGTATCGTATAAGATAATTAAAGCTTTTAATAACTTGCATGGTAATATTTTATCTTTAGGTCAGCGGTTAATTATTCCTATTGCAGTTAGGCGCAACTCTATTCCCGTTAAGCCTAGATACGATATTGTAAAAGCAGGCGATACGCTGGGTCTAATAGCGCAGCGTAATCATATTAGTGTTAGACTTTTAAAAAGAGAAAATCATTTAACCGGCAATATTATAAGAGTCGGTCAAAGGTTAGTTGTCACCAAAAACTATAACCTCACTTACACACTGCGCCATCATCTAAATATCAAACAGCACAAACAAGTTCATAGATACGATATTGTAAAAGCAGGCGATACGCTGGGTCTAATAGCGCAGCGTAATCATATTAGTGTTAGACTTTTAAAAAGAGAAAATCATTTAACCGGCAATATTATAAGAGTCGGTCAAAGGTTA
>JALVUF010000014.1:25853-46363 GCA_027023805.1 Helicobacteraceae bacterium
GCTGTTAGATGACTAGACTATTACTGTTTATTTTAGTTATATTATATATGACTGGATGTAGCACGAGAGGCTTAAAATACAATAGAAGTTATTATCGCACTTCTCCCATATATGCTCACAAGCATTTTAAAAAAGCTACTATGCGCCCATATATGGTTAGAGGAGTGGCATATTATCCCACAACAGTCAGTGTTGGAGAAACCTTTAACGGAATAGCTAGCTGGTATGGTCCAAACTTCAATGGACGATTAACATCTGATGGTGAAGTTTACAATATGTATGGATTAACCGCGGCAAATAAAATTTTACCCATGAATACGATTGTAAAAGTAACCAATATCAATAACAACAGATCAGTCATAGTACGTATTAATGACAGGGGACCTTTTGTTAATAACCGCATTATTGATTTATCAAAAGCTGCAGCATCGAGAATCAATATGATAGGCACAGGAACAGCGCCGGTTAGATTACAAATATTGGGGTTTGCGAACAAAGGAGTGGTAACCATTCCACAACTCTCAACCTTGCAACACAGTCCCAAAACTAAAGTCTTGACAAATTTTGTCATACAAATAGGAGCATTTACGCGATATAGCGGCGCATTAATTACTCAAAAACGCTATAATAACATAGATGGGTATAAAGCAATTATCAAAGATACTGATGATAACGGAAGACGATTGTTTAAAGTGTGGCTGACCGGTTTTAACAGTGAAGCAGAGGCTAGAGGTTACATAAAACAAAAATTATTTCACGGTGCATTTATTACAAGGGAGTAGTAAAATATGATTAAAAAAAGCAGAACAACCAAAGAAACTGATATTACGGTTTCTTTAAAATTATATGGTAGCGGCAAAAGTAATATCAGTAGCGGTGTCGGTTTTTTAGATCATATGCTTGAGAGTTTTGCAAAGCATGCCTTGATTGATCTAGATATTACATGCAAAGGTGATACATATATTGATGATCACCATAGCGTTGAAGATATAGCAATTGTACTAGGCTCTCTCTTGGGCGACGCCATATATCCAGTATCTAAAATAGAACGATTTGGTAACGCAAATATAGTAATGGATGAGAGTTGTGTCAGTTGTGATTTGGATCTCAGCAACCGTCCTTTTTTAGTGTACTCTTTACCTATAAGCGGTAAGGTAGGTAATTTTGATACAGAGCTTGTAGAAGAATTTTTTAAGGCATTGGTTTTTAATGCAAAAATTAGCGCTCATATAATTGCGCTTAGGGGTCACAACAATCATCATTTAATCGAAGCATCGTTTAAGGCACTAGCCGTTGCGCTCCGCCGGGCTTTAACAATCAATGAAAAGATAGCCGTGCCTAGCACAAAAGATGTTTTATGATCAAGCTCATCATACTTGATGTTGATGGTTGCATGACGGACGGAAATATAGTATATTCAAATAGTGATGATGAATTAAAAAGTTTTCATGTTCAAGATGGCTTAGGGATTGTAAGTTGGATTAAACTTGGAGGGCAGATTGCTATTATTACGGGAAGAGAATCTAAAATCGTTGCACGCAGAGCTAAAGAATTAGGCATCAAACATTTATATCAAAATATTGGCGATAAATATGCAGTTATGCGAAATATTATGCAACAATTAGATATTGGTGTCGAAGAAACGGCAGCCATAGGCGATGATTTGAATGATTATAATATGCTCTTAAATGCATACAGAAGCTTTACTCCGGCAAATGGCACGGCCCCTATTAAAGAAATTGTTGATACCGTTCTTGTGTCTAAAGGAGGAGGCGGTGCGATAAGAGAAATGATTGATATATTAATAGATGAAAATCATCAATATAGAGCTTTTGTGGATCTTTGGAGATGAATATTAATATATTTTTTATTTTCATAGCAGCTTTACTGGCTTCAATTTATATCTTTTTCTCACCTATGAAACTTCCGGTAAATAAAGAAAATAAAACTGCGCAACTTCAGTTATCATATTTTACAGTGTATAATCTAACCACACATGGAGTTCAAAGTATTTTTAGCGGAACAAAAGGTTTAAAATATGGATTAAAATACATAGTATATGATGTTAACTACACAGATAATTCCACCAGATCTTTGGCAAACATAACAGCCTTGCATGGAGTATTTAAACAACCCATGATAGAACTATACGGAAATGTTCTTTATAAAAACATAAGTGGGTTAATCTTTAAAAGCAATGAGGCAACTTATAATCAGGCAAGTAAAGTGCTAAGAACTAAAGGTAAATATATATCTTATAAAAAGAATGATAAAATTACGGGCTATAAACTTATGTACGACAATAAAGATAAAAAAGCGACTTCAAAAGATATTGTTGCTATATACCAATTTAACAAGAGATAAAAATATGAAACTACGATTATTGATATTATTGACACTAACGATATCTTCTGCAGGTTTTGCAAATCAACTAAAAGTAGTTGCTGATAATTTTCATGGCAACAACATCAAAGGTATCAGCACATTTAGCGGTAATGTCAAAATAACAAAAGGAGATGATGAGCTAAATGCTTCAAATGTGGTTATATATTTAAATAAACTACACAAACCTATAAAAATGATAGCCACAGGACATGTATCCTTTTTTATAACTACTGACAATAATGTCTCATATGACGGCAAGGCGCATAAAGTTATATATCTTCCAATACAAAAAGAATACCGGTTTTTCAAAAATGTACATATTTGGCAGATTAATAATAAACGTGAAATAAAAGGAGATAAGATTATCTTAAATATACTTACGGGTCAAGCTGTAGCAAACGGAGCAAAACATTCCCCTGTTGTTATGATTTTTAACCTTAAAAATAAACATAAAAAACAATCAAAATGATAGATATAATAGATGCTAAATTTATAACATCAGCACCTGATATAACCTTGGTTCCGCCAAATATTGAACAAAATGAAGTTGCATTTTTAGCAAGATCCAATGTTGGAAAAAGTTCTCTACTTAATGCTTTAACAAACTATAAAAATTTAGCAAAAGTGTCAGCGACACCTGGAAAAACAAGACTGATTAACTATTTTGATATTACTTTTCTTAATCGTGAACTATCTCAAAAATTATATGTTAAATTTATTGATCTGCCCGGTTTTGGGTATGCAAAAGTTTCAAAGTCAACTCAAGCACTATGGCAACAAAACTTAACATCTTTTATACAAAAACGTAAACAAATTAGAGTGTTTATCCATCTAATTGATGCACGCCATACAGATCTGGATATAGATCATGAAGTGTATGAATTTTTAAAAAATATCACTAATGAGACTCAAGCTATTATAAAAATCTTTACAAAAATAGATAAACTCAATCAAAAACAGTTAAGTAAATTAAAAAAGAATTTTCCAGATTCTATCATGGTATCTAGTTTTAAAAAAAAGGGCATAAACGATACTATCTGTGCCATATATGAGCTTTTATGCAGAGTAGATCATGGTAACATATAAAAAAGCCCTGCTAAGTGATGTAGCACAGATGCAGCAATTAATGAAACCAGAGGTAGAGAGCGGCATTATTTTACCAAGAAATAATGATGAAATAGCAACCAATATAAGATCTTACATTCTGGCTTTTAACAAAGATATACTAATTGCTTTTACGGCACTGCATATTCACTCATCCACACTAGGTGAGATCAGATCTTTAATCGTAGCACCGCAGTATCAATCGCAAAAGATCGGAACAACTCTGGTGCAAAAAGCTGTTGAGGAAGCTATAGATTTACATTTAAAGCAAATTCTAGCTTTAACATACAAGAAGACTTTTTTTGAAAAACTCGGTTTTGTAGAAATCCCAAAAGAATCACTACCCGATCACAAGATCTGGGCTGATTGTATTAACTGTAAACATTTTCCGATATGCAACGAAGTATCTCTTATAAAAACTATATAAATAATACTGCCTTATTGGCTTTATTCTTTTTATATGAAAGCTTAAGCGATATCTACTATAATTTACCGCCACTCTTTGCTATTTTATTGATACTGTTTATATATAGTCTAAAAAACCATAACACTGTAAACTTGTTATATGTCTGTATCGCCTTGCTTATATTTGAAACGCAAAAAGGCTATATAGCATTTAGTTCTATCATTTATGCCATTGTATTATATGAAATTATAATCATCAACATATCACATGTTACAAATTGTAAAAGCTGTACTAAGCTTCTAATTATATTACTTTCATACCCTGGATATTTTTTATTTTTGGCTCTCTTGTCTAAGATATTTATTCTTCCTATGCCGCAACTTAATTTCAATGTGATATATTATATGATAGCGGAATATATTTTAGCGGTATTATTTATAGCGTGAGCGTAATATGAAAATAAAACTTATTATACTGTTTTTTATTGCTATATGGATTTCACTACTAGTTAGGATATTTAATTTAGCTGTCCAACATAACGCTTTATATGAAAAATTGGCAAAACAAAATACCTATCGTACAATTGCTATAGCACCTGTTAGAGGTGAAATATTAGATGATACCGGTAAGCCGATAGCTATAAATAAACTAGGTTTTAAAATTGCGCTTGCACCTCATTTAAGCAAGATTAAATTATCCAATACGATAACTTTCTTATCTAAATATATTCATAATATAAATATAAAAAAGATACTCAAAGAATATACACGAAAAAATAGCTATTTTAACCATCATTTTATTGATATTATTGATTTTATACCATATCAGAAGATTATACCGATTTATACCAGATTGGAATTAAATAAAAATATACATGTAGTTTCATCGTCTCAGAGGTATTACCCATACAAAACATTAGCTGCGCACGTAATTGGTTATGTAGGAAAAGCGACTGTACAAGAAGTGCTTAAAGACCCTAAATTAAGCGTTATTGGATATACCGGTAAAAATGGACTGGAAAAATATTATAATAAATTTCTAGAAGGTAAATTAGGATATAAAAAAATTAAAGTAAATGCCCAAAATGAAGTTGTACAAGAGATTTCACAAACTCCTCCCACAGAAAATCATATACTAACCTTAAATCTTAATATGCAGTTAGAAAAATATATTACAGATATGTTTACAGCACGAGATGATACCGGTGCGTTTATAGTGATGAAAACCAATGGGGCTATTATAGCAGCAGCGAGTTTGCCCGAATATAACTTAAATAACTTTATAACCGGAATCTCAGTTAAACAGTGGGATATTTTAATCCACAATCCCGACCATCCTTTTACAGATAAACTAATTAACGGTTTATTTCCTCCCGGTTCTGTTATTAAAATAGCACTCGGCTTGATTTTTTTAACAACTACTATAAATGAACATTGGACTATGTTTTCAAGAGGCTATGTGATGGTTGGACACAGAAAATTTAGAGACTGGAAACGAGGAGGACACGGTACTACAAATATAATAAAAGCAATTACACAAAGTGTTGATGACTTTTTTTATACGGTAGGACTAAAAACAGGTATAAAAATTATGAGTAAAGGCTTAAAGCGCTTTGGGCTTGGTCAAAAAACAGGCGTTGATTTACCAAATGAATTTATTGGTACTGTGCCAAATCCCATATGGAAATTTAAAAAATTCCATCAGCCATGGTACCTGGGAGATACGGCAAATACTTCTATAGGGCAGGGCTATGTTTTAGTGACTCCGATGCAAATTGCCAGACTAACTGATCTTTTTGCCATAGGCAAGTTAGTGACTCCGCACTTTGCAAAAATGATTGGCAATAAAGTAGTGAAACCGGTTTATAAAAATATTTTTACTAAAGAAGAGAAACAAAAACTCCATATTGTTCAACAAAGCATGTACGATGTCTGTAATTCACCATATGGAACAGCAACAAGATTTATGACATCGTCCATACCTGTAGCAGGTAAAACAGGAACAGCACAGGTAGTCAGCATTCCAAAGCGAATAAGCTCTAAAGAATTAAGATACTATAAAAGACCACAAGCATGGCTAACAGTTTACGGACCCTACAGGCATCCGCAATATATCGTAACAGTATTAGTAGAACATGGTGGTCATGGAAAAGGATATCTTCCAGGAATCATAGTGTCAAAAACCTTTGATTGGTTGTTAGCTCATGGCTATATTAAAGGCTATCATTAAAAATAAATTCAGTTCTTACAATTAAACTAGCGGGTAGATTATACAATCTAATAATCTCCGCTTCTTTTGCCCTCATCTCACCATTATCACTCTCATGATCATATCCCAAAGTATGAAGTATTCCGTGTATAAACAAAAGTGCTAATTCCTCATCTATTGTGTCCCCGTACTGCTTTGAATACTCTTTAGCAAAATCGTAAGATATAATGATGCTGCCCTGAAGTGATATATCATCATATGGAAAGCTCAATACATCAGTAGATTTATCTATTTGGCGAAATTGATTATTTATCTCTTTAATATCTTGATTATCAGTTATAATCAACTCAAAATCTTTACCACATATATCAGCGGCAATTTGCTCAAGCAAAGATATATCTATATTAATGGCAGTTTTATTTTCAAAGTCAATCATGAAGGTATTATATCACATATATAAACCCTTAGCCTACAGACCCCAACAGGCAAAGAGTAAAGATAGTGTATTGCAGAGTATTTATTTTAAGTTTTGAAAAGCCGATAAGCCTGCCGTCCAAGTATCAGTCGGTTTATGATAAACATAAGTCTTCTCTTGTATATAAGGATATGCTATATAGATAGATATAACTAAAGTAGCTAAGATAGTCAATTGAGCAAATGAAATTTTTTGAATAGGCTCTTTTGGGGTATCTATCTCACAGACTCCTCCAGGACAGTTTTGAGCTTTTTGTCTAGTGATTAGTTCGTATAAATTACAGCCCAGGCAGATACCAAGAACAGACTCAAAAAAGAAAAATATCAAGCAAGCATAACAAAGAGAAAGTCGTATATAACCGCCTTTATTCATCAACACAAAATAAAGCATTCCTGATGCTAATAATATACCAATAGTCCAAGCAAACTTCTTTTGCGGTGCTCCAACATATTCAGGCTTTTGATTTCGTACAAACAGCCTTGCTAAAACCATATATGGCGCATATTTTGGATTTATAAAAATTCGTACAAAAAACTCTATAAAAAAAGTAAAAGTAAAAAGATCTGTTACAAAATCGCCATGATGTAAAAATACATTCATAAACCCGGTATAAGAGAATAAAAACATGATTCCTGCACTCGCTCTCGCTTCTCTCTCATTAATCACGCGTGTTGGGTAGCTTGCAACTATCTCTCCAAAATTAAAATACTTACTCATATTCATTTTTCCTCATTATTATTGTATAAAAAAGTGAAGTAATTATACTCCAAATTATTTAGTTTTAACTAAAATTTTATACATAAAGATTTTTTTTACTTATATTAGTGTTATATATTATATAATAAACTATGCAAAGAAGAAAATTTATACAATATTCTGTTTTACTTATAGGATCTACTTTATTTGCAGATAAAATAAAGTTATATTCATTACATGTAAAGATACTCAAAGAACCATTTCAAACCATCGCAAAAATTCATGATGATCTCTTTACTCCAAGTGCGGGTATGCCAAAACCACAAGATTTTAATGCAATTGGTTTTTTAGAGGGTGTTATGCATGATCCAAGAGTAAGAGATACACAAAAAGAGTTCATCAAAGACGGGGTTTCATGGCTCAATATTGTGACAAACAAAATATACAGACATAATTATATTGATCTAAACTTAAACCAAAGAGAGATAATTTTGCAACATATTGCATCTAAAGAGTGGGGCAATGATTGGCTGTGGTATATTATAAATCATGCTTTTGAAGCTATGCTTAGTGATCCGGTATATGGAGCAAATTCAAATGAAATTGGATGGAAATGGCTTGATTTTATACCGGGTGAGCCCAGACCTCCAAGAGTAAATCCTTATGTATGATGTATGCATAATCGGTAGTGGAGCAGGGGCAGGTCCTGTTGCTTACGAATTAGCACATAATGGTCAAAGAGTTCTAGTGCTTGAAAAAGGACATTATTACACTAGAGAAGATTTCTTTAAGGATGAGCTAGCTATTAGAAGAGATGTATATACACCGCCTCTTACACAGCAACAGCATGTTATCCAAACACAAAATGAAAAAGGTCAGTGGATAAGTGTGCAGGCTAAAGATAGTAATTGGAATTTTTGGAACGGGTCTATGGTTGGAGGCTCTTCTAATCTTATGAGCGGATATTTTTTAAGACTCAAGCCAAATGATTTTAAACTTAAGACAGTATATGGTGGAGTCAAAGACACCAATATAGTGGACTGGCCCATTAGCTACAATGATTTAGAGCCATACTATGACAAAGTAGAAAAAATAGTCGGAGTATCAGGCAAAGTTGTACAGCATCCATATATGGAACCACGCTCATCTAAAGATTTTCCTTTTCCTCCTCTTTGGGAACAGCCTATTTCATCATGGATAGATAATGCATGTAAAAAACTTGATTATCATGTGTTTCCAACACCAAGAGCGATACTCCCGTATCCTGCACTGGGAAGACTTGGGTGTTCATATTCAAATTTTTGTGGCAGTTACGGCTGCGCAACCGGGGCAAAAGGCAATGCGCGTTCAGCCCTGCTTGATAGTGCTGTTAAAACCGGTAACTGCACCATAATCAGTGATGCTTTTGCTTTTAAAATAGACAGTGATTCAAAGCGGGCAACAAAAGTCAGCTATTTTGATAAAAATAATAATATACAAAATATTCAAGCTAAAATTTTTGTTATAGCATGTCAGGCTATTGAGACTTCAAGACTGCTGCTAAATTCTAAAAATGTCCATTTTCCAAACGGTTTATTAAATAATTATAATCAAGTAGGAAAAAATCTAATCTTCTCTGCCGGTGGAACAGGTCATGGCACATTTGAGTTTGCAAATCTTCAAAAATCAAAACATAAAGATTTAATGGTAAGAGGCGCATTTGTAAACAGAACCATTCAAGACTGGTATGAATTTGAAAATAATGGTAAAAAAATTAAAGGCGGAGGAATAGATTTTTTATACGAGGGTGCAAATCCAACGTACAGAGCCATGACACAGATTTACGATAAAAATTCAAAACTTATCTGGGGCGTTAAACTACAGCAAAAATTAAAACATGCATTTTTATCATCAAGAGTACTAAACTTTGAAATCTTTAACGACTGGTCTCCTACAGATAACTGTTATGTAAGTGTTGATGAGAGTGTTCGTGATAAGTGGGGAATTCCCGTGGGACTGATCAGGTTAAACAGTAATCCGCACGATGAGATGGTAGGCAGTTTTTTAGCACAAAAAGCTGTCAATGTATTAAAACAGATGGGAGCTATAGACATACAAACCAATATTTCACCATCACCGTCAACAAATTTACAAGCTGGAGGCTGTCGCTTTGGAGATGATGAAAAAAGCTCTGTTTTAGATAAAAACTGCAAAGCCCATGCTCTTGATAACCTTTACGTAACCGACGGCTCGTTTATGCCTACAGGCGGAAGTGTTCCATATACATTTACAATATATGCCAATTCTTTCAGAGTTGCAGATGTAATTAAAAGAAGATTTGGTTAAAATTACGTTATGAAAACAAATAAAAAAGCAGTCTGTATTATGAGCGGCGGAATGGATTCTACATTGTGTGCATACATGATTAAAGAACTAGGTTATGAGATAATTGCCTTACATTTTAACTATGCTCAACGGACAGAATCTAAAGAATTATCTTGTTTCAATAAAATATGTGATGCCTTGCATGTAAAAGATAAATATATTCTTGATATTGATTTTTTTAAACAACTTGGTGCTTCGGCATTAACTGACACAGACATAAAAGTTCCTACCGATGGATTACATGAAGGTGTTCCCGTTACTTATGTGCCTTTTAGAAATGGTATCTTTTTAAGTATGGCCGCAGCTATTGCGGAAAAAGAGGGTGCGGAAGCTATAGCCATCGGCGTGGTAGAGGAAGATAGTAGCGGTTATCCGGACTGCACTGAAGAATATATTAAAAATATGCAAACTAGTATAAATCTAGGAACAAAACAAGAAACTAATATAGAAATCAAGATGCCGCTTGTGCATCTAAAAAAATCCGAAATAGTAGATGTCTCTATACAAAAGAATGTACCGCTTGAACTTACATGGAGCTGTTACGCAAATGAAGATGCGGCTTGTGGAGTTTGTGATAGCTGTAGATTAAGATTAAACGGTTTTAACCAGGCAGGTGTACGAGATCCAATACAATATGCAAAATACAATACAATATAGAGATATAACTATAAACGTAACTATAAAGCCAAACTTAAAATACAGCTATTTAAAAATCATAAACATTAATACACTTCAAATAAATACACCCATAAGCTCTAAGCAATTTATAAAAAGATTTATTGATACAAAATATTTGTGGATTCTTAAATATATCAAATCTACAAAAACCAAACAGTTGCCAGCCATGACACCTGGAAAAAATATTTTACTTCTAGGTACGCTAGAGGCTATAACAGCGGACATCTTTACGGATTTATATAAAAAATTACAGCAAAATCAGAGCAAACAACTTCTTGAGTTTCTGTATATAAAGTATTATAAATCAGTAGCTAAAATTTATCTTCCACAAAGAGTAATGTTTTTTTCAGCACAAATGAAATTGACTCCAAAAAAAATTCTGTATCGTAAGATGAAAAGAAGATTGGGTAGCTGTAGTTCCAAACAAGAAGTTACTTTTAACATATTGATTATGAAGTTACCGCCACATTTAATTGATTATGTCGTTGTTCATGAACTAGCACACTTAAGATATATGAATCACTCTAAAGATTTTCATCTTTTGGTGCAAAATTATCTGCCAAATGCAAAATATCTAAAAAAAGAGATTCAAAATATAATAAATTTCCCATAAGAAGGCTCAAAGAAGTCTATTGTAACAGCGATACGACAATGGCGTAACACACAAAGAAGAATAGATGAGAAACTCCCTCAAAATAATTT
This sequence comes from Helicobacteraceae bacterium, assembly GCA_027023805.1. Classification (GTDB taxonomy): domain Bacteria; phylum Campylobacterota; class Campylobacteria; order Campylobacterales; family Sulfurimonadaceae; genus Hydrocurvibacter. The sequence continues at coordinate 36,872 of JALVUF010000014.1, forward strand.
GTCTCTCCGTCATCCGTTGTTTTCCATGCTAAAATGATTGTTAAAATTAATGCTCCTATTTGAAATGGGCTAAAATTTAGTGTTAAGGGTGTAGATATAATGTTTGATAATGCAACTAAACTAGGAACGGTAAGCATAATAGAAACCGTTGATGCACCCATAGCGATATTGATAACTCTTTGAATCTGGTCATTTTGCGCAGCTTTAATAGCAGTCATAATTTCAGGCGCTACAGAGATAATAGCAATAAAAAGACCTGCTAATCCTACCGGTAAATGATATTTTAATACAAGTGCCATACCGTCGTTGGCAAATATTTCTGCTATAAATCCTATCATAGCTATTAATACAAAAATAGTTAAAAAATTAATATATAAATTATGCATCTCAAATATATCGCAAATTTCATTTTGTTCATTTTCATCTGTACCGTATTGATATCTGAAAGTTCTATTTCTCAATGTGGATTTAAAAAAATGCTGATGCGTTTTAGTTTGAAAAATAACAATCACGATATAAAAGCAAAAAAGTACTATTGCTATAAGATTGGATAACAAGACTAAATGATGGTTGCTTCCGTTTGCATACTTAAATACACTAGGAATAAGTAATGCAGAAGATGCAACCAATAAAATAGTAGTATATGTACTTGATGTATCTTCATTGTGCTCTTGCTCTTTAAATGATAAACCGCCTATAAATACCGCCAAGCCTAACAATACATTCATATCTACAATAATCGCAGATATAATCCCCCCTTTTACGGTAGCTAAGGCATGTTGCGCATTCGTAGAAGTATATAAGATCATAAAAAGTATAATGATTTCAACGATAACTGCACTGAATGTCAAAACACTACTTCCGTACGGCTCTTGCAGCTTGTGAGACAATGCTTCAGCTACTCTTGAAACCGTTATGGATAAGAGTGCGATACTAAAAGATGAAAAAAAGACGGTTAAATAAACATTATGTAAGCTAAAATGAATCAATAACGTACAAAGCGATAAAAAAACACCCGCTATAAATGCTTTATGATATAAATACAGTGATGCAAAATACGAGGGCGGTTCGTCACTATTGTCAGACTTCAATTATTACCTCTACAAATCTAAAGTTAACTGTTTTGGCTGCTTAATAATCAAATTCTCTTTAAGCAACAGAGCATTTTGTTCTGCAATTAATGCAAAATGAAAATCTACAGTTTTTATTGTATTGATTATATCCAATTTAGTATTATAGGTCAATATATTGGTTAAATCAGTAAATTTATTTTGTCGATATGCAGGAATAATATAAATAATTTTTGCCCAGCCTGCCTGTCGTTTTAAAAATTCTATTTGTGATAAAATAGGTTGGAAACTTGGCTCAAAAATCAATACCTTCTCACTGCTTCCAAACTCTTTTTCTTCAAGATTATTATTAATAAAAACTGCTTGAAAGTGATTTTTAATATTAAATGAAGAGATATTGTATTGTATTTTCTCATTTTTAAATAATTGTAAAATATTTTCTAAATATGGAATAAAAAAAGGTGATAACAGTTTACGTTCATAAAAAATATTATCGTAAATAAAGGATGTTTCAAATAGTGTTTGCTCAATAATATTAATCTTGCAGGGCGTTATTTTAGGAAATACTTTAATCGATATAAAGATATTTTTATATTCAAATGAGTCTAAAAACAATAATAAAGAAACGTGATCATTATTCCACAATATCTCAAAAGCATTATAAATATCGCCTCCGATTACTACGACTTCTTTACTGCTTGTTATCTGTGTTGCCAGCTTTAGCGTAATCTCATCACATTCGTATATACTGATATTTTTATTTAAAAGATGGAATCTTAGTATTTTTGACAACGCATCTTTAACGCTTGATACATGCATCCATGCTATTTCAACATCAGAAATATTTGCTTGCGAATCAAATATAACGCCATAAGCACCCAATCTTATCGCCTCTTGAATATCTTGCGGATTATTGGCTATAAAAAGATCGCCTCTTTTTAAATTTGAAAGCTTTAAAGAGATTGAATTAAACGATGATATGGATGGCTTATTTAAAAGTTTTGCATCTGTTAGAGCTAATACGTTTTCAAGTCTCATCCAATTGTTGTACCCTCTTTTTTGTAAGACTCAATCCGCAATAACGACAAACCGGATTCATCTTTAGCTGCTAGAAGCATACCTTCTGAGACAAGACCCATCAGCTTTGCAGGTTTTAAGTTGGCCACAACACATACCTGCGTGCCTATTAACTCTTTTGGTGTATAAAACTCTTTAATACCGGCTATAATCTGTCTTGGCTCATTTTCTGCTAGATCTACTTTTAAACACAATAGTTTTTTACTCTTAGCTACTTCAACTGCATCAATAACAGTGCCCACTTTTAAAGATGTTTGAAAAAATTGTCCTATTTCTATTAAGCCATCATCACTTTGGGGTTTTAGCTCTGTTTTAACAGTATCTTTTTTCGTAGATTCTATTTCAATATCAACTTCATCTTCTATGCGAGGGAATAAAGGCGGTGTTTTTTTAATGAAAAAAGGAGCAAGAAGCCCTTTTTTAATAATCAATAATTCATATGAATTAGTATCAATAGAGAACGACAATGTATCAGCTATAATAGAAGTAGTTTTTGGCATGACAGGATACAATAAAATTGAAGCTTTTGCTAAAATATTTGCTACAAGCGCAATAGTGGCAAGAGCTTCTTCTGTTTTATTCTCTTTTACCTTAACCCACGGAGTGTGTTCCTCTATAGCTTTATTGGCAATACTAAAAACCTTCCATAATTCTTCTAAATATTTGTGAAGCTGAAGCTTATCGATATATGAGGGTAGGGTGCTTAGAATTTCCACTGTTTTATCAAACTCACTAGAATGATATTTTAAAACATCTTTACTGTCTATATGTAAATCTGAATATTTTCCGCTCATGCCTATAATTCTATTTAATAAATTACCAAGATCGTTGCCAAGATCAGAGTTTATACGGTCAATAAGAGCTCGTTTTGAAAAATCACCGTCTTGCCCAAATGGGACTTCTCTAAGCATAAAGTATCTAAAATTTTCAACGCCATATAAATCGCATACTTCCTTTGGAGCAACAACATTACCTTTTGATTTACTCATTTTTTCGCCATCTTTGGTCCACCAGCCATGGGCACCGATATGTTTTGGCAAAGGCAAATCGAGACTCATTAAAAATGCAGGCCAATAAACCGCATGAAAACGTAAAATATCTTTACCTACAAGATGAAGATTGGCAGGCCAATATTTCATATTGGTATCATCCTCTGCATATCCAAGCGCTGTTATATAATTCATTAGTGCATCAAGCCAAACATACATAACATGCTTATTATCATGTAAAGAATCAGGCAGTTTAATTCCCCAGCTAAATGAGGTTCTTGTAACAGACAGGTCGTTTAGACCACTTTTAATGAAGTTGGTAATCTCGGTTTTACGTGAACGGGGTAATATAAAATCCGGATTTGATTCATAAAATTCTAATAATTTTTTTTCATACTTAGATAATCTAAAAAAATAACTCTCTTCTTCTACGATTGTGGTTTCACGCCCGCAATCAGGACAAAATTCACCATCAACAAGTTGAGTTTGAGGAAAAAATGCTTCACAACTCACACAATAATGACCCGAATAATTTCCTTTATATATATCGCCATTTTTATACATTGTTAAAAATGCTTTTTGTACACCTTTTGTATGATTTACATCTGTTGTCCTGATAAACTTATCATAACTGATATCTAAGCTATCCCATAAATCTTTAAAGGTTTTACTGATTTCATTGGCAAAATCTTGAGGAAGCATATTGTTCTTCTTGGCAGATTCTTCTATCTTTTGTCCATGCTCATCCGTTCCCGTCAAAAAGAAAACATCATCACCTTTTAACCTTGCATATCTAGCCATCGTGTCGGCTATAAAGGTTGTATATGCATGCCCTATATGAGCTTCACCGTTTACATAATATATCGGAGTTGTTATATAGTTTGTCATATGTTAATTATTCCTTTATTAAAATTCAAATCCACCAGATTGTCCTTTGGACATTGAGTTATATACACTATTTACATAGTCTAGTCTTATATCACAGCCTATGAAAGATTCGCATTTACTACAACTTTCAATATTCTTTTTTTTTTGACAAAGTTGCAAAACAGCAAGTTTTTCATCCAGATATTTTTCAAATTTATTATCATCTGTCTTTATATGCATCAATAACCTTTTCTATCTCATACCTAGAACCAAAAAAACATGGGGAGGTATCGTGAATGTGTGAACAACCCAATTCCATGATATCTTGCTTGGCATCTATAGCAAAACCACCAGCTTTCTTATAGATAAATGCAAAAGGAAAAACCTCAAATAATTTTCTTAGTTTTCCATGAGGTTTATCAGAAGTAGCAGGATAAGAAAATAATCCTCCTCCTTTTAAGAGTATTTGATGCAAATCAGGTACCATTCCACCTGAATAACGCAATCGGTATCCTTCACTAAAGAGTGAATCTACCAATTGCTTATGGTACGGCTTCCAGTTTTGCTGCGTGCCGCCGGGGGCGTTTAGCTTACCTTTATTATTTAGACGAATCTCTTTGATGTACTCAAACGAATCATTTTGTAAAAGATGCAACTTCACCTTGTTGTGAGCAAATACCATTTCAACCCTTGGCCCATAAACAACATAACATGCAGCAACCATATTTTTTGCTTCAAAACCATCTTTGTAGATACCAAAAATAGAGCCTACGCTTAAATTGACATCCAATAAAGAAGAGCCGTCAATAGGGTCATAAGCTATAAAATATGGGCTTTGTTTGTGAAATTGCATGGCAGCTTCTTTTTCTTCACTTGCTATTGAGTTTATAGAAGCAATTTTACTAAATTCTTCTTCTATAATCATGTCGCACTTAATATCGAGCTGAAGCTGTAGCTCGCCTGAACTGTTTTCTGACTCGCTATATCCAATATCTTTTGTATCAATAGCTCGTTTAATCTTTTTTGCGCTTTGTTGTATAGCTTTGAAAATATTATCCATTTTTTACCCTTTATATCTCTTTTGCATTTTTACAAATCCAGTTTAATATCTGATCCAAATCATCCAATTTTAAAATTGTAACATTTTTTTGCTTGTTTAATAGTTCAAAATTTGATGCTTTTTCGTCTGTAGCTACAGCGTCAACAAATCTTAAATAACTCTCCTCAATAGACTGATGAAACACACCTATTCTTGGGACTTGAAAATCTTTATGACCTTCAATTAGTAAAATATCAAATAAGCCTATCATTTCAATAATCGTGCTTAGATCTTTGGCATCTTGCGCAAAATATGTTGTTCTAGAGGGTGAAGTCACTACAACATCGGCTCCGCAATCAAAAAATTTATAGCTGTCTTTACCTTTAACGTCAAATCTTGCTTTATTTTTCGGGTCATGCTTTAAAATCACCACTTTTTTCTTATATTTTTGTTTTAAAAGCTGTGCGATCTTTACAATCAATGTTGTTTTGCCGCTATTGGAAGGACCGCTAAAAGCCACCATTAACTTCTTTGTAGTTTCACATAACTTCATATCATCATACCTTTTATAAAACAATTATACTTTATAGTCGTTAAAAAGATGTTTAACCTAATTAAAGATATACTTACACATCTAAAATAAGGTGTTATCTACATGAAACTATCAGGATTTGTTTATCTGTTAATTATTATATTTTTTAGTGGTTGCGCATCATCAAATGCATTTACAAAATTTCACATTTCCTCTAATAGGCAATACGCTTTTTCAAACTTTCAATTATCGGACATATCGTACAAACAGCGATCTATCGGAACCATTGAAGCAATATATCTGAATAATATTTTTCCTAAGAGATACAATCATGATGAATATTTTTATGTGGTTGTTTATCTTCGTAGCAATCAAGCATTAAAATACACGTTAAACGAACACAACTCCTTGCAAGTAACAAAGCTTGCTAAGCATAATCATTTTAGTAGTTTATTGCCAATTATTGATAATTGGCACAAATATTATCTTGTAAAATTCAAACATATCGCAAACGAGAACTTGGTGTTTCGTGCAAAACAGGCTAACTTTCTTTCCTATCCTTTAAAGTATTTAAAAACTTTACGATAGAAGCATGATGCCCCATGATGTTTTGATACATAATATAATTTGTCAAGACTCTCTTGCCGTATCCTCTGGTTTGACTATTTGCCATCATCTCCATGCTTAAAAATGGTTCGTATTTTCCATTTGTAAATCTATCGTCGGATAAATAATGTCGTAAAAATCCATAACCTCCATTGTATGCATATGCCTGAAAAAGTGGATTTTTTACATGTCTTTGTAACCAAAAAAGATATTTTTTAGCAAACAGTAGATTTACTTTTGGTTTAAAGAGTTCATTGTAGGAGGTTATATTAAAATGAAGCTGATGAGCTAAATTATCTACGACAAAAGGCATAAGCTGCATCAGTCCAAGGGCGTATGAAGTTGAAATAGCAGATGGGATAAAACGACTTTCCTGACGCATAATGGCATATATAAACGCTTGATGCTCCAAACTTAGATTATCAATTATGTCTTGGTATGGCATAATAAAATTATGAATCTTATATCTATAAGCGTGCGAAATAATAAGTGCCTGGACTGATTGAAGATTTTTTGCCTGATACTCTTTAGCCAAATTAAATAGTTTATCATAAGAAGTGCTATAAATTCGTTGTCTTATTTTTCTCCAAACAAATGGATTGTCTATATTTGTATTGCTTATAACAGGTTTTGTGTAAACTTGTGTAAAATAATTATTTACCTTTACATGTAAAAATTCTTTTGCATACAAAGTATATAAATTTATAGTAGTTGATGCCGATAAAAAATGCAAGTAAGACTTATTATCGCTCACTAGATATTCCCAAAAAAGTATTTTATCTTGCATACGCGATGAGGTTGCTTTTGTGTATGCCATGCTGAGATACTGTTTTGCTTTTTTAGGAACATGGAGTCTTAGAGCATTTAAAGACAAATAAAAATCACTCTGTGGACTTAGCTTATCTGCATCAAGATAAAGCAAAGCATGGTGTAGATTATTTAACTTATAATCAGTTACAGCAATTTTTATAAATGTAGCAAATTTACTAGAGTCCATCAATCTACCTAGCACATTTATGCTGTATCGATGGTTAAAATGTTTGTTTCGATATTTGCTCCCACTTTGATTGAAAACTTTCAATACCGTATCAGCAGGATACTTTAATAATATATCCGCAACAGCACCATGCCCCATAAATGAAAGATAATTGGCTGTATCATTATCATCAATATTTTTAGCAATAAACAGGAGTCTGCTTGGATTAAAAAAAGTTGCCTTATATGGCGAAAGTGCAATATCAAGACATTGCATATTAGAAGTCTGAAGTAACTTTGTCTTAGAGAGCGTCATGCAATGTGTTATAAACTGCAATTTTTTAGAGCCGCTTCTTTTTGAGTAAGCTAGTAAAAGTTTTCTATTGAAAAAATCACTTTGATCAAACGCTAACTGAGCATTGCGTGGAGTGATTTTTTGTTGCAGATATTGCCATATCATAAAGTCTTTAGCAATAGATTTTGGCTTATCATTAATCTGATGCAACGTAATATGTGCGTCTAAATAAACGCACAATCCAAAAGCTGTAAAAAAGAAAATCCGTATCATACAATGAGAGAATTTAAGGCACTGCTTAATAATATAGTTACAACTTGTAAAACAACGATTATAATAAGCGGAGCTAAATCTATGCCGTTAAAAATAGTTGGGATAAAACGCCTAACAAACGTATATGCCGGCTCTGTAAGCCTATACAATATTTGTACAATTTTATTTCTAGGATCAGGATTAACCCATGTTAGTAATGCTGCGACAATAATAACCCACATGTAAATATTAATAAGACTGATAACAATACTGCCTAATTGAATAATAATTTGATTCATTTTATAATCTCTTTTATATAATTTTTTAGATATGGATACAGGTCTGATAGCTCAGGTCCATGTTCGCTCCCTGTTAAAAGCAAACGCAGCGGTTTAAAAAAGTTTTTTCCTCTTAATCCGGTAGAACTGACAATATGGTTTTTAAATTCATCAAATGTTTCAAAGTGGGGTGCTGTTTTTATTGACTCACGAATCAATTCTGCCGGTTTAAAAAAGTCATCAGGAATTACTTTTTCATCGAAGATAGAACCGATTTTACCTCTAAGCTCTTTTAGTGTCCCAGTTTCATCAAGATATATTTTGGCGATATTACCAATATCTTCATCCGCAAAGCCAACATATCGTGACAATTCTTTTGAGTCCATAAGTTTTAAATGTTCACGATTGATAAATCTTAGTTTATCCAAATCAAATCTTACGGGTGCTTTTGAAATTTTAGTTATATCAAACCATCCAACAGCTTCTTCAAGTGTGAAAATCTCTTGAGGGGGTGCGTTGCCTATTAAAATCAGATAATTAGCAATCGCTGAGGGTAAAAAACCTTCCTCAAGCATCCATTTTACACTAGATGCGTTATCTCGCTTACTCATTTTTTTACCAAGCTCATTTAGTATAATAGGCAAGTGTGCGTATTGTATCTCTTTGGCGTAACCCAAAGCTTCTCTGATTGCAGCTTGTTTTGGAGTATTGCTGACATGATCTTCTCCGCGAATAACCAGCGATACATCACTAAGCATATCATCAACTCCGCAGGCAAAATTATAGGTCGGAGTTTTATCTTGACGCATAATGATAAAGCTGTCTATTTCATCTGGCGTAAATTCTATCTTGCCTTTAATTAAATCATTTATGATTATGTTGTGCAGCGGTTTTTTTAATCGTACTACAAATGGATTTTGATTGTCTATTGTTAGTTCTGCCGGTAAATTTTCACATGCCCCATCATATCTGTAGGGTCGTTTTTCTTTCTTAGCTTTCTCTCTGCTTAGCTCTAGCGTCTGTGGCGAACAAAAGCAATTAAAGGCCTTTTTATTATGGAGTAGATCAAGAGCCATCATACTATGAAATTTAAAATTTTTACTTTGATATACGACCTCTTGATATTTGATACCAAAAATTTCTAAAATTTCTAAAATTTCTTTATCTTTACCCTTAATATTACGCTCTTTATCCGTATCTTCTATTCTAACTACCAAACCCTCATGTTTTTGCTGTGCTACTATATAGTTAAACAAAGCAACTCTAAGGTTGCCTATATGCATATCGCCTGTCGGACTGGGTGCAAAACGTAACATAAAATTCCTATACTGTTTTTTAGATGTAATTTTAGCCTATTGTTGCTTAAGAGCAACTCTAAAGAGTAGAAAAAATTTTAAACAAATTAAATAGATAATTAACAAGACAAGAGGTGGTTGGTGACTCCAAGGGGATTTGAACCCCTATGGCAAGGATGAAAACCTTGAATCCTAACCATTAGATGATGGAGCCGTC
>JALVUF010000015.1 GCA_027023805.1 Helicobacteraceae bacterium
CCAAAAGTGACGGGATAGAGATCCAAAGATTTCTAGTCGCGATACTTTTACCTGTTTTTTCCCAATACTCGCTATTTTCAACGTCCCAATTTTCTATATTTATTGACATTCTTTCATCCTTTATTTTTTTTGGTTATATCTGTCTTGCTTATTAGAGATCCTTTATTTGTCAAGAATATCTCCACATCTTCTTCTGTAAATCATTCTTGTTCTTCTAATATAAGCAATAGGAAAACTCCATACATGCACAAGTCTTGTAAAAGGCCATAATCCAAAAATGACAAAAGCTAATAAGATATGTAGTTTAAATGCAAATGGTACATTAGCCATTAATTTAGCATTAGGTGCGAACACAAACAATCCTCTAAACCATGGAGATATCGTTTCTCTGTAATAATAATCTCCAAAAATCAAATTGTGAAACAACGTATTATAAATACCCAGCAATATTTCAGCTAACAAAAGAATTAAGATAAGCTTATCGGTAAAACTACTAGTTGCAATAATTCTTTTATTGGTAAATCTGCGTTTAGTTAAAATCCATAGACCTATTAATGTTACGATACCTGCAATTGCACCTGTTGATATTGCAATTTCATGGTATAGCTCATTACTAATTCCAGCAGCCGTCACCATACTTCTTGGTATAAAAAGTCCTATAATATGACCGCCAATTACAAACAAAAATCCATAATGAAACAACATGCTTCCTAATCTTAAATCTTTCTTTTCCAACAGTTCACTTGATTTTGTCGTCCACCCCATTTGATCAGTATTGTACCTATATACATGACCAACTATCGTTAACACTATCATCATATATGGGAATATTACCCATGCAAATTGACCTGAATAATCCATAATTAATTTCCTTTCGAAATAAAATGATCTATCTCTAACAAAAGAGCTTTCATAAGATAAGCATAAGGACTTTTATCTTCAAGAAGTTTTTTATGCATATGCTCGATCATGCCTTTAAAGCGATGAAGCAAATCCAAAGCTGCTTCATCATTAGCTACCGAAATAAACTCTAAAAATAAAGGCAAATAATCAGGCAATTCTTCATTATCTAAATATAGACCCTCTTTCGCATACATATTTTTAAGCTCAACTAAAACCTGTCCCCGCTCCTTTTCATCTTTTAATTTAGAGTATGTTAAAAACAAATTAGTTTCATCATTAAAATCAAATGTTTCAACATACTGCTCTTGTAATTGCGCTTGACTCGTATTTTTAAAATATTCTTCAAATGCCAACAAATTCTTTCTAATTTGCTTATCTTTGACATCTGTAATCTCATCACTTATATCAATTTGACATATATCTCCATCTGGGTATTGAAGCAATAAAGATATAAGCTTAAATAACTCTTTAGCATTCATAACTAAACCTTAATTTTTTGAAAGATTTGGAAAACAAGAATCACAAGCTTGCGTATATTCAAAGCCAGCATCACCTTGATGTTTATACAAATCTTCATATTGTTCTCTATGCGCCGTCGGAATAACAAACCGATCATCATATTTTGCAATAGCTAGCAATCTATACATCTCTTCTATAGTTTTACTATCAATATCAACTTCTTTAAGAAGTTTTTCATCAAATTCTTTACCAAGCTCTTTTGTTCTCATATACTGACGCATAAGAACCATTTTTTTAAGGACTTTCCTGATGACCCTTTCATCTCCGGCTGTCATAAGATTTGCAAGATATTTCATAGGTATGCGCATCTCATCAATCGCTGGAAAAACTTCCATAGGATCGGCTACCGTATCTTTGCCTTCAAACATTTTCATAACAGGACTAAGAGGCGGCACATACCAAATCATAGGTAAGGTTCTATATTCAGGATGAAGAGGAAGTGCTATGCCCTGCTCAATTGCTAATTTATAAACGGGCGATTTTTGAGCACTCTCAATCCAATTATCGCTAATACCATCTTTTCTCGCTTGTTCAATAATTTTCGGATCATTTGGATCTAAAAACAAACTGAGTTGTCCCGGATACAGCTCTTTCTCATCAACAACTGATGCAACTTCTTCAACTCTATCAGCATCATATAAAAGTATGCCAATATATCGAATTTTACCGACACAAGACTCAGAACATACAGTTGGCAGACCGGCTTCGATTCTAGGAAAACACAAGGTACATTTTTCTGCTTTATTAGTTGTCCAATTAAAATATACTTTTTTATACGGACATGAAGATATACAAAAACGCCAACCTCGACATGCATCTTGATCTACTAACACGATACCATCTTCATCCCTTTTATACATAGCTCCCGAAGGGCAAGATGCAACACAAGATGGATTTAAACAATGCTCACATATACGCGGAAGATACATCATAAAAGCTTCTTCATATTCCAGTCGTATATCTTCTTCAATCTTTTTGATGTTTTGATCTTGAGCACCCGTTACATGCGCACCAGCTAGGTCATCTTCCCAGTTTGGACCCCAGCTGATTTCCATCTCCTCTCCGGTAAGTTGTGACTTAGGTCGAAGCACCGGCTGATGCTTGCTTGCCTTTGTGTTGATCAATCTTTTATAATCATATGTCCATGGTTCATAATAATTATCAATTGTCGGAAGATTTGGATTATGAAATATATTCATATATTCAAAAAATCTAGTTCCTGATTTTAGTTTTAATTTATTATTTTTTAATACCCATCCACCTTTATATTTCTCCTGATCTTCCCAATCCATAGGATATCCGATACCGGGTTTGGTTTCAACATTATTAAACCACATGTACTCAGCACCTTTACGGTTGGTCCAAGTATTTTTACAAGTAACACTACATGTGTTACAACCTATACATTTATCCAAATTCATAACCATCGCGACTTGTGCTTTAATCTTCATGCCAAACTGCCTTTCTTAACTTTCTTATAAATACTCTAGCATCCCTTTGATGACCTGTTGGTCCATAATAATTAAAACCATAACTAAACTGTGCATACCCGCCTATCAGGTGCGTTGGTTTTAAAAATATACTTGTTGGAGAATTATGCGTACCCCCGCTTTCTTTTGTAATACCGGAAACCGGTGTATTGATAGTACGATCTTGTGCGTGATACATATAAGTTGATCCTTTTTGCATCTTATGGCTAACAACGGCTCTAGCAGTCACGACACCTCTTCTGTTATAAACCTCAATCCAATCGTTATCTTTAACATTTATTGAATCTGCGTCTTCATTATTTATCCAGACGGTAGGACCGCCTCTAAAGAGCGTCAGCATTCGTTCAGAATCAAAATACATACTGTGGATATTCCATTTGCCATGAGGAGTTAAGTATTTTAAATTAATCGTTTTACCTGTCTCTACTGGAACATTGTCGATTTCAGTAAACGGCTGTGTTGCAATTGTAGGTTTATATACTGGAAAACCTTCTCCATATTCAAGCATCATCTCGTGATCCATAAAAAATTGCTGACGACCGGTCAACGTACGAAAAGGCATTAACAAATCAATATTATTATTAAACGGTGTGTATCTACCACCATTTTTAACATGTCCTGTAAAAACAGGAGTCGATATACTTTCTCTCGGTTGTACAGTTATACTTTCATGAGTAAAATGCTCTTCTTCTTTAGTTTTTTCAATATCACCTATATCTAAACCGGTTTTTTCAGCTTCCACTGCCCATGCTTTTTGAGCTACTTTGCCATTACTTGCACTTGACAAGCTTAACATTGCGTTAACTACATTTTTAGCATTATCTAAATTTGGCATATTTTTAGCTATACCCTCATTTTGAATCCCTATAAGATGCTTAAGGGCATCATATTCCTCTTTTACTGAAAAATTAACTCCGTTTGCTCCGATAGGATTTTCTCTAGCTAATGGTCCAAGAGAAGAGTACTTTTTGTATATCTGCGTATAATCACGCTCTACTACTGTCAAATTTGGCATTGTTTTGCCCGGTATAGCATCCACTTCGCCTTTACTCCAGTCTTTTATATGCCCAAAAGGTTGAGCCATCTCACCTGGAGTATCATGCATCATTGGAGAAGCTACGATATCTGTTTGTACATCAGGCAAATACTTTTCTGCCATTGATGAAACAGTTTTAGAGATATTTTTAAAGATATCCCAGTCGGCTTTTGCTTCCCATGGCGGAGTAATAGCTGGATTAAAAGGGTGAATAAACGGGTGCATATCTGTACTGCTCATATCATCTTTTTCATACCATGTGGCAGCTGGAAGCACAATATCTGAATAAAGCGCGGTACCACTCATACGAAATTCTAAATTTACCAATAAATCCAGTTTTCCCTCTGGCGCTTCACCTTCCCATTTTACCTCTATTGTAGAATTTAGCTCTTTAGAATCATTAGATAATACTCCGCCTTGCTGTGTTCCTAAAAGATGTTTAAGAAAATATTCATGACCCTTGCCTGAAGCTGCAATCAAATTAGCTCTCCATACAAACAGCGTTCTTGGGAAATTATCTGGAGCATCCGGATCTTCTATGGCAAAGTGTACTTTTTTCTCTTTTAATTCTTTTGCTACATACTTCACAATCTCTTTATCTGTTGATGCGCCGGATTCTTTAGCTTCTTTAGTAAGAGTAAAAGTATTTTTATTAAACTGTGGATATGAAGCTGACCATCCTAGTCTTGCAGACATTACATTATAATCAGCTGGATGCTCATATCTTGCTTTCTCAACTGTTGGAGAAATCAGATTACTCATTGGAGTTTCTTCATATCTAAATTGATCAGTCGCGAAATAAAAAAATGATGTACCGTTTTGAAGTCTAGGAGCCGGTGACCAATCTTTTGCAAATGCCACGGTTGACCAACCTTCAAATGGACGAAGTTTTTCTTGTCCGACATAATGTGCCCAACCGCCGCCGCTAACGCCTTCACATCCTGTTAATACGACAAGATTTAAAATGGTGCGGTAATTTATATCAGAATGAAACCAATGATTGATACCAGCACCCATGATGATCATAGATCTACCTTTTGTATCTATAGCGTTTTGAGCAAATTCTCGAGCTATTTTAACCACTTGCTGCGGTGAAATACGTGTAAATTCTTCTTGCCAAGATGGCGTATATGGTGCTTTATCTTCATAATTTTCAGGATATCCTATATCTTTTTCACTTCTTTTAACACCATAATTAGCCAGCATAACATCAAAAACCATTGTAACATAGTATATTTTTTTACCGACTTTAATTCTTTTAACAGGAACACTACGCTCAAGAACCATTCTTTGTTTATTATCAAAGTATGGAAGCTTAACTATGACCATTTCATCTTCTTGACCTAGCATTGTCATCTCAGGATCAAACTCTTTTCCGTTTTCGTCTATAGAGTTTAGATTCCATTTTGCTTTATGCTCCCATCTATGACCTATGCTGCCATTAGGAATGACTAATTTACCACTAATTTTATCTAAAACAACTGTTTTCCATTCCGGATTTGTAACAGATGAATCCAAATCAGAAGCACGCAAAAATCTATCAATTATAAACATGTCTCCATCTTGTTTTAATGTCATTAAAAAAGGTAAATCAGTGTATTTCTTAGCATATTCATAAAAATATTCTGTTTGGTTATCTATATAAAACTCTTTTAAAATTACATGTGTCATGGCCTGTGCTAAAGCTCCGTCTGAACCAGGATCAACACCTAACCATTCATCGGCAAATTTAACTGATTCTGCATAATCTGGACTAATTGATATTACTTTTGTACCTTTGTAACGCGCTTCGGTCATAAAGTGAGCATCCGGAGTTCTAGTCATTGGAACATTTGAACCCCACATGATAATATATCCGGCATTAAACCAGTCACCGCTTTCAGGAACATCAGTTTGCTCTCCCCACATTTGAGGAGATGCCGGAGGCAAATCAGCATACCAATCATAAAAGCTAAGCATACTCCCGCCCATCAAAGAAATAAATCTTGCTCCTGATGCATAACTAACCATAGACATTGCAGGAATAGGAGTAAAACCTATCACCCTGTCTGGTCCATATTTTTTTGATGTATAAAGTGTTTGTGCTGCAATTAGCTCATTTAATTCACTCCAAGAAGCCCTTACAAATCCACCTTTACCTCTTGCTTTTTTATATGCACGAGATTTTTTTGGATCCTCCACGATAGAAGCCCATGCTTCTATCGGACTATCAGATTTACTCAATGCCTTACGCCAAAATTCTAGTAAAATACCTCTAATATATGGATGTTTAACTCGCAAAGGACTGTATGTGTACCAAGAAAAGCTAGCTCCTCTTGGACAACCTCGCGGTTCATATTCAGGCATATCCGGACCCGTAGTGGGGTAATCAGTCGCTTGCATTTCCCATGTTATTATGCCCTCTTTTACAAATACGTTCCAACTACATGATCCAGTACAATTGACGCCATGCGTCGTTCGTACCACCTTGTCATGCTGCCAACGATTGCGATAAAAATTTTCCCATTCTCTTCCTTGGGAATTTAATGAACTTAAACCATTAGAATACACTTCCCGCTCTTTAAAAAAACGCATTTTTTTAAAGATATATGATGCTTTTTTATTCATATTTTATTTTCCTTTTTCAAAATATTTCATCTACTTACGCCCACTCAAGTATTAATAATCACAATTAACTATAAATTACAATACTGGTAAAATAGTATTATTAACGAATAAATATATCCTTGACTTGCATCAAAAACTTAACAATAACATATATATATTATAAGTTTAGTTTATTAAAAAAATATTCATAATATTATTTTTTCTTTAAAATATCTAATAACAAATATAACTTTTATTTCTTTATACTCTATAAAGATATTATCGATATACAGCGTAAATAACGTTGATAAAGCTTATAGCAATGCTTAACTAAATATATGAAACTATAAACTTGTGTAAATGCGAGAATCTATCCTGCCGGATATGGCTTGATGCAGTAAATATTTTATATAATTTTAATAATTATTTTATAAATATTTACACAAACTATATGAAGAATCAAATATTTATCTAATATTTGATTGAGTTTAGTACAAATATACACTAGATATATCAATGAAACAAACATATTTTTAGATTTTAGTTGAACAAAAAAGTAGATTTAATGTCTACGAGAGAGAGAAAATTGGTATAATTATGATAAAACTTAACATAAAGCAAAAACATGGACAAAGTCTCAATTATAATTTTAGCCGCCGGAAAAGGTAGCAGAATGAAATCAAGCAAACCAAAGGTATTGCACGATATAAGCGGAAAACCTATGATTTATCATATCATCAAAGAAGCACGAAAAATAAGTGATGATATCAATATCGTATTAGCCCATCAAAGAGATATCGTCTCAGATGAAATCTTAAAATATTTTAAAGATATAACATTTTTTGAACAAGATGATATAAATTTTCCGGGTACCGGAGGGGCTTTACGAAATATACATGTAAAACACGACAGAGTTTTGATATTAAACGGCGATATGCCCCTTATTACCGCTGATGCATTAAAACCGTTTTTAACAATTGATGCGGATATAGTTTTATCGGTGCTCCATCTTGAAAATCCTCACGGTTATGGACGCGTAAAAATACACAATAATGAAGTCCAATATATCATTGAACAAAAAGATGCCTCTGATGAAGAGTTGATGATAAGACACGTAAATGCCGGTGTATATGCATTTACAAAGAACGTACTAACATCTTATATCAATAAAATACAAAATAATAACGCTCAAAATGAATTTTATTTAACAGATATAATCGAATTGGCTAAAAAGGATGATTTGACTGTTGTACCCCTAGAGGTTGAACCAAAATATTTTAAAGGCGTAAATTCAAAAAAAGATTTAGCAGCAGCTGACATCATCATGCAAAACCGTATAAAATCAATGTGGATGACAGACGGCGTTGTTATGCAATTACCTGATACTATATATATTGAAGATGGCGTGCAGTTTAAAGGCGAGTGTATTATTGAGAACAATTGCAGGATTACAGGGGATAGTATTATAAAAAACTCCCACATAAAAGCGTCCTGTGTCATAGAAGACAGTTTTGTTTGTGATAGCGACATTGGACCTTTGGCACACTTAAGACCGCAGTCAAAACTAACAAATACCCATATCGGCAATTTCGTTGAAGTCAAAAAAAGCTCACTTGACGGTGTAAAAGCCGGACATCTAAGCTATATAGGCGATGCAAATGTGCAACGTGGAACAAACATAGGTGCAGGTGTTATTACATGCAACTATGACGGACTGAAAAAATATCAAACAAAAATCGGTAAAAATGTATTTATAGGAAGCGACAGCCAGTTAATTGCACCTATAGAAATTGAAGATGACGTAATGATAGCCGCCGGCACCACCCTCTCATGTAAAAAAGTTCCAAAAGGTTCACTTGCAATTAGCAGAGTAAAGATAAAATTTATAGAGCACTTTTTTTATAAATTTTTTAAAAAATAGCTTTAGAGGGTGTTAGGCTCCACAACTAATAATATACTTTACTTATTATTGGTATTTGACACCAAATGTTTAGTTTAGTAACAAATTTATTATTATTGCTAATGTAAATCTATTTATAAAGAGAATATACCAATATTAATATATAATATATATTAATATTGGTATAAGGAAATTCATATGAGAGGCAAAGAGCATAGAAGCGGAAAGGATTTATTTGTGATAATATATTATCTTTTAGAATTAACTTTATATATCATTATAGCAAGCGCGGTATATCAGGTATTGGGTCTATTTTTAGCTGTAATATCTTTTGTTATAGGATTTGTTTTAGCAACTAAAAAACTACCTGTATTCCTTGAGAGAAATAAACAACTCCACCATATTCAGCATTATCAACAATATCCCTAAGGAGTCAAATGGCATATTTTCCAGCTTATATTCAACTTAAAAATAAAAATATACTTATAATCGGTGGTGGCAAAATTGCTTATGAAAAACTAAAACATTTGCTTGATTTTTCGCAAAATATTACAATAATAGCCAAGAATCACAATAAAAAATTACAAAGTTTAGCCAATAAACATCATTTAAAAGTATTTACAAAAGCGTATCAAAATGACGATATAAAAGAGTGTGATATTGTCATAATAGCTGTCGATGACATATCCCTTCAAGAGACAATATACAACCAAACAAGAGATACAAGAGTGTTATGCAACGCTGTGGACTCTGTAAAGTTTTGCGATTTTATATTTCCTTCATACATCAAACAGGGAGATTTGATCATCTCCGTATCAACATCAGGCGCTTCTCCATCTGTGGCAAAATATCTACGAAGACATATACAAAATTTGATACCAGAAGATTTAAATATATTTTTAGATAAAATGAAAACCTTAAGAGTAAGTTTGCCAAAAGGTAAAAAAAGAATGAAACTGTTAGACAAAAAAGCTAAAAAATACTTCAAGGAATAATAATGAGTCGAAAAATGTTTATAGGGTTAATCTTTATTTTCGTCTTTTTAAGTGCTGTTACATTTATTACATCCATGCCACAACCTAAAAATGCGAGAATTGATGCAGCACTGAAACCGTATATGCCCTTTGTGCTTCAAAAAGAATTAAAAGGGCTAACAATTCTTAACACAAAAACCGGAACGATATATAAACCAAAGCTAAATGATGTTTACAAAAGATTAGATCAGTTAGAACAACAATGGGGTAAAAAGCATTTAAGATTAACAAATGATATATTAAGCGTTGTAAACGATCAAAACAAAACAATTAAAAATATACAAATTAAAACAAAAAAAGAGGCATCATTTGTTCATCGCTTTTTTAAGATTTAATCCTCAAACCAATTAAGCTCATCTCTTAATTTAACTACTTCGCCTATGACTATAAGTGCCGGAGTAGGTAGTTTTTTAGCTTCTTTTGGTATATTTTGTAAAGTTGAGACAATTGTCTTTTGTTCTTTTGTTGTTCCTTTGCTTATAACTGCAATTGGACAATCTTTTGACTTTCCTATACTTATCAATTTTTTACAAATTGTTTGAATGTTATGAAGACCCATAAGAAAGATTATTGTTTCATTATTTTTAAATGACTTCCAATCTATTTGAGAATCTGTTTTGTTTGGTGTTTCATGTCCTGTTACCACTCTAAAAGAGACGGCAACTCCTCTGCTAGTAACTGGGATACCTGCGTAAGCCGGTACGCTAATTGCAGAAGTAATGCCCGGTATAATCTCAAAAGATACTCCCTTATTCTTTAAATACATGCCCTCTTCGCCACCACGACCAAAGACAAAAGGATCACCGCCTTTTAACCTAACTACAACATCATATTTTAGCGCTTTTTGGTATATAGTCTCATTTATCTCATCTTGTGGCAATATATGTCTTCCATCTTCTTTACCTACATAAACAAACTCACAATCTTTTTTTGCCTCTTTTAAAATCTCAGGATTTGCAAGCCTGTCATATATAATAACATCAGCAATTTTAACAACTCGAAGTGCTTTTAAGGTAAGCAGTTCCATATCTCCGGGACCGGCCCCCGTCAAATACACTTGACCCATTATATTTGTCCTCTTTGCTGCTCATTTAAATAGCATGACGGGTCTTCTGCCCATAAATCATTATATAATGCGTATGCTCTGCTTCTGCTTCCACCGTTACAAATATGTTTCACTCCGCATGTGGAGCATTTCCCGCTAATTTCTCTTGGATGCTGTCTCAATCTGGTTAGTATTTCATTATTCTTATCTAGCCAAATACTATCAAAACTCTTTTCATTTATATCTCCAACTGTAAACGGAAAAAATGGATCAGGCTTAACTTTTCCTAAGAAATCAATATTTCCGAGTCTATTTCCTGCGCTATTTCCTCCCCATGCTATCAATCTTTGTAACATCTGCTCTTTTAGTTTTGGATACTTTAGACTAAATTTTTCAAGCAAAATAATAGCATCCATCTCCATATTGCCTGTTACTATATCTATATCTTTACCCTCTTCTTCATATTTAAGTGCCTTATCTATGATAAAATTAACAAATTCCAATCTTTTCTCTTTGCTGATATCAATTTTAAGATTCTCAAGTCCTCTACCTGAATACACTAAATGAGATAAATATATTTTATTAACATTCAATTCTTCTGCTAATTCAAAAATATCGTAAAAACTATCCTCAGTCTCTTTTGTCATAGTAAATCTAATGCCGGCATTACCGCCATTTTGTTGGATTAATTTAATAGCACCAACACTTTTATCAAATGCACCATCTAATCCCCTAAAATTATCATGAACCTTGCCAATTCCATCTATACTTATACCTATATAATCAAATATCTGGATAATTTTGTTAACATTTTTTTCATTAATATACAAACCGTTTGTTGAGAGGTAAGTCATGATAGACTTTTCCCTCATTGCGTTTGCAATTTTAAAAATATCTTTTCTTATAAGAGGTTCTCCACCACTGAAAATAACAAATTTAACACCGGCTTTTTTCAAATCCTTTATAGAATCCAATATAAATTCAGTTGTTAAAAAATCCTGCGAATTGGGATCAGCATAAGAATAGCAATGGTGGCATGTGAGGTTACATCTGTTTGTAAAATTCCATATCACTATCGCACCACTTAATATTCTACTTTTTTTATTATTAACAGTAGAATGAATAAGATTAGAAACTCTTAACATATTTATCTTTCATCTTGTATATAAAAATACCTGATGGTTTAGGGACCGGCCATGCAAACTTTTTCCACCAGCCATGTGTCTTTATGCCAAGCACTTCATTTGCTCCGTTTACAGAAACATATAAATATTTACCGCTAGTTGACCACCTGACATGTAAAACCATGCCTTTGAATTTAAAATTTTTAATTATTTTTAATGTTTTTGTATCAATTATCTGTACTCTTGGAAAATCTTTACCGCTAAAAGTAACAGCAAGATATTTCTTATTTGGGCTTAACGACGTAAAAACAGGGTTGCCGACCACGTCAATAGCTTTTATAAGTTTAAATTTATGGCTAAATGCAAATACTTTTCTTGCACCCACGGCCGGTATAAAAAAGTAACCTTTAGAAACACTCCAAAACCCAAAATGAGGAACCTTTAACACTCTATCTCTTTTGCCGAGATTAAGAGGTACAGTTTTATATTTCATAGTCCTTAAATTTAACACACCTATAAATGGAGAATTAAAAAAACCGGAAACATAAAGATTTTTATCTATTAGCGCATCAAAAGGAACTAAACCTACGTGCTTAAATTTCTTATATACTACAAAGTGCGGCTTTCTTGCCTTTGGTTGAGTATTTTTCATCACCCAAATCTCATCAGTATCCATGCACTCAAAAACAAGATAATTTTTATACAGTTTTATACCTACATTTCTACTGTTTGTTTTAATACTCTCTATAGGCTTTAAATTTCTGCTAACAATCTCAACGGTTTTATTCCCATAATTTGCAACCGCAACAAAATTTCTACCTATTATAAAACCGATTGCACTTGGACTGGTTCTATACTCTTTTTCTATTTTATCTGTAATTGGATTGAATTTAATTATATAACCATCTCTAGTTATTACATATCCATCCCTACCTTTAAACTTTACAACTGCATGGTTAAAATTATGCATATGTTTTATGGTATCAACTAGTAGATGCTGTTCAATTACAGCAAGTGCTGAATTTTCTCTCTCGACTACAAAAATCTTATCTTGCGCATTTAAAAGAGTAACTATAAAAACCAAACATAATAGAAGTATTTTTTTCATTTTTTATCCTTATAACTTTGTATATATGTAACAATTGCATTAAGCTCACTTGCATTTAAATCACTAAATGAGGGCATAGAGTTAATTTTATATCCTAATATTTTATATGATGACTCAGGATTAAGAATTTGGGCAAGCATTTGAGCTCTTGTGCGATGATTGGCGATGAATCTAAAAGATGGTGCAAAAGCTTGAGCGGTCTGATGATGACAGCCCCAGCAATATGTTTGAAAAACTTTGATTGCCAAACTATCTTTTGCACTCAAACCAATACCTATGAGCAATAGTGCGATTATTAGGCTTTTACTTTTCATATTTTTATCCTTCAACGCTTTTATACTATTTATAGGTATTATTATACTATATTTATTATTAAAAATTAATTTTATATAAAAAATATAGTATAATAATATTTATTAATTTATTCGTCATAATGACGAATAAATATTATTTAAGCACCAGGTACTTTTAGTCTGTGTGAAATAGAATATGTAAAAGTAGGCGTTGTCAAGTTATAGATATACTTGATAAATCTTCCAGTTTTAGCATTATAGATGCCAATTCGTCCATTTTTATTCCATTCACTAATAGTTGTCCATTTTCCAAAATTCATAGGTTCTGCATGCAACAATCTTGGCTGAACAGGATGAGCAAGTCTTGGTCCATGTGCCGCAGTATAAGGTACTATAAACTCTTTTGAAAGCTTAGAGCGAACCTCTTTATGCATAATATTTTTATACTGGGTCGCATTCCAAGTTTGTAAAATCTTGCCGGTATGTGCGTCAATCAAATGACCTTTATACTTACCTACTTTAATAATTCTGTCAATTTTTAAAGTTTGCTTGTTAATCAAATAAACCCTATTATAGACTAATGCGCTCCCAATAACATCATCTGCCCAGATATATGGGGTACCGTCGCCAGTTCCTACAAACAAGCCGCCACCTGCTGTTTTCACGCTTGCTACAACTTCATTCTCCATATTCCATATAACAACATTGCCTTCATTAATGCTCATAGTAGCATTTAACTGACCATACCTTTTATTATACCAAGATGCACCTTGTCCTGGATGTGGCTTAGAGTCTGGTCCTGTATATATTTTAGCAGCAAGCTTCAATGTTTTTAAATCAATAACACCTATCAAATTACTCATCTGTGATGCAATATATACAAATCTACCACGATCTTTTCCCATGTTTTCAAAACCATCATGCAATATCTTACCTATGTTTGGAATATCGGCTATGATTGGAAAACCTGGTTTATTATAATCAACTATATAAACATGTCCGCCATCTTTTAAAGCAAAGATAAAATACGGTGCATAAGGCGTTTGAATAACCATGGCAACTCTACTTGGACCAAGCTGTCCTGTAGTGTTAATAACGCTAGGAGTCGGATAAACTTTTAACGGCTCTAACGTATGAGCATTAAGTAAAACTGCACCACCGGGCGAATAATTACCGGTCATTACATATTTTCCATTGGGACTAACTGCTATACCTCTGCTTGATGTTCCAACTGTAACACTAGCAAGGGCAGGCTCTCCAGGAGCATTTAAATCAAACATTGTAAGTCTTCCGGATCGACTGATACAATATGCATATCTAGGCATACGCTTGTTGACTTGACAAATATGAATAGCATATCCGGCTTTATGCCTACTTAACATCTTACCTGATGTACCGTCATAAAAATCTACTAAAGACGCATCTCTTTCAACCCCAATTTGTATATCTCTTACATTTTTGACATCAGCAGGTGTTAGATATTTGTAATATAACTTTTTAGCATCTGCTAATTTCTTCCAAGTTTTTTTAACTTTTACAAGTGAAAGTTTAGGCGTGTAGATACTTTTCCAATCAATCAGCCATTCCACCATACCGGAAGCTTCATTTCTTGAGAACATATGCCCCCAAGCCGGCATCGCAGTACCCGCTTTTCCGCGTAAAATAGTATTTACAAGCATTTGCTTGTTTATTTTCTTTAAGATCTGAGGCTTCAAAGTAGCTCCAACACCACCTTGATGCGCACTCCCGTGACAACCCTGACATTCCTGCTTATATACTTTGGCATACTTCATGGTAGCATTTGCTTGTGTTAAACCGACAAGCATTACAAAACCGGCAATAAAGCCAACTGTGTTAACTAATTTCATATTGTCTCCCTTATTCTCTGATGCCATACACTATCGTAACAAATCCTATCATTGCCATAAAGACTAGAGTCCTTGCAATCCCCTAAAGCTTCAAAGTAAGCAAAGCACTTCAGGAGGTAACAAGAGTAATCTTTTTATAAAAGTGTATAAGGTCAGTTGCTATTTAAATATTTCTAGCTAATAAGCACCTTTATTCTCCGTCATTCTCCTGTTTGTTTTTCAATCTCTTTTTTTCTTGAAAATATATAAAGAACATTGGAAGAACAATCAATCCATGCAAGAAAAACGATAAGGTCAGAGGACCTTCGTTTAACCATCCAAAAAAGCTCCAATTTACATCTGTAAACGGCTGAAACAGTACGTGATACATCTTATCTCCTTTTTAATATACATTTTGAGGATTTCTACCAATCGTCCACAAATCTTTAACTAAATATATAAATCCAATTGTCATGACTATACCCATAAAAAATCTCCAGTCCATAGCCTGCGCCATCCAAACTTCATTTTGAGCAACAAAATAAGCGCTCCAAGTTCCACCAAGCTGTGCCCTTTCAATCATCACCTGCTCATATCCGGCAATAGTTAATGCCACCGTCATACCAAGCATTCCAAAAGAGAGTAAAAATATTGCCATTTTAGAAGCAAACGTTGCTCTTAATTTTTTAATACCGTTTTTACCCTGGATAGCCATATAAAACATAGCTATAAGTATAGTAGCATATGCTCCAAAAAATGCCAGGTGACCATGTGCTGCCGTAAATTGCGTACCGTGCGTATAAATATTTACCTGTGGCAATGTATGAAAAAATCCCCAAACACCGGCACCTAAAAAGTTTCCAAAACCATTTATAACCAGCCAAACTAAGGCCGGGGTATTGTTAGAAGTAACATCTTTTTCGCCTTCACCCATCCTCTCACCTTTATCCTTGCCCCAATCATAAAGAACATGAACAAACATGCCGATAAGCGGTACAGGCTCAAGTGAGCTAAACAAAGCTCCAATTTCCCACCAATACTCAGGTGTTCCTATCCAAAAATAATGATGTCCTAAGCCCAATATACCAGAACCAAACAACATAGCAACTTCTATCCATAACCACATCTCAACTATTTGTCTTTTTGCACCTACTATTTTAATAAGAGCGTAAGCTGCAAAAGCACCAACTAAAACTTCCCAAGTCGCTTCAACCCAAAGGTGTATAACCCACCACCACCAATACTGATCCATAGCAATATTATCAGTATAAAACATTCCTGCAAGATACAAGCCGGCCAATGCTATTAAATCTGCTAAAATAACTGTTATAACTCCGGTTCTTCTTCCCTTAATCGCAGTTAAAAATGTATTTATAACGAAACCTACTACAACCACGACTATGCCGATATCTGCCCATCTAGGAGCTTCTAAATACTCTCTACCTTCGGTTATAAACCAAATCGTACTTGTTTTTGCCGGTCCTATCTGAATAAAAAGAAAAACTAAAACAACAATAGCAACAGCAATAGTCAGCACCCAAAATAAAATTTTGGCTATACCAATACCAACTGTCTCTATACCTGTTTCTTCGGGAAGTAAATAATACACAGAGCCGATGATAGCATACACCATCCAAACGACTAATGCGTTAATATGTATCATTCTAGCAATTGAAAAATCTAAAACATCATATAAAAATGATGGGTAAATAAACTGCACAGCAGCTACCAGACCCAGCAAAAGCTGAGCACCAAACAATATAACAGCAACAGTAAAGTACCAGCTCGCTAATTTTTGCGATTCATACTTAAAGCTATTTTGTCTCTGCATAATTTGCCTCCTTAATTTTTCCAAAACCTCTAGGGAATCCATTTGTGTCGATTGTAGCCATCTGCTTTAAGAATGCTACAAGACCTTTAGCTTCTCTAGCCGTTATATGAAGATTTGGCATCCTCCTTGCATGCATAGGATATCTTCCCGGATGCTGCAAAAATGCAGCCATTGCCTCTGCTCTTGAGTGTGTTCCGGTAATTGCCTGCATTGGACCGTTTTTACCCCATGCAGGATCCAGCCATGCCTTTGTAAGATCAGGAGCATAATAACCACCGTTTCCAAGCAATGTATGACAATCCATACAGTTTTTTGATTGCTCTGCTAATTTACCTAAATTTACAAGAGCATCTGCTTCTTTTTGAGTATAGTTATCTCTTCCAAAAAACTTTTGCTTAATCGTAAATAAAGAATTACCATTCGCATCGCTACCACCTATAGTAGGTACTTCAAGACCTCTTTTTGCATTCATTTTGTAGCCAATCTTGTAGTTAATAACAGTTGGGGACGGTACTCTCTTGTCGATATGAGCATTTATATCTTTTTGATTACCCATTCTTATTTGCCCCATCGTATCAAATGTTAGCCATATTAACAAGACTGCGGCAACACCTGTAACCCAAGCGGCAGATCTTTGCCAAAAACGATTATCTGTCCATACAGAAACTTTTCTTTTAGACATTTTTACTCTCCTTTTTTTCATCTTTATATCTTTCTTCAGATTTACTTATAATCCGATAGTAAATATAAGGCATCATCAAGTAAGCTATCATTACAATCATCATCGCTTTAAATGTAAACGGCTTAGAATGAATCTTCACTCCTAAATAAAACATACTGTAAACTTGCAAGCCCCAAAAGAGAAATGCTAAAAGTATATATCCCCTTTGTAGTTTTTTTAATTTTACAAGCGTTACAGTCATCGCATAAAATGCGCCAAAAATAATAACAAATGCTCCAGATAAAAAAACTCCCAGAAAATCACTTGATGCTATTATAGGTCTAACAAGCGTTGGTGTTAACATTTAAACCTCCTTAGCAAATCCACCTACGAGTATAATATCATAAAATAACGATAAATAGCATCATAAAACTATAATAATGTGTAAAATTATTAAAATGTAACAATCTGAAACAATTTAATTTTATTAAGTTATAATTTATTTAATTGCCAGTAAGATTAGCAAAATCTAAAACACAAGGATTATCAAAACAGATGAGAAGTATAATGTTTGTCTTAATTTTTTCTATAGTCTTATTATTTTTCTTTATATTCCCATCTATAAAGATTGTAGAGTTTTTTGATAAAGACGATAAATTAAGCGATTTTAATTATAATTTACTTACTGTTTTACTAACCATCTGCCTATCTTTAATGGGCGGTATTTTTCTTGAATATTGGAAACTCTAAAAATAGTTAAAATATTTCATTTCATATTAAAGGTTTAATAATGCAACTACATAATACTACGCAATATGCAATAAGAATTTTAAGCTATATAGCAAGTAAGGACAACGAATCTCTGTCCAATGCTACAGTTTTAGCCACTACATTAAATCTGCCTTATAAATTCTTAACAAAAATTATGCGCGAACTAGTTGTAGCAGGATTAGTAAAATCAACTAGAGGTCGCGATGGAGGATATGTTTTAAATAAAAAAGCATCTGATATCAAATTAGTCGAAATATTGGAAATATTTAATGATATGTTAAATGATGAATATTGTGTATTAGGTATTGGGGTTTGTGACAACAACAATAAATGTGCGTTACACGATCAATGGAGCCAACCTAAAACTTTATTGCAGGATATGTTTAAAAATACGTCTTTACAAGATCTCATAGGTAGAGGAAGTAAATTTTAAAATAATTTTTATAAATCAACATAATTCAACTAAATTTAATAAAAGTATTGTAAAATACACTATTGAGTGGAATATTATTTTAAGGTTGAAGTTTGAAAGATCAATTAGGTATCATTGTCACTATTGCCATCCTTGTTGTTCTTTTTATAAACATCGGGTTTTTTATACCAAAGCCAAAGCCAAAGCCTATTATCATAAACAATAACCAGCTACGTCAAGAAGCTCTGATGCATGGATTAAAACCGGTTCCAAAAACCTGGGCAAAAGCCAAAAGGTTAGTAAAAGACATAAGCGATCCGTTAAGTACAAATAAAATCAAATTAGGTCGTTTGCTTTTTTTTGATCCAATTTTATCCAAAGATAAAACTATTAGTTGTGCAACATGTCATATTCTTACAAAAGGAGGAGCCGATAATCGCCCTACTGCAATAGGTTATCATGGCAGGCATAATCCTTTGCACTTAAATACCCCGACAGCAATAAATGCTGCACTAGAGAAAATGCTATTATGGGATGGCAAGAGTCCAAATGTACAAGATCAGGCAAAAGGACCGCTTCGGGCACCTTTTGAAATGAATATGACACCAAAAGAGATAGTAAAGAGATTGAAAAAAGAACCTTTTTATGTAAAAGCATTCAAATTAGCATTTAAATCACACAAAATTACATTTATCAATGTTGCCAACGCTATCGGCGCTTATGAAAGAACACTTCTCTCAAGAGGATCGTTTGATAGATTTTTAGACGGCAACAATACCGCTATATCAAACAAAGCAAAAAGAGGACTTTTTTTATTCATGCGTCTTGGATGTAAGAGTTGTCATACAGGTATAAGCATAGGAGGACAAAGCATGCAAAGGTTTCCGCTTAAACGATATGATGGATTTATTGTTCCAAAATCAGTATTTATTAACGGCATGCCGGTTTTTTCAAAATTTGAGTTTCACTCACCTCGTTTTAAAGACTCACCGTTCCCTTTCCCAGACACAGGTGGATTTCATGGACGTAATAATCAATTTCAATTTAAAGTACCGACACTTCGAAATGTTGCGAGAACAGCACCATATTTTCATAACGGTACAGTTAAAAAGCTAAAAGAAGCGGTAAAAATTATGGCACGCCATCAACTTGGAATCGTTCTGACAAAAAAACAAATTGGACAAATTGTTGCTTTTTTAAAAACATTATCGGGTAACCCGGTAAACTATAAATACTAAAAGGAGAATTATGGATTTTCATAATTACATAAGAGCAGTGGGAACCGGTCCAAAATCAAATAGAGAACTAAGCAAAGAAGAGATGGCTGACTGCATGAATCAGATATTAACACAAAAAGCTTCACCGGAACAAATAGCTGCTTTCTTGCTTGGCTGGAGAGTTAGAATTGAAAGTATAGAGGAGTTGCAAACCGCTTATGGTGTATTTGATAATTATATTAAAAGAGTAGATATCAAAAATTCGATAGAGCTTGGTTATCCTTATGACGGTAAAGCGGACAATCCATATCTTTTCCCGCTCTTTGGTAAATATTTGAAAAAATTTGATTTATCAATCGTTGTGAGTGGTGATTATTTACAACCTGCAAAGCACGGAATAACACTTAAAGACGTGGCAACAAATATAAAGCTTGATGACAATATTCATTATTTTGACAGAAAAGAGTATTTCAAGGAATTAAGCAATTTAACAAGGGTTAGAAATGCGCTTGGACTTAGAACCGCCTTTAACACTTTAGAAAAATTATTAAATCCGGCAAATTCAAAATATGCTATTTCTGCGGCATTTCATGAGCCTTATGTTAAAAAGAACAATGAGCTTTTTGCATCAAATTATGAAAATTTTGTTGTTGTAAAAGGAAATGAGGGTACACCCGAAATTTTCTCAAAATGCAGATATTGGATAAAAAGAGATTCAAAGATAATCGAAACTCCCATAGAGCCGGAATATTTTGGAATTACATATAAAAAATCATGGGACAAAATTACATTGCAAGAATCATTAAATTTTTTAAATAATCCAAGCAAAGAATTGGAAGAATTGGCAAAACTAAATGTTGCTTTATTGTTAGTAACCGCAAATAAAGCCAAAGATATCAAAGAAGGGTTTGAGATGCTTTCGTAGCATTGATTAAAAAGATGAAAGATAAAATATTATACGAATTACAAAAGAATTTTCCACTCACTAAAAGACCATTTTTAACTTTAGCGAATAAATTTTTAATAACTGAAGATGAAATGCTTCAAATTATTCAAAAAGAAAAAGATGATCAAATCATAAGACAAACATCAGCTATATTTGATACAAAAAAACTTGGTTATAAATCTTCTTTAGTTGCTTTTCGCATTGATAAAAAAGATATGGGTGAAGCAGTAGTTGTGTTAAACTCTCATCCCGGAATCTCACACAATTATGAAAGAAATCATGAGTTTAACGTCTGGTTTACATTAGCAACACCACCTAACAGTTTACTAGGTCTAGATGACACCATTAAGGTTTTAGCCAAAATGACACATGCTAAAGAATACATAGCTCTACCTACGCTAAAACTCTTCAAGATCATGGTTCAGCTAGATACTGCAAACAGTGCTAAGAAAAAACAAGCAGTAAAAACTAAAAAATTTAAAGATGTAACTCTGACAGATCTGCATAAACAGATAATAAAATATGCACAAGAAGATATCAAAATAACACAGGAGCCATTTTTAGAGATGATTAATGAAATAGGCATAGATTACGACACTTTCTTTAGCTCTCTACAAGAGCTTCAAGATGCAGGTATCATGAGAAGGTTTGCAACAATATTAAATCATCGTAAAGCCGGTTTTAATTCAAATGCCATGGTTGTGTGGGACGTTGATGAAAATGATGCTGAGGAGATCGGTCAAAAAATTGCTGCATATAGCGTAGTAAGTCATTGCTATTTAAGACCAAAATATCCAAATTGGCAATATAATCTTTTCTCAATGATACATGCAAAGAGTAAAAAAGATATTGACAATATCTTAAAGGATATGGGAGATGAGATAGAATTTAAGTCTAATAAGCTTCTTTTTTCTACAAAAGAATTTAAAAAAGTTAGAATTAAGTATTTTACAGATGATACAAAAGATTGGGAAAATAAAAATTTGATACATAGGGACTAATATGGGATTTTTTGATTTGGAGATTGGATATATCATAATTGCGTTATTTTTTTTAGCTATTACTGCGTATGTTACGACAAGAAGCTTTATGCCAAAGGTTGCCTTTAAAAGAGGTATGATTATTATGATTATTATTTTAGGTTCTTTCATTCTTTTTCACTACTATTTTACTATGCATAGAATCAATCGTATTGCAAAAGCATTTAATGCAGGTCAAACAATATTATGCGAAAGTAGAGGTGAGCTTAAGGGTGCTCAGGCAATTATAATTAAAAAAAGCGGAGGATGGAGCTTAAAAAAAGGTATCTTTTCAAATCCTAAGTTTGTACGAGATTTTCATAGTGCAAGATGTGCGCTAGACCTCAGGCAACAGCTCTAATCTCACACCCATTTCAATGTGGTTTGTATATGCAAACTGGTCAAACATCGCCATTGAGATAACTTTATAACGCTTACATAAAATCTGCAAATCTCGCTTCAAAGTGACGGGATTGCAAGAGATATATATAATATTTTTATATCTAGATATAAACTCTATTGTTTCATCATCCAGACCTGCACGCGGAGGGTCCACAAAAACAGTGTGTATAGAAAATCCGTTGATATCAATCTCTTGTAAACGGCGAAACACCCGCTTACCATCAAGCGCTTGAACAAGCTCTTGGGAGCTCATTCGTAAAAACGATATGTTTTCAACATTGTTTAAACGCATATTCTCTTTTGCCGCACTTATAGACGCTTTTGAGATTTCTGTTGCTAGTATCTTATCAAATACATCTGCAAAAGGGATTGTAAAGTTGCCTGCACCGCAATAAAGCTCAAGCAGATCGCCGCTAATAGTTTTTGCCTGTGCTACAGCCCACTCTATCATTTTTTCGTTTACTCTTGGATTTGGCTGCGTGAAACTGTTTTCTATCTGCATGTAGCGATAAAGTCGCCTATTTACATGTAAATGCTCTATTATATAATCCAAACCTATAACAATCTTTTGTTTTTTGCTTCTGCCGATAATGTTTATTTGTAAATCTTTGGCCATAGATTTGGCTCTTTCTTGCCAAACATCGTCAAGTCGCCTATGATAGAGCATAGATATAACCATGTCACCGCTACTAGAAGATAAAAAATCAACACCAAAAAGCTTCTCTTTTATATCACGGCGCACTATCTCTTTTAGCAAACGCTTCATCAAATCATATATCGGCATAACCACAAGCGGACAATTGTCTATACTTACGTAGCCTTTATTTTGCACTTGATGCATGGCATACGAAATGTCCTTACCGTCATGCCAAATCTTAAATTCTGCTCTTGCTCTATAATGAGCAGACAAAGATTGATACATCTCAATACCGCCTTGAAACTCTGCTTGAAACTGCTCTTGAATACTCTTTAGCTTAAGCATTGCCTGCTGTGCATAATCTATCTTATAATTTGTACATCCACCACAAATACCAAAATATTTACAATCCAAAAAATTCTCCCGAAGATAATATCATTTTACACTTGAGATAAGATTGCCTATAAGCAAATCCCATCCGTTGATAAGCACAAACACGAGTATCTTAAAAGGAAGTGAAATCATAACAGGAGGCAGCATCATCATACCCATTGACATCAATATGGAAGAAACTACCATGTCTATAATTAAAAATGGCAAAAATAGTAAAAATCCTATCTCAAAAGATGTTTTAAGTTCACTTATTAAAAAGGCAGGCACTGCAATGGTTAAAGGTACGTCTTTGACATTTTGCGGATTTGACATATGACGAATTCTAAAAAAAAGCGCCAAATCTTCTTCTCTTGTATTGCGTATCATAAATTTTTTAAACGGCAGTGTTGTTCTATCAAACGCCTGAACGTAACCTATTTTTTTTTGCAGATATGGCTGTATGCCGTTATTGTAAGCTTGTTGACCGATGGGTTGCATCACAAAAATAGTAAGAACTAACGCCAGCATAACTAAAATCTGAGTCGGAGGTATCTGCTGTGTTCCTAGTGCCTGGCGTAAAAAACCAAACACAATAATAAATCTTACAAAAGTTGTCATAACAAGTATAATGCTAGGTGCTAAAAACAGCAGCGTAAGCATTACCAGCACATTTAATGAATCAACTAACTGTTGTGGTGTATGTGGTGCTGAGAGAGAAAAATTAATTGTCGGTATAGTCGTGACACCGGCGGCAGTAATAACAAAAACGACAAGCAAGCTAAAAAATATCTTCATCTCTCAACCAACATTATAAATAAACTAAAAATTTTACATGCAATCAAACAATAACCGCCTACTCTTTTTAAGCAAATAATACCACAACTTCTTTATCTGTTATATTAAACAATAATAATTTCAGTATAATTTTGAAAAATTAATTATGGATATACGATGTTTGACTCTTTATATAAAAATCCTGCCAAATCAGCCTTTTTCATCATACTGTTTTTAGGAATTTTTAGCACTTTTTATAATGCTTTTTTACCCCTTCATGGAGATGAAGCATATTATTGGGTTTGGAGTCATCATCTTCAAGCCAGTTATTATGATCATCCACCCATGATAGCTTATATGATGCACTTAACAAACTATATTTCTCAAAGCCAATGGGGAGTCAGACTGACAAACATCTTTTGCATGAGTTTTACGGCATTTTATATCTTCAAGCTTACAAAATTGATGTCAGATGAAAAAACAGCACTCAACTCAATATTGATTTTTGCTTCTATCATCTTAGTAAATGCCGGATATATCATCGCAACTCCAGATTCTCCTTTGATGCTGTTTTGGTCGATGTCGTTATATTATGCTTATAGGGCAATTTTTATAGGTCGTAAAAGTGATTTTATACTAACGGGGATCGCCTTAGGCCTTATGATGCTTAGCAAATATGCTTCTATTCTCTTTGTGGCCGGCTTACTGATATTTTTACTGCTAAAACGACGGGATATTTTTAAAAATCCATATTTTTATATAGCTATTATCATAGCATCGATTTTAGTCTCTCCTGTGTTATGGTGGAATTATGAGCATAATTGGATTAGTTTTAAATTTCAATGGAATCACGGCAAAACAAATAATTTCGCCATCCGTCCACTACTTCTATTAGATTTCATCTTAGGTCAATTTGCTATTTTCTCGCCGATTTTTGCAGCAATATTATTTTGGTTCTTAATCAAAAAAAAGCTCTATTTTAAAGATGACAAGCTCTTTTACATAGCAACTAGCATTATTACGATACTGCTATTTTTTACATACAAAGATTTATACAAAAATATGGAATTAGACTGGGCAGCACCCGCCTATATCGGTGGTACAGTACTAGTAGCAATCATCATATCAAAATACAACTTAATAAAAACATTTAAAGCAGGACTAATAGTAGCGCTGATTTTTACAATACTAGGGCGCATAGCTTTGATGTTTTTTCTACCTTATGTACAAAATAGAATGTATGGCAATAAACAAGCCGTACATGTACTGCAAAGTTATGCCAAAAAAGGAGATCATTTTTATGGCGACGGTTTAACTACTACCGCGTATTTGAAGTTCTACCTTCCTCATCACCCCATTACTCAGCTCGCATGCCCTTCAAGATATTCTCAGTACAACATGTGGCAAAAAAAAGATTACCTTAAAAATGGGCTTGTTTTAACGATGGAGCCTCAAAATTATTATCTAGATAAAGAGTACAAACATGTAAAGCTACTAAAAATATTGACATTTGTGCGTGGCATACATGGTAAAAAACATTTTTATATTTACAGTGTAACCTCGCCAAAATAATAATATGATTTTAATAACTGTTAATGTACAATAATATATCAAAACATAATGGTGGCGGATGAAAAATATTATTAAAATAATTGTTACCATTGTTATATTTATATATCTGTTTAAATATATAAATATACATACGTTATTAGCCGTTTTAGCTAAGAGTCATGGCGGAGATATTGCCATAGCTCTTTTATTACAAATGGCAAGCACATATTTAGCAGCATACAGATGGAGCGATATTAGCTCATTATTAAAATTTGATGAAAATCGTTTTTTTTATGTAGCTAGCTATTTTAAAGGTGCTTTTTTTAACCAGGTATTGCCTAGCAGTATAGGAGGGGATACGGTACGCGTACTAGATCTCTCCTTTAAAGGATATCATAAAAAAGAGGCTCTGTTTGATGTTTTTATGGATAGAATTATTGGTCTAGCCGGCCTGCTTGCATTAAACCTTATCTCTACAATTATCTTTTTTGGTATATTTAAAAACAGTTTTTCATATCTTATTATAACAATCTCAGGCGGTGGCTTGCTTGGATTTATCTTTTTATTTTTACTGCATAAGTTTCATTTTCTAAAAAACATCAAAGGTTTACACTATTTTTATAAACTTGGCATAAAATTGGATCATCTTTATAAAAATAAAAAAAACTTGATAAAACATATAGGTATTTC
Organism: Helicobacteraceae bacterium; assembly: GCA_027023805.1. Classification (GTDB taxonomy): domain Bacteria; phylum Campylobacterota; class Campylobacteria; order Campylobacterales; family Sulfurimonadaceae; genus Hydrocurvibacter. The sequence goes on from JALVUF010000015.1 coordinate 26,169, forward strand.
TGTCGGTGTACAGTTACTAACCGTAATGGCACTTTTTGCGATATCTAAGAGTATAGATATCAAACTGGATTTTGAAACATTTTTAATAGCGGTTCCTCCTGTATTTTTACTTATGATTATACCTTTATCTCTTGCTGGATGGGGCATTAGAGAGGGTGCGATGGTTGGTATTTTTATGTTGGTATATGATGATAAGGCAAAAATTTTAGCAATGTCTATTTTATATGGGCTTCTTCTTATTATCAGCGCATTGCCTGGTTCATACTTCTGGATAAAAAATAAAACGCAAATCAGCACAAAGGCGGACACATGAATGTAGATACGATGAGAAAAATTGACTATTATGTTGGTGTACCTTTAACATTTTTAGGCACGATTGTCGATAAGATATATAAAAAAATTAAACCCTCTCAACAAACCAAAACTAAAAATGTTCTTCTTGTAGAACTCTCAGAAATGGGTAGTGCTATTTTAGTTGATCCTGCGATGAGAAAACTAAAAGAAAAGATAAGCGGGGAATTGTATTTTGTAATTTTTAGCAAAAATAAGATAAGTCTTCAACTACTAAATACCGTAAAAGAGGAAAATATTTTTACACTCAATGAAAGCGGATTAATATCTTTAATACTTAGCGCGTTCAAGTTTATGTTTTGGTGTAGAAAGAATAAGATAGATTCTTGCATAGACCTCGAACTGTTTTCAAGAGTAACTGCTCTTTTATCTTTTTTCAGCGGTGCGGTAAACCGTGTCGGATTTTACGGCTTTCACAACGAAGGGCTTTATAGAGGCGATTTTTTGACAAGAAAGGTCGCATATAATCCGCATCAGCATATTGCAAAAAACTTTATTGCTCTCGTTGATGCGCTACTTAGTAATAAAGAGGAGATTCCTTTTACTAAACGCCATATCAGTGATGATGAGATAAAGATCGCAAAAACTGATATTACAAAAGCAGATCAAAGAGAAATTATAGAGATTATAAGTTCAAAATATATAAATTTCGATCCTTTAACGCATAAAATAATACTAATTAACTCTAACGCATCTGATTTATTACCACAAAGAAGGTGGGATCCGCAAAACTATTGTCAAGTAATTAAACAGATTTTATCTTATAACCAAGATGCGCTAGTGTTGCTTACCGGCTCACCCTCAGAATACTCGGGAGTACAGATGCTCTGTCAATGCGTAAATGATGAGAGATGTATCAATTTTGCCGGAGCTGTAAAATTTTTACAGCTTCCATCGCTTTATAGCATCAGCTCTTTTATGCTTACCAATGATTCCGGTCCGGCTCATTTTGCATCTATTACAGATATGCATACATTTGTTATCTTTGGACCTGAGACACCCGCACTTTACGGCTCTTTAGGACCATCTACACCTATATTTGCCGCTCTGTCATGCAGCCCATGCGTTAGTGCTTCAAATCATAGAAAAACACCATGCACCGACAATCAATGTCTGCAGGTTATCACTCCGCAAATCGTATTTGAAACTATAAGGTTTAAACTTGACCAATTATCTTAATAAATACCGTATCGATCTTATTTTATTTATCGTAGCAGTCTCTTTCTTTAGACTGTATGTAGCTAGTCATGAAGGCTTAGGCGTTGATGAAGCACACTATGTACTTTATGGCATCCACTTAGATTGGAGTTATTTTGACCATCCTCCATTAGTCGGATGGACTCAACGCCTTTCATCATCAATCTTTGGTGTAAATGATCTTGCAGCCAGAATACCCGCAGTTGCCATAGGTGCAATAGTTGATTTTTTCATTTATGATTTAATTTATAAGATCTCTAAAGATACATATATCGCTTTTATGGCACTACTGGCTATTAGCGCATCTTTTATCTTTAATGCGCTATTTTTAATGTTGTTACCTGAAACACTTCTACTGTTTTTTGTTATTCCAATTATATACACCGTTATTAAAATAGAACAAGATAACCGTACACGCTATTGGATAATATTGGGTCTTTTACTTGGACTCTCAGGTTTAGCAGGATATACGGCAATCTTTTTTGTTGTTGCTATTTTATTATATATGATTATTAAAAGAAGATGGGATCTGCTTCTTAACAAAAATCTCATAACTGCCGCTATTATCGCTTTTATCATGATAACACCGATACTATACTGGAACATAAAACACAACTGGATCAGCTTTACGTATCAAAGCCATCATGTTATGATAGCAAAACATATACATCTTGGTAGATTTTTCAAATCCATGCTTGTACAATTTGGCGCTTACAATCCACTGCTTTTTCCACTGTCTTTTTACGGACTTTATAAAGCTTTACGATCAAAAAATGACTATCTATTTTTATCTGGGCTTTTTGGTCTTTTAATCATAGGTTTTTTTCTATATGCTTCACTATATAAAACAGCCCTTCCTCACTGGAGTGCACTATATTATCTGTTATTTATTCCAATTGGCACATATTATATTTTACAGCTCTCTAGCGGATATAAAAAATATTTAAAAATTGCAATATGGTTCGGGCTTATTTTATCTGCTGTAGTTTATATAGAACTTGCAACTAAAATCATTCCGTTTCCAAACTATAAATCGCCTCTTAGAGATTTATCAGGCTGGCCTATGATTATGAAAAATGCAAACAAACTCATAACTGATAAAAACAAAAATGCTATAGCAGTTACGAACTGGACAATAGCTTCACGGACTATGTATTATGATAGAAAATATAAAACAAACGTATATCTGCTTGGCAAAGGAATCACTCAATTTACTTTTTGGATGAAAGGCTCACCAATGGGTAAAAATCTTATAGTTATCAACACGCACTTTTTTCATAAAGATGTGTCAACATACATGAAATGCACTAAAGTTATCAAACATCCCGTCTTTTATATAAAAGTAGCAGGACATATCGTAAATAGTGTACAATTTGTTACATGTAAAGATTATCAAGGGCTAAAATGAACTGTTCTAAACTACAGTGTATAACATTCACCGCTCTTAGTGTATTGTTCATAATATTTTCATACTTTTATTTAGATAGAAATATAGCTGTGTATTTTATACATCACAGGCATCCATACAAAGAAATCGGTGATATTATAAGCATAGCCGGTCAGTCTCAATGGTATATCGTACCGGGATTATTTGGATTTTTATTTTATAGGTATTATAAACCCAACCTAAAATATGCTTATCGTTTTTTATTTTTGTTTAATGTTAATGTCTTTTCGGGCGTGCTTAGCATTATACTAAAAACCCTATTTGGTCGCATCCGTCCATGGGGAATAGAAAATGGACATCACCAATATGGCTTTTTATTATTTGAGCATTTTAACCTTGGACTGTTTGGCAAGCTTGAGTACCAATTTGACGCTATCAAGCATGCCACGGCTACATACGCATCATTTCCCTCAGGTCATGCAACAACCATTTTCTCAATGTTTGTTTTTATGAGTGTCATGCTTCCAAAATATAAATACTTATGGCTATTGTGTGCTGTTGCCGTAGGCATAGCCAGACTTTTTGCAGATGATCATTTCTTAAGTGATATTGTAGGAGGAGCCCTTCTTGGAATTACATCATCTATGTATGTATATTACAAGATGAAAGACAAACTAGAGTTAAATCAGGTCAACGGATGATATTTGGTGACTGTTTCTTTTAGATTTTGTTTTTGTATATGCGTATAGATTTGTGTTGTCATAAGCGATGCATGACCCAAAAGCTCTTGAACAACACGTAAATCTGCTCCTCCCGTTACAAGGGAAGTAGCATAAGAGTGCCTTAGCACATGAGGTGACACTGAAAGGTATTTTTTTGTTATCTTAAAAGCTGAGATTCGGCTAAGTCTATCTCCTTTATAGTTTATCCAAATACACTCTGTATCGTAAGGTCGGTTTTGCATATACTCTTTAACTGCCAATAATGCTCTACCAGCAACAGGCACCATCCTTTGCTTATCGCCCTTTCCTTGGCGCACAAGAATCCACTGCCCTTTAATATCATCTTTTTCTAACATTAAACACTCTGCAATTCTCATACCAGTAGCATACAAAAACAGTATTAAAGCATAATCTCTTTGTCCAATCCAAATTGTCCTATCAATTAGATTTAATGGTTTTTCTATCTCATCAAACGATAAAAATTTCGGTAATAATTTCGGTATTTTTGATAGTTGTAGGTGAATTTTATCATTTAAAAACTGTGACTTATGGCAAAAATCAAAAAAAGAATTCAAAGCAGAGAGCTTTCTATTTAAAGTATATCGATTTTTGTAATGTGATAATATACTCCAAACATCCTCTATCTTTAATGTAAGAAGAGGTTTTTGCTTTTCGATATACAGCAGATCACTAAGATATGCATCTATGGTTTTTTGGCTTAAAGCCTTTGTAACGGTAATATACTCTATAAATGCTTCTAACTCATTGGACATTTAAATGTTTATCTATGGCAAAATATTGACCATTTACATAAAAAGCGTTGCGACCCACATACACTAAACCATCTTTATCAATATCTGCGTCATAAATCTTATATGACTTGAAATCTTTGTTTAATGATATAAGATATCCTTGTCGTAAAAGCAGATAGACTCTTTTTTTTGTGACAATCATCCCCAAAAAATGGGCAAATTGAAATGAAATTTTTGATTTTATCTGCAGTGATTTTGTAAGAGCATATATATCTCCTGATTTTGTTGCAACATAGATAGTGCCTTTAAAATATTTGATATCTCTGACATCAAAAGATGCCCTTTTTGTGCCTTGCTCAACTGATAGGACATTATAACCGCTAGCGCTTATAAGATTGTTACCGGCAACTTCAAAATCAATAACATTATTAAAGTATTGCTTAGAGCTGACAATGATAGACTTAACAATTCTTTTAGTTGCACTATTAACAATAGTAAGACTTCCATCAAGAGTTGGAAAAATAACTAAATTGTTTAAAAAATATGGATTTACAACTCTTTGATCAACAGCTACCGGAGTATTTCCCGGAGATTGAAATACAATCTGTTTATCTTTAAGCAAATAAAGAGCAATATTATCCGAAGCAAATAAAACGGCAACTAAACCGTTATGTACTGTGGCAGCTGCTATTGTTTTTTTAAGGCGAAAAACAATTTTTTCAGATAAATCACTACGTTTTATCAGTGTCAACTCACCATTTACCGTAGATAATATAATCCATTGTTTTTGTACATGCAGAAGTCTTTGGTTGTGATAATCTACATCTGTATTGATAATCTTATTTTGATACAGTATCTGACCATTTTGCAAAATGGCACCGCTAGAGGATGAAGATACTATAGAACTGTTTAAATCATGCTGATAAGGCCAATCTCCGACTACGCTTTGAGTCGGCTTAAACACTTCTTTATCACTGCATCCACCTAGAAAAAGCATCGATGCCGCTAACACTATATATATAATACGCTTCATACTATTTTAGTCCGTAGTGGTATAAAATATTTGCAACCTGGCTAATAGGAGAGTTTGCCGGTATCTCTTTTAGTGTATCGTCTGCTTGGGCAGTTTTGTGCTGTTTTAGCTGTATATATGCAACTTGCAGCACAGCTAGTTGTTTATATATGGCTTCTGGTTTACCGATATACTCATTTAGCGCGCCTTTGCCGGCTTTAATGCTTGCTAGCTGATATGAAGCCAAATCTGAAACAAATAGTGTTTTTGAATCAGTCAACCGTTTTAAAATCTTGGGATTATTATTTTTTATGCCAAGTTGTAGCATATATATGTTATATAAGTTATTATTGTCATTTTTGAGCGTAATTAGAGCACTTTTATCGCCTGGATTGTGTTGCAATGCCATAAAAGCAGAATTTGAAAGCTTAATATCTTTTGATTGCTGGTGAGCATAAAACATTTCCGCCACTCCTGCAACAATCAATGCTATAACAATAATATATATTAGAGACTTATATTTTGTTACAAAACTCTCTATCCTGATGGCATTTGCAAAAAATTTCTCTTCACTGTTTAATTGATCTTTTACCATCGATACGTTATCTTTAAAACCCAAAGCATGTCTCCCATTATGTAAGTTCACAATAATATCCAATAGATTGTTAAAGTTTTGTAAAATCGTATTTTTTTGTTACAATTAGTTTGATTAAAAAAGGAGTCCTATGCAAGTAAATGAACAACTATTGACACATTTGGAAAATTTGTCATATCTTAAAGTATCTGAAGATAAACGCCAAGAAATTATAAACCAACTCTCTCAAATCGTTTCGTTTGTCGATAATCTAAGCCAATTGGATACCAACTCAATTGATGAAACTTTTACTATGACTAATCAGGCTACTTATCTCCGCGAAGATGAACCGATGTGCGATTCAGATATTAATACAAATATTATAAAACATGCACCGCGTACTGAAAATAATTTCTTTATAGTTCCAAAAATTATAGAATAAAAAGGCGTACAAATGGGGCAGGAAATACCAAAACTAGATATAAAGAAACTTCTTAAAAGCGTAGTAGCATACAAAGCATCCGATTTGCATCTAGTTGCAAATTCTGAGCCACAGATACGCATCGACGGAAGACTTGTCGCTCTTAATCTGCCAAAATTAAACGGTGATTTGATTATGGAGATGGGATATACCCTGCTAGCTGAAAAGCAAAAGAAGGATTTTGAAGAAAAAGATGAGCTTGATTTTGCTATAATGATTCCTAATATTGGGCGTTTTAGGTGTAATTATTATAAAACAATGGGTGATATGGCTTGTGCATTTAGAATTATACCTATTGAGATTCCGTCGTTAGATGATTTAAACGCAAAGCAGATGTTCAAAGAGCTAGTTAAGCGTGAAAAAGGTCTTATTTTGGTTACAGGACCGACAGGGAGCGGTAAATCTACAACTCTTGCTGCTATGTTAAATGAAATTAACCTTACTGAAAAAAAACATATTATTACCATAGAAGATCCCGTAGAGTTTGTACATAAAAACAATAAATCTCTTTTTTCGCAGCGAAATATCGGAACAGATACAAGTTCGTTTTCCACAGCGCTAAAATATTCGCTCAGACAAGATCCGGATGTTATATTAATCGGCGAGATGAGAGATAAAGAGACAATTGGTGCTGCATTAACGGCCGCAGAGACGGGGCATCTGGTTTTTGGCACTTTGCATACAAACTCATCACCACAAACAATCAACCGTATTATTGATGTCTTTAGCGGGGATGAGCAACCTCAAATACGTGCACAGCTTTCCACATCACTCGTTGCCGTCATCTCTCAAGCACTGCTTCCTCGTATTGGCGGAGGGCGCGTTGCAGCCCAAGAGGTTATGGTAACCAATCCAGCTGTTGCAAACCTGATTCGCGAAGATAAAATTCATCAACTATATTCACAAATGCAGTTAAATCAGCAAGAAACAAATATGACGACTCAGACTCAGGAATTAGCCGAGCTACTTAGAAAACAAGTCATAACAAAAGAAGATGCTATCGCGTATTCTAATCGTCCTGAAGAGCTAATTAAAGTAATATCTTCTATGTAATTCATCGCCACCTAAAAAAGGTATTCACAAACAACGTGCTTCTTTTAGCGTATCGGCTATCAAAAAAGCAAGCTCTAGCGACTGATCGGCATTTAGGCGTGGATCACAATGAGTATGATATCTGCTAGAGAGATCATCTTCTCTAATCTCAAAAGAGCCTCCGATACACTCTGTTACATCTTTTCCTGTCATCTCAAGATGCACTCCTCCTGCAAATGTTCCTTCAGCTTTATGTACCTGAAAAAATTGTTTCATTTCGCGCAAAACAGCTTCTACCGGTCTTGTTTTGTATCCATTGCCTGATTTGATGGTGTTTCCGTGCATCGGATCACAACTCCACACAATCTCCTTGCCTTCATGCTTAACGGCTTTAAGAAGTGACGGCATACCCTCACCTACTTTATCAGCACCCATACGCACTATCACATTTAATCTCCCTGCTTCATTATCTGGATTTAGTACATCAATCAAACGAATAAGCTCATCAGGAGTCATAGACGGTCCGGCTTTAATGCCTATAGGATTTTTAATGCCGCGCATAAACTCAACATGAGCACCATCTAGCTGACGCGTTCGATCTCCAATCCAAAGCATATGTGATGAAGTATCATACCATTCATCCGTTAAAGAATCCTGACGCGTAAATGTTTCTTCGTATGGCAGAAGAAGTGCTTCATGTGATGTATAAAAATCTGTTTCGGCCAATGTTCTGTATGATTTAGATGTAATGCCACATGCCGCCATAAAATCAAGCGACTGTTCAATATTATGAGCAAGAGTTTCATATTTTTTCGTAACCTTGCTTTTGTGTGCAAAGTCAAGATTCCATTTATGAACCTCTCTAAGATCAGCCATACCGCCTGAAGCAAAAGCCCTAAGAAGGTTTAGCGTAGCGGCTGATTGATTATACGCTTTAATCATGCGCTCAGGATCCGGGGTTCTGTCTTTTTTTGTAAAATCAACACCATTTATGATATCTCCTCTATACGAATCAAGGGTTTTGCCATTAATAGTCTCCGTGTCACTGGAGCGAGGCTTTGCAAATTGACCGCCTAATCTGCCCACTTTTACAACAGGTAAGCTGCCTGCATAAGTCATAATAACTGACATTTGAAGCAATACTTTAAAAGTATCCCTGATATTATCTGCATGAAATTCTGAAAAACTCTCGGCACAATCTCCGCCTTGAAGTAAAAATGCCCGTCCTTTTGCAACTTCGCAAAGTGATTTTTTTAATTTTCGAGCTTCTCCTGCAAAAACCAATGGGGGATACCCTTTTAAAATATCTAATACCTTATCTAATTCTTTTTTATCCGGATATGTCGGTTGCTGCAAGATTGGCTTTTCTCTCCAACTGCTTTTATTCCAATTGCTCATCTTATAATACCTTTTTATATAATACGTGATTTTACTAAAATATTCTTAAAAGAACTCTGATTGCCATTCATAAAGAGAATTTTATGCTTAAAAATGTATAATACACAATTGTAAAATTATTGTGAGGATTCCACATGGATAAAGATAATGCAAAAAAGATACTCGATGAAGTATATAAAGATATCTTAGATCAGCTAGACCACAATCAAGAAGCAATCTCTAAAGATATCATTATAGATATTTTACAACAGGCCTCTTCTTATATATCGAAAATAGATTTTGATAAAACAGATGCCATAAATCTTTTACACAATTCACTGGACAACCATTTTGAAAAGATTGCCGAGTACAGTCTTGAGCATTATTCACAAACCAATCAAACCTTTAAAGACCTTACTGAAGAACAAGGCAAAATCATACAAGATACAGATGTAAATGCTATAAATACCCAAGAGTTGATGAAAAAATTTTCAAAGATTCAACTGTATATGTTAAATGAGGCCAACAAAGCAAATAATACCATCAATAAACTAAAAGAGCAGATGGAAGTCCTAAAAAATAATTCTGATATCGATTTTCTTACAAAAACATTAAACAGAAGAGCCCTCTCAAGAGATTTGGAAAAATTATGCAACTTAAAACATGAACGCAGTAAAGACACCTATGCTCTTATGATAGATATCGATGATTTTAAAAAACTAAATGATACTTACGGGCATCTTGTCGGTGATAAAGTTCTAATATTCCTCTCTGGTACCTTAAAAAAGATACTGCGTGATTCAGATAAGATATATAGATACGGTGGCGAAGAATTTACCATACTACTAAACAGAACAACCAAATCAGAATGTATGCATGTAGCAAACAGAATACTAACCATGATACAAAACAGCAAATTAATTTACAAAGATTTAAGTTTATCTATTACAGTGAGTATCGGTGTTACCAATTTAGCAGATTATGACGTTCCCGAGACATTTATTGACAGAGCAGATACTGGCTTGTATAAGGCAAAAACAAACGGTAAAAATCAAATCGTTTTGGAAGAAGCAGATGAGCATTAATTATTTTGATGTTATAATAGGTATTGTTATTTTATTGCTTGGTCTTAAGGGTCTGTTAAACGGATTTTTCAAAGAGGTTTTTGGCCTTATCGGCATCATAGGCGGTATTTTCGTCGCCTCAAGACTAGGTGGCTACATAGGAAAAATAATCAGTCATTCTATCCCATCTTTTACCAACACGACAGCCATAACCTTTACCGGTTTTGTTTTAACTTTTGCAGCTTTTTGGCTTATGATGATAGCTATAGGATATGGGTTTAAAAAGCTTAGCAGTTATAGCGGACTCGGTCCACTTGACCGAATATTTGGATTTGTTGTCGGTGCCGGTAAATTCTTTTTGATTTTTGCGGTTATTCTTTATGCGGCATACAATATAAAAATATTTAGAGCCAACATAAAACCCGTTATGAAAAATAGCATCTTGTTTCCTATTTTAATAAAAACCGGAGGATACATCATGAAGACAAGTCCGTCAAGCGTAAAAGATAAAGCTGTAAAAGATTTAAATATATCAAAGCCTTTTAAAACTATGCAACGAACAATAAAACAAACGATCGATAAGAATATAACGCAATGAAAACAAATTTTTCCATTACCTGCAAAGGCACAGATTACCCATCGTTACTTGAAAATTTTAAGGTGCTGCTTAAAAGAAACGGTTTAAAATATACTCTTCAAAGAGAACATATCTTAAAAATACTATATAAATCAAACAAACATCTCTCGCCTGAGTTGCTTCACAATGAAATCAAACTGGATGCGCCTGAGTTAAATATCGGAATTGCTACAATATACAGAACACTTACCCTGCTAGAAGAAGCAGGACTTGTCACATCAATTTCATTGGATAAACAGGGTAAAAAATATGAACTAGCAGATAAAGAGCATCATGACCATATGATATGTACAAATTGTGGTAAAATTATAGAGTTTATCGATAACGAAATAGAAGAGCGACAAAAACAAATCAGCAAACAACATAAATTTAAAATGACAGGTCATTCAATGCAGATTTATGGGCTGTGCCATGAATGTCAACAAAACAACAAGGAAAAATAATTGCCGTTTAAAAACAAATTTATTCAACAGCGAATCGAAAAAGCCAAGCAACTAAAAGAAGCAGGCTTTAATCCATACCAAAACCAATCTAATAAAAATATAACTATATTGCAATTTAAAGATGTGAATTCTGATATACAAACACTAGATAATAAGCGTGATGAGAACAGACACTACATCGTAGCAGGACGTATTAAATTATTCCGCATTATGGGCAAAGCCAGTTTCTTAAAAATAGAAGATGAAAATGATGTGCTTCAGATATATCTGGCGCGCGATAACTTACCTGAAGGCATGTATAACAATATCATTAAAAAACTTATAGAAGTCGGTGATATCATCGAAGTCGGCGGATACCCTTTTGTAACGAATAAAGGAGAGCTTTCTTTACATGTAAGCGAGTTTAAACTCTTAACAAAAGCGATAGCACCATTACCGGAAAAGTTTCACGGCATTACCGATAAAGAGATAAGATACCGTAAAAGATATCTTGACCTTATCATGAACAGTGATGTACGAAAAACATTTAAGATGCGTTCTAAAATCATATCTTTAACACGAAGATTTTTTGAAGAAAAGGGTTTTTTAGAGGTTGAAACACCAATGATGCATCCCATAGCCGGCGGCGCAAATGCAAAGCCGTTTGTAACGCATCATAACGCACTGGGTATTGATAGATATTTAAGAATTGCGCCTGAGTTATATCTCAAAAGATTAATTGTTGGTGGATTTGAAGCTGTTTTTGAGATAAACCGTAACTTTAGAAATGAAGGCATGGATGCCACACATAACCCTGAATTTACATCTATAGAGTTTTATCAAGCATATAAAACATACAAAGATTTGATTGTGCTTACAAAAGAGTATCTTTTATATCTCATTGAAAAAATGGATCTGCCATGTCTGCTTCCTTACGGTGAGTTAGAGATAAATTTTAATAACTTTATAGAAATACCCTTAATTGAGTCTCTAAGCAAGATAGGTAAAGTTAATGAAACGATTGTAAACGACAAACAAAAGATATTGGATTTTTTAAAGCAAAATAATCTAGAAGCAAACCAAAATATGACACTAGGACAGCTTCAAGGCAAACTTTTTGATGAATTTGTTGAAGAAAAGCTAATCGATCCGACTTTTATTACCGAGTATCCTGTAGATATATCTCCATTAGCCAGAAGAGATGATGACAATCAAGATATTACGCAACGGTTTGAGTTGTTTATCGCCGGACGAGAGATAGCCAATGCGTTTAGTGAGCTTAATGACCCGGTAGATCAGCTAGAGCGGTTTATGAAACAAATCGATGCCAAAGAAGCAGGAGATGATGAAGCCCATGAGATGGATCAGGATTTTGTAGAAGCGCTTAGTTACGGTATGGCACCAACTGCCGGAGAGGGCATAGGCATAGACAGGCTTATTATGCTCTTATGTAATGAACATTCCATAAGAGATGTGTTATTATTTCCGGCTATGAGGCCGACAACAACTGAAAATACAAATTAACAAGAAGGATAATTATGAGTTTTTTACAAGAATTTGATGAAGATATTTACAAATTGTGTGAGCAGGAACTAGAGAGACAAACAGATAATCTTGAAATGATCGCAAGTGAAAATTTTACACTTCCGGCGGTTATGGAAGCTATGGGAAGTGTTTTTACTAACAAATACGCAGAAGGATATCCAGGAAAAAGATATTATGGCGGATGTGAGTATGCAGATCAGGTAGAACAATTGGCAATCGATAGAGCCGCCAAACTCTTTGGATGCAAATATGTTAATGTGCAGCCTCATTCAGGAAGTCAGGCAAACGGAGCTGTCTATGCTGCACTGTTAAATGCCGGAGATAAGCTTTTAGGCATGGATTTAAGCCATGGGGGTCACCTAACTCACGGCAGTAAGCCTAGTTTTTCGGGTAAAAACTATTCAAGTTTTACTTACGGCGTGGAACTTGACGGACGGATAAATTACGATAGAGTTTTAGAGATTGCTAAAATCGTAAAACCAAAAATCATAGTATGCGGCGCTTCCGCTTATGCCAGAGAGATTGATTTTAAAAAGTTTCGTGAGATAGCTGACGCCGTAGGCGCTTATATGTTTGCCGATGTCGCACACATAGCCGGTCTTATCGTTGCAGGCGAACATCCAGATCCGTTTCCTCATGCCCATATAGTAACAACTACCACTCATAAAACACTAGCGGGACCTCGCGGAGGCATGATTATGACAAATGATGAGGAGATTGCAAAAAAAATCAATTCTGCAATTTTTCCCGCCTTGCAAGGTGGGCCGCTTGTTCATGTAATAGCTGCAAAGGCGGTAGGTTTTAAATACAATCTCTCAGATGCATGGAAAGAGTATGCGATACAAACAAAGAAAAATGCAAGTATTCTCGCCCAAACACTGATAAAAAGAGGTTACGATGTAGTAAGCGGCGGTACAGATAACCATTTGGTATTGGTATCATTTGTAGGGCGTGAAATATCGGGCAAAGATGCTGATACGGCACTTGGCAATGCAGGTATTACAATAAACAAAAACACAGTTCCCGGAGAAACTAGAAGTCCGTTTGTAACTTCTGGTATCAGAATTGGGAGTCCGGCATTAACTTCAAGAGGCATGAAAGAAAAAGAATTTGAGCTCATAGCAAATAAAATGGCAGATGTTTTAGATGATATCAGCAACACCCAATTACAAAAAACCATAAAAGCCCAGATGAAGGCATTGGCAAGAGAATTTATTATTTATAATCAACCGACATATTAGGCAGCTACTATGACTGCTATGGATATGAAGCTTATAAAAATGATTACAAATCACTACTGGCTTAAATGTGAAAGCGTTGTCAGTAAGATTGATTTTAGAGGTAGAATTTTTTATAATAAATTTAAATATATCGACAGTATGCTGACTCAATCGGTAATAAATAAACATCTAAGTGGTGAGATTACGGTTGCGCATTCACTTATAAGTGATAATGATATTGTAGAAAATATTGTTATAGACTATAATGGCATGGACACACAACGATTTTACCATAGAGCTCAACTTGTTTTACGCGAGGAGGGTTATCTGAATTTTACCGCATTTGCTTCAAAAACCAAAGGGCATCTACATCTTTATATACATAAAGGTCACACAACTTTACAAGAAGCAGTACAACTTGGTAAAATAATTTCTATGAAACTAGCGGCAAAGCAGCCTAAACAATGGAAAGTATTTCCAACCAATGATATGCCAAGAGAGTATAATATCTTGACATTGCCTTATGATGTTTACGCTAAAGAACGCGCCTCATCATGGTCAAAACATATGTAAAGGATCTATTATGGATGATAAAAACGAGTTAAATGATATTGTTTTAAACAAAACAGGTGGCTCTAAGCCGGCAAAAAAAATTATTTTAGTTATAGCAGTGCTAATCATCATCTTGATTATAGTGATATCATTATTTGAGACATTTTCATCAAATACAAAGCATCATGTTCAGGCTCAGCAGACAAAATTACCGACTCCGCCACAAGAGATCAATAGTAGTCAAAATCAGCTTTTTCAACCGGCCAAAGTTATAACACAAAACAGTACCAATGCCTCTTCCATTCAAACAACAACAGCTGCACTTAATAAAATAGCACAAAAGCTAAAACAACAAAGTATGCAAACGGCAAATACTGCCATCCACGCACCTAAAAAGGCACAAGAACCTATTAGCAGATCTACTCAACCTATACATCATACTGTAAATAAAATACATAAACAAGCAAAAATTGCAAAGCATTATTCTATAAAAAAACTATTTGCCTTTGGACATGATTATATACAAGTCGGTGCTTTTGTCAGATTTCATCCTAGTAAAAAATTCTTAGCTTCTATAAAAAAACATGGCTATTCATACACATACAAAAAACAAAATATTAAAGGTAAAATCTATACAAAGGTATTGATCGGTCCTTTCTCAACTAAAGCACGGGCAAAAAAAGCTTTAGTACATATAAAGCAAGAGATAAACTCTCAAGCATATATCATAAAAGTAAAATAAAGGAAAAGCGGTTTGATACACTCAAAACAGTTTACGTTAGATCAATTTGCACCGATTGCCGTATATCACAAAATCAAAAATCTTTTTGACGGTGAGATAAGCTATCTTTTTGAAAGCGCAAACAACGCAAACTACAGCTTTATTATAATAGGAGCCAGACAAAGGCTTCAATACAAAAACAATGCGACAATATATACAAACGAAGATGGAGAGAGGTCTATCTTAGATAAATCTGCATTTGAATTTTTAAAACAGTATTACAAAGCAATTGATAAAACTCTCTACAAGCAAAAATGCAAAGAATTGGACGTAGGGTATGTAGATGGCTTCATAGGCTATATCGGTTACGATATGGTCAAAATATTTGAGCCAAAATTACAATTATTTATGAATACTTTGACCGATGAATTGAACACACCTGATTTGGACCTTATCCTGCCAAAACTAGTTGTTGTGTATTCGCATAAAAATCATCAGATCTCTTTAATATCTGTCATGGATGATATTAGCAAACAATTTTCATTTTTAGAAAATGAGCTTAAAGGAAACTATGATTATATCCCGCTAAATCAGAGCTTCAAACAAGATGTCGGCAAATTTGCATTTTCTAAAGATAAATTTTTTCAGATGGTAGATATGTCCAAAGAGATGATAAAAAGCGGTGATGTATTTCAAATCCTAATGACCAACAGATTTACACAAGATAGTCAAGTTGACCCTTTTAGCTTTTATAGAATATTAAGAAGCAAAAATCCCTCTCCTTATATGTATCTTATGCAATATGAGGATTTTAATATTGTAGGAAGCTCACCTGAAGTTATGGTAAGAGTGTATGATGATCAAATTTTATTGCGACCTATAGCAGGTACTAGAAAACGGGGCAAAACCGAACTTGAAGATAAGCAGCTTGAAAATGAATTATTAGCTGATCCAAAAGAACTTGCAGAACATCTAATGCTTATCGATCTTGGAAGAAACGATGTGGGGCGAGTGGCAAAGATTGGCAGTGTAAAAGTAGAAAATATGATGCATATAGAACGATTTTCTCATGTTATGCATATCGTCTCAGACGTTGTCGGTGTATTGCGCAAAGACAAAGATATGTTTGACCTTTTTATGGCAACTTTTACGGCAGGCACGATGACAGGAGCGCCAAAAATCAGAGCTATGGAATTAATAGCACAATTTGAGGGACTTAAGCGCGGATTTTACAGCGGAAGCGTTGGTTATTTTGGTTTTGACGGCAACATGGACAGTGCTATAACTATACGTACCGCTTTAATAACCAAAGACAAAGTTGTGCTTCAAGCAGGTGCAGGTATAGTAGCAGACAGCATAAAAGAATCTGAGTATCTTGAAGTAACCAATAAATTGGGAGCGCTCACAAGTGCTTTATATGAGCTAGAAAATTTAGAATGAAATATTTTGCTATTTTTGGAGACCCGGTAGAACACTCGATTTCACCTTTGATGCATAACTATCTTTTTTTACATTCAAATATCAAAGCATGTTATAGTCGTGTTCATTTAAAAAATGGCGCAAATCTAAAAGAGATGCTTGTCAAGCTAAAATTAAAAGGTGCAAACGTAACGGTTCCTCATAAAGAAGATGCATATTTGGCATGTGATGAAATCAGAGGTTTCGCTAAAATTGCTGGAGTTGTAAATACCATAATTTATGAAGATGGTAAGTTAATTGGGTATAACACTGATGCTGATGGATTTGTTAGTGCCTTGCAAGAGTTTGAAGGTATTGAAAAGGCATTAATTATCGGTGCCGGGGGAACGGCAAAAGCACTGGCACACCGTCTGATTGATGAAGGTATAAATATAACGATTTTAAACAGATCAAAAGACAGGTTGCAATATTTTAAAAAACATGGGATCGCTTGTTACAACTGGGATGAATTTAATGTTTGCAAAACAGACCTGGTTGTAAACACAACAAGCGCAGGATTGTCTGATGAAAATCTACCTGCACCAAAAGAACTGCTTGAGAAAATATTGGCTCAAACTTCTTACGTAAGTGATATAATATATGGAAAAACAACACCATTTTTAAAACTTGTAGCGCAAAAAAAAATACCCTACAAAGATGGCTTAGATATGCTAGTACACCAAGGAGCATTAGCCTCTTATCTATTTTGTGACAAAACAATACCTGTCGATAAAATTACAAATTTACTCAAAAAGGCCGTTTTGCTAAAGTAACTTCAAATATTTTTTTATCTGTTTTAAGCAATTTTGCATCACCTTGGTGTGCATTTGCTATCTGTTTTGACAAAACCAGCCCTAACCCGTTTCCTTTTACTTTTGTACTTGAAAACGCTTCAAAAAGCTTCTTATCATTTTCAATCTCTACACCTGAATCATAAATATAAAAATAATGAAATTTATCATCATTTTTATACTCAATTTCAACTATTCCGACCTCATCATCACCAAGCTCAATTGCATCAATAGCATTAATAATAAAATTTGAAAACATCATAATCAAAAGTTCCATATCACCATAAAGTTCAAAATCATCTTCAGCTATATAAAAATTAATATCTTTATCAAAACTATAATACTCTATTGTTGTCTCAATCTCTTGTCTTATATCTCTCCAATGCAGTATCTTAAAATCAGCCTGAATACCTTTGCTAAACATTAGTGTACTTTTGATAATGCCTTCTATCCTGTATATAGACTTTTCAATCTCCTGTACAATCTGCTCGTTTTCTTTAACTACACGTTTTTTCAAGATAGATGTAAGCAGTGAGATAGAGCCTATCGGATTTCTTATCTCATGCGATAAATGAGCAGCCATCTGCCCCATGGTGGCTAAGTTTTCTTTTCTTTTTTGCTCCGTAATATCTGTTACACTGACTAAATATCTATTTTGATGATGAGTTGTTTTAACAAGATATGCATATTCACCAAACATTAACTCATAATCATTTTGATCAAGTTTTAAAATTGGAAGCAGCTTCTCAAGCTCTTTAGCCTGTGAATTTTGCAAAAAAATTGTTTTATCATCTTCTAAGATCCAAATAGCGTTGGGTAAAAACTCAACAACCTCTTCTATTGTACGCTGAAGAGATGCGTAAGATTCTTTTAATTCTTTAAAATCTTGCTCTACTTTATATGTTTGATTGATCAGTAGCTCTAGCTCTTGCGATGTTATCTCTTTATTCATATCTGCAGACTCATTAACAGTTTATAAAGCGTATATGTATCATCTTTGCCACAACTTTCGCGAATCGAGTGCATGGCATATGTCGGCACCCCTATATCAATCGCATCTATTCCTAATCTAGCTGCTGACATCGGACCTATGGTAGAACCGCACCCCATATCGTTTCTTGTTAAAAATAACTGTGTTTTTATATCATTCTCACGTGCGGCTTTTATTATTTTAGATGCTGTTTTTGCATTGGTGGCATATCTTTGATTTGAATTTATCTTAATGACTACGCCTTGTCCAATGTTAGGAGCATATGCTAAGTCATGCTTTTGTGTAAAATTTGGATGGATTGCATGAGCATTATCACAAGAGACAAACAAAGAATTTCGCAAAGCTATAACGCGTTCTTGTGCATTTGTAAAAAGCCTTTGCATTACATCACTCATAAAAGAACCGTCAGCACCATACGCGCTCACGCTCCCTACCTCTTCATGATTACTACACACTAACATCATGGGCTTGGTACTATGACATATTGCTTGAGTGCCAGCATAGCAACTAAGTAGATTATCTAGCCTAGCGCCTGCTATAAACTCCTCTTTAAAACCAAAATAGGATGCTTTATTTATATCATAAAGCGATAAATCATACGATAAAATATCGACATCTTCACCAATATCTTTGCTTATGATATTTTTTAACTCATCTTGTATATCAAAATTAGCGCTCAGTGATACCACAGGCAGTATATCAGTCTGCTTGTTGATACTTCTGTTGTCATTAGCAGTAGAATCAAGATGAATAGCCAAAGACGGGATAACTGCTACAGCCTTTTTAAAGTCAACTAGCATAGATTTAATGCTTTTATCTTTACATGTAAAGTAAACAATACCGGCAATACTTAAGTCTCTGTCAAACCATGGATTTAGCAATATGCCTCCATACGGCTCTACGCCCAATTGTGCCACGCCCTCTTTGTAAATCTTAGAATTAGGTTTAATTTTTAATACCGGCGAATCAGTATGAGCACCAACGATAATAGATGCATCATTTGAGTGTATAAAGGCGACAATAGAACCCTCGCCGCGCGTAACAAAATATTTACCGCCAATCTCAAGTGACCATTCATCAGTCTCGCAAATTTGCCTAAACCCGTGCTTTAGTAAAATATTTGATATATTTTGTACCGCATGATAAGGCGTTTTAGAATCGTTTAAAAACCTAATCAAATTACTGTTAAATTGCTCTTTATTCATCATTACACTACATCCACATACTGATTTTCTTCAAGTTTTTTCACTATATCGTTATTGACTCTTAGTGCAGAATTAAGTACAACATTTTGCAACTTTGACACGATACAGATATTTAGTTCGCGTTGACCGGGATGCCTTCTTATAAGATTATAGATCTTCT
>JALVUF010000016.1 GCA_027023805.1 Helicobacteraceae bacterium
ATGCTTGGCGATTCTGAAATGTCAGATATGGCAAAAGAAGAGCTAAAAGAGTTAGAGCCGCAACTTCAAACCATCGAAGAAGAGATCAAGCATCTTCTTATCCCAAAAGATCCCAATGACGATAGAAATACCATCATAGAATTAAGAGCAGGCGCAGGTGGCGATGAAGCAGCCATATTTGTCGGTAATCTTTTTGATGCATATCTGCGTTATGCTGATCTTCGTGGATGGAGCGTTGAGCTTATCTCGACATCTCCGTCTGAATCAGGTGGATACAAAGAGGTGATAGCTCTTATAAAAGGCGATCATGTTTATAGCAGATTAAAATATGAAGGGGGTACGCACCGAGTTCAGCGTGTTCCCGCAACTGAATCACAGGGGCGCGTACACACATCTGCCATTACTGTAGCGATTATGGCTGAGGTTGATGATGTTGAGATACAGATCAATGAAAATGATTTAAAAATTGATGTTATGCGCTCAAGCGGATGTGGTGGGCAAAGTGTCAACACAACGGACTCTGCTGTTCGTATAACACACCTGCCTACAGGTATAGTAGTAACAAACCAAGATCAAAAATCACAGCATAAAAACAAAGATAAAGCGATGAAGGTGTTAAAAGCCAGACTTTATGACATGCAGATGCGAGAAGTTCAGGCAAAAGACAGCGCAGCTAGATCTACACAGGTTGGAACAGGTGATAGAAGCGGACGTATTCGTACATACAATTATCCTCAAAACAGAATATCCGATCATCGTATAAACCTAACTCTATACAGGCTAAACGAGATTATGAGTGCAGGTCTATTCGATGAGATTATAGATAATCTAATAGCTGATCATCAAGCAAAACTGGTAGAAGATGCAGGATTATAATCTGCACTAAAAACTCTTTTTACATCTCCTGTAAAATATATAACATTATCTTTAATGCTTAACTTAAGCTTATCGTTGCTTGCCGGAAAAACATTTGTATCAGCTTGAATCAACCCTTGCATGTATCCTCTGTAAAATGATGCCGCCATTCCTGTTCCGCATGCCAGAGTTTCATCTTCAACGCCACGCTCATAAGTTCTTACATGTAAACCGCTCTTATCAATATATGCAATATTTACATTTGCATTATATTTATCTCTTAATGCTTTAGCTTCTTGCAGATCAAACATATTGATATCTTTTACAAAGCTAACTAGATGAGGTACGCCGGTATCTATTTCCCACCACGAAACTCCATTGTGCATTATATCTTTGTCTAAAACAATCGGCGGAGTCAACTCGCTAGTTACGGTATTATCTTCTACAAAAGCGCTGATAATGCCTGCGGGTGTTAAAAATCTCATCTTCTGAGGAGCAAGATTGTTAAAAAAGGCATAATGCGCACATGCTCTACTCCCGTTTCCACACATCTTTGCATCACTACCGTCACTATTATAAAACTCCCACTCAAAATCATAGCTTTTATTGGGCACTAGAACAATCAGCCCATCTGCTCCGATACCGTTTTGGCGGTCACATATCTCTTTTGCCAATTCATTTCGCCGTTTTTTTATAAATGTATGAAAAATAACAAAATCATTACCGTTTGCGCTATACTTTACAACGTTCATCTGTACCTCCGTTTTATATTTGCTACAAATTGCTCCACTTCGGATTGAAGATGTGGCAAATCTTTTGAATTATCTATCACCCAGGTTGCTCGTTTTTTTTTCTCATCAATGGAGATTTGAGAATTGATCCTTCTAAGTGACTGCTCTTTTGTAAATCCATCTCTTCTCATAAAACGCTCCAACTGAATTTCAGGCGGAGTGTAAACAACAACACTATCTTTTATCTCGTAGCCCTGTTTTTCAAAAAAAAGCGGTATATCTATAAGATATGGAAATTTAAAGCCATCTTGTTTGTCGGCTCTTTTTTTTATCTCTATGCGTATTAAAGGATGTAAAAAATCCTCCAATTTTTTTTTCGCAACCTCATCTTGAAAGATTAATCGCCCTAAAGCAGTCCTGTCAACATGTAAATTTCTGATGTACTTATCGCCAAAATTATCTATAACCCATTTTCGATTTTCCTCTAAAATTTTATGACCTATAGTATCGGCATCGATTACTCTCATCCCATTTAGCCCAAGCAAAGACGCTGCCGTGCTTTTGCCCGTTGCTATGGAGCCTGTCAGCGCAACAGCATACTCAAAATTCATCAGTTTTTAATAATACCTAAATATGCTCGTTTTATATAATTGCCCATAGCAAATGCAGCTATATGTATATCGCTGTTATAATACTCTAAATCATCAAGCATATCGGCACGTTGAAGAATAATATCTGCGGTCGGATGATACTCTTTTGATGCCAAAAGAAGAGTTGAGCCATCTTCTAAATGATAAGGCATAATAATTTTAAAATATTTGCCAAGCTCACTCATAATCTTTTTATTTGCATCAATATTATCAAGCCGGGGATGTGTTGTTACAAATAAACCGTCATCTTTTAAGACCCGGCTTACATGCGCTAACATAATATCATCGTAAGTACATTCAGAGATGATTACGTCAAAAGAATGCGTATTGGCTGCTTGAATCGATTCAAGCAAAGGCGTTACGGTTGTCGCTTTTATATCGTAATATTTTGAGACCTCCACGCCAATAGCGATTGCGCTATCGCTAAGTATAAGTATATTTTTTGGATCTTTGTGAGTGCATAGCGGTACATGCACCATCATCTCCGGATATATAAAATTTTTCAAATTATTTCCTGTATTTATTTTAATTTAATTGTATCAGATTATCATTAAAAATGATTAAAAAGATATGCTTATAAATAAAAATTAACTTGTATTTGTAATTAAATGATATAACGCTTAATGATATAATCTAAAAAAGGAGTCAATATGTGGTCATTTTTAAGAATTTTTCGTATTATTTTGGGCGTTATTTTAATAGGTATAGGCTTAAGAACCAGTGTATATTGGTGGTATTTGGGCATAATTCCATTATTTATGGGAGTTGCTAACCTCTGTCCGCTCTGTACAATAACCGGAAAATGTGAAGTAAAGAAAAAATAGTCTGATTTTGGTATAATTGCATCACTAAAAATAGAGGATGCTTATGAGTAAAATTAGCTACAAGGATGCCGGCGTTGATATTGACGCAGGAAATAAATTTGTTGAAAATATAAAGCCGTTTGTCAAATCTACAAAAACAGAAGGTGTCATTGGCGGTATCGGCTCTTTTGCCGGTGCCTTTGAGCTTCCGAAAGGATATGCAGAGCCTGTTTTACTTGCCGCAACCGATGGTGTCGGAACCAAGTTAAAGCTAGCCATAGAGTCTGGCATTCATGATAGTGTGGGAATTGATCTTGTGGCTATGTGCGTAAATGATCTAATCTGCAATTTTGGCACACCGTCATTTTTTTTAGATTACTAC
This sequence comes from Helicobacteraceae bacterium, assembly GCA_027023805.1. Lineage (GTDB taxonomy): Bacteria > Campylobacterota > Campylobacteria > Campylobacterales > Sulfurimonadaceae > Hydrocurvibacter. The sequence continues at coordinate 3,422 of JALVUF010000016.1, forward strand.
GCTACGGCAAAACTTGATACAGATGTGGCAATATCGGTTGTAAAGGGCATAGCGGCTGGATGTGTAGAGGCACAGTGCGCTCTAATTGGCGGTGAAACTGCTGAAATGCCTGGTATGTATAAAAATGACGACTACGATTTAGCAGGGTTTGCTGTTGGGGTCGCGGAAAAGAGTGAAATGGATAGAGTAAGCCTTGTGCAAGAAGGCGATATGCTAATCGCTCTTCCTAGCTCAGGTCTTCACTCAAACGGGTTTTCACTTGCTAGAAAAGTTTTGTTTGATACTATGAAACTTGATTTTGAGTATGACCTTAATGGAATATCGTTAATAAATACACTTCTAACGCCCACTAAAATCTACGTCAAAACATTTAAAGCGCTAAAAGATAAAATCATCGCTCTAGCGCACATTACGGGTGGTGGGATTATAGAAAACCTACCACGTGTTTTACCTGATCACCTAATGGCTGAAGTGAAAAAAGAAAGCATAAGAACACTTCCAATTTTTGATTTAATAGCTTCACATGTCCAAGAAGACGAAATGTATAAAGCTTTTAATATGGGTATCGGGATGGTGCTTGTAGTAAGAGAGAAAGAGTGTTCAAGCATCTTAAAGCAAATTCCCCAAGCATATGTCATAGGTCGCATCAAAGCAGGGTCTAAAAGTTGTGTTTTAGTTTAGCTCTCCTCCCCACTTTAAGATATCTAAGCCATATTTTTCTCTTACGGTATGTATCTTTTTTGTCAGCGCAGTGTCGCTTATCTCAAGCAATGAAAGTTCACGCCTTGAGATATGAGTAAACTCTTTACATGTAATAAAAAGCCTGATTACATGTAAACGCCTATAGCTATCTGCTAGCTCAAACATCTGCATACAAAAATCTCGAAACTCGCGCTCGTCAAACTCTTTTAATTTTGTTTTACTTACGTGTGATGACTTGTTTAGTTCATATTTTATGCCAAATGTAAAGGTAGTTGGAATTACGTCCAGCTTTTGTACGGCAAAGATTAGATGACGTGAGAGTACGGCAACTCTTCTTCTTAGCTCATGCCTGTCAAATATTGCAGAAAATGCTCTTGAAATGCCTATTGATTTTCGTTTTGTTTTTGAGTTTATCGGTGCATCTGACTCGCCATTTACTCTTTTGTATATCTCTTTGGCATAATGTCCCCAGGAGCAGACAGTACCTTTTCTTTGTCTTAAATCTCCTAAAGTATAAATCTTCAGAGCATTTAGTTTTTGCATCATTGAGCTTCCGATGCCTGGAAACAGCCTTACATGTAAAGGATTTATAAAATCATCAAACTCCAAAGCTGTTACGACTCTACATCCAAAAGGCTTGGCAAGAGTTGTTGCCAATTTTGCTATGTATCTTGTATTTGCAACGCCAATAGATACTGGCAGATCAAGCTCTTTTCGTATCTCTTCGCGAAGCGAATTTATAAAATCTTCTATCTCTTCATCATCGATCCATCCTGTTATATCACCGTAAAACTCATCTATGCTGGCTTGTTCCAGTATAGGAATTTTTAATTCTAAAAATCGGTGAAGTCTATTTGACAAATCGTGATAGAGCCCCATATCTGGTGCTATTACCCTTAGACTCGGACAAAGTCTTAGAGCCTCTTTAATACTCATGGCTGTTTTAACACCATAAGCTCGTGCTTCATAGCTCGATGTTGTGAGTATTCCGTGTAAATCACCATATCGGTCCATAAAACAAGATAAATCGTCATCCCTTTTAAGGGATTGTTGATAAAATACAGACGTCAAAGATCCCGAGTCGATAAACTTTGCTCTGTTTGCCTCTGTAAAAATAGAATCATCACTTCTGCCGCCGACACCGACGGGCACACTGACAAGAGATTTATCTTTGATTCTGTGTGCTGAAACAAAAAAACAGTCTATATCAATATGTATCTTCATTAAATCCCAACCTAAATTCAATAAATTAATCATACCAAACACATGGGATAAAAGCTTAAAACATGTCAAAAAGACATATTTTCAAGCAGATAGACTTATCGGCTATAAAGCCTTAAGAAGATCAAAAAGTTTACCAAACTGCTTTTGACTGTCAAACATACTATAAGCCCTCTTTTGGCCGTTTGCTGCAAATCTTTTTTTAAAATTGGCATCTGTTAATATCTTTATCTTCTCGGATAAATCCTCAGCATCACCTGCTTTAAACAGCAATCCCGTCTTACCGTCATCTATAATCTCCAACGGTCCGCCGCTATTGCTTGCTATTACTGCCACTCCTGAAGCCATCGCTTCAATTAGCACAAGCCCGAAAGTCTCTTTTTTTGTTGCTAAAACCAGGCAATCACAAAGCTGCATCAACTTCTGCGCCTCTGTAGTAAAACCTGTAAAAACAACCCTGTCTTTAAGTCCATCTTTTTTTATATTGTCTTTAAGGCGTGTAAGATAATCTTCATCCATGGCATGTCCGACTATCAAGGCTTGAGTTTTTATCTTCTTGCGGAGTAGTTTCTTTACCACATCGATGACTAAATACTGTCCTTTTGCTTCTTCTATACGCCCGACTATGCCGATAGTAAAGAGATCTCCTTTTAGGGCATATTTTTTACGAAGCATCTGTTTTTCATCTTCATCAATCATCTTGGGAAAATCCGCACCCATATAAAGCATCTCTACTTTTGGACAAATCTCTCTTGGAACAAATCTCTCTATCTGCTCTTTTACCTGATGTGTCACAGCAAGTATCATATCCATATTTTTATAGAGCCATTTATGATAAAAATCATCTTTAAATCTTGTCATCATCATATTTCTTGTTTGCACCAGCTTTGGTTTACATGTAGAGAGTTTTTTTGCAAGTACCGCAATGGGAATATCTTTTGTCCAATGAAGATGCACAATATCTATTTTATTTTCATCTATAATGCGTGCCAGTTTTTTTGCGGATAAAAAAGATAGAAAAACAGGATATCTTTTAATCTTTTTATATTTATAATCAGCACCCTCATAATACTGCTCAAGTTTTCCAACTTCATTTATGACACTTAGCACATTGGCTTTATCGTGCAGGAAATGTGAAGCTCTGACCATATAAAGTTCTAATCCACCGGCATCAGGGGAGAGGCATAATTCTAAAATATTTTTCAAAATACAGCTACTTCTTTTTTATTTATGATAACATTATTTGGATTAAAATTTCGATATAATAAAGTTATGACAAAATATAAGATTAATAATTCTGATTTTTATAATTTTATCGTCGGCATAAGATCGTATTTCGATAAAAACGCGACCACTATTCATAAAGCCAGAAATGAGCTAAAAGTTATCCATTATAACGATGTTGATACTATTGTAAAATCATTTAAGATACCTCATCTGCTCAATAGGCTTATTTATTCTTTTTTTAGAGACACAAAAGCTAAAAAATCATACAAAAATTCTTTAAAAATTATACAATTTGTCCCAAAACCAATAGGATATATTGAGTTCTATGATTTTTGGCTTTTAAAGAAAAGCTATTTCATCAGCGAAAAATTTGATTTTGATTTTACCATCAGAGAGCCATTGCTAGATAACACTTTCAAAGATAGAGAAAATATTCTAAGAGCTTTTGCTAGATTTACTCTACGGCTTCATAATTCCGGTATTTTTCACAAAGATTATTCACCAGGAAATATCTTAATAAAAAAAACTAAAAAAGAGTACATATTTAAAGTTGTCGATATAAACAGAATGGAATTTAAACAACTCTCCCAAAGAAACAGAGCTAAAGGGTTTGCCAAATTGTGGGCAAATGACGACCTGCTTAAAATTATCGCCGATGAATATGCATTGCATTACAATGTGGATAAAAAGTTCAAAAATCAAGTTTTATACTTTTCAAATAAAAACAGAAAGATTAAAAATATAAAAAAAAGATTAAAAGGTCAGCCTGTCAATGACTAAAAGAATCTCACATATTTCCTGTGTTATAATCGTGAAAAATGCACAAAAAACCATTACAAACACTCTTGCATCATTATCTCTTTTTGATGATGTGGTTTTGTATGACAACGGCTCTACTGACCAAACGATGCAAATTGCAAAAACCTTTAAAAATGTGAACTTAATCCAAGGCGAATTTAAAGGTTTTGGCTGGACAAAAAACCATGCTGCAAAATTTGCAAAAAATAATTGGGTGCTGTCTTTGGATGCGGACGAAACAATATCTATGCAGCTTGCAGATACGCTTTGCCTACTCAAACCCGACCCTGACAATATTTATATCATTAAACGAATAAATTTTTATAGAGATTTTGAGATAAAACACTGCTGGGGCAACGATATGCTTATGCGGCTATATAACAAAAATATAACATCTTTTTCAGATAGCTTTGTTCATGAACATCTGCTTATAAAAAATCTACATACCGCGACGCTTGACGGCACGCTCAAGCATTTTCCGTACAGCGACATAACGGATTTTATAATCAAACTGGATATTTACTCTACGCTGTTTGCAAAAGATAAGGCAGGTAAAAAAAGCTCATCCCCTCAAAAAGCTATTGCTAACGGATTATTTTCGTTTTTTAAAACATATTTTTTAAAACGAGGGTTTTTAGACGGATATGCGGGACTTGTAATCGCTTTTTCACATATGGCTACTAATTTTTATAAATACATCAAGCTGTATGAGCTTAACAAGGAGCTTAAAAAGTAGAAAGTTCTTTTTTCACACTTTCAAAAATTATTTTGCGATTTACCTCATCTTGCGGGAGCATATAATGTTTTTGCAAGGCTTCATCTCCTACAGCTCTCCAACGCGCGACACTGGCAAATTTTGAATCTCCAAAAAAAGTCATAGTCGCAGTGCCGACGAGAGAAGCTAAATGATATGTACCTGTTGACGTAGAGACAAAAAGCTTAAAATTGACTATGAGTTTTGCAAAACCGACAATACCCTCATTTGAGAGATAAAAAACAGCAGATGTGTCCCTTAGGCGTTGTTGCATCTGTGATTGCAATATTTTTTCATCGGGTCCAAAGCTTAATACTACTTGATATTTATTTACATGTAAAACTTCACGGATTAAAATTTCATACTCATCCAAGCTCCAATTAGCATCAGAAGATCCGCCAAAACCAACATGAAAAGCCACTATATCTTTTTCTATACGATTATCTGCACAAAATTTTCGATAAATTACATCTGCATCATCAAATCGTAAAAGCGGTTTTTCGTAGTTTGTATTTATATCGGGAAAAAGTATTTTTGTAAGCTCAAGATTATATTCAAATTCTGCCATTTTGACCTCTGAGCGCCTTTGCTTAATGCGTTTGTTATAAAAAATCTGCGCGATTTTTGTAGCAGGTGCTATGCGAATTTTTATGCCGGCCAAAAACTGCGCAACGGCTACTCTTGTATTTGAAAAAAGAGTGATTGAGACATCGACTTTAAACTCTTTAAGTCTTCTTGAAAGCTCAAAAACATTGCACCCGTCATCAATTATAACTCCATCAATAAAATCACACTCTCTAGCCAATGGAGCATTCATGGAGGAAACACACACATATATTTTATTGTTTTTATCATAATTTTTTAGCACCTTGCAAGCAGGAAGTGCTGTTATAAAATCGCCTAATTTATCTGTACGAACAACTGCGATATTCAAATGCTATCTCACGCCGATCTGAAAATACTCAAATCCGATTTTTTTCATTTTATTTTTATTAAACTGGTTACGTCCGTCAAAAAAGATATTTGCCTTTAAAAGCTCTTTCATTTTAGAAAAATCAGGGCTTCTAAATTCAGGCCACTCTGTTATCAAAATCAGCGCATCAGCACCCTTTAGTGCTTCATATTTATCGTGTACGTAAAAAACCTGCTTATTGTTTTTTAGATAATGGCTTTTTGCTTCATGTATAGCTTTTGGATCATAGGCTACTATTTTAGCGCCTTTTGATGTTAAATCTTTGATGATAGTTATAGAGCTTGCTTCTCTCATGTCATCAGTTTCTGGCTTAAAGCTAAGACCCCAAACTGCAAATACTTTATCACTTAAATCTTCGCCAAATCTATCTGCCACTTTGTTTGGTATAACATGTTTTTGCTCGTCATTAACAGCTTCAACTGCTTCTAAAACATGTGGAATATATCCAAATTTTCTAGCGGTTTTCGCAAGTGCTTGTACATCTTTTGGGAAACAGCTCCCGCCATATCCACAGCCCGGATATATAAAACTGTACCCTATCCGACTGTCGCTTCCTATGCCTTTTCTTACCTCATTTATATCAGCTCCCACCCTTTGGCATATCTGACTCATCTCATTCATAAAAGATATTTTTGTTGCCAGCATGGCATTTGCCGCATATTTTGTCATCTCGGCACTTTTTACATCCATGCCTATAAAAGCATCTCTTTGTTTCATAAAGGGTGAATATAATTCATGCATAATCTCCATAGCTTTTTCGTTATCTGCTCCTACAACCACACGATCAGGATGTAAAAAATCATTAATCGCCGCTCCCTCTTTTAAAAATTCCGGATTTGATACAACATCAAAATCTATCTGCTTATCTTGCAACTGCGCATAGATGGTATCTCGTACAAGCTCTGCCGTTCCTACAGGTACTGTAGATTTATCAACCACAACAGTATAATGCTGCATAAATCGTCCAATATCTTTGGCTACATGCAATACATACTGCAAATCCGCGCTCCCGTCTTGGCCCATAGGAGTCCCGACAGCTATAAAAATCACATCCGCATCTTTTACGCCCTGTTTTATATCTGTTGTAAAATCAAGAGTTTTATTTTGATAGCTCTCAAGCAGTATCTCTTCAAGTCCCGGCTCATAGATGGGAGAGATGCCTTGCTTGAGTGCATCTATTTTTGTCTCGTCTATATCCACACAAACAGTTTGATTTCCCATCTGAGCAAAACAAACACCGCACACCAGCCCTACATAACCCGTACCCACAACACAAATATTCATAATTTTCCTCTATTTTAGGCATATAAGTACCTATCCAGAAATAAGACCAACTAACAGAGCTTTAAAATAAT
>JALVUF010000017.1 GCA_027023805.1 Helicobacteraceae bacterium
GTAGGTCGCTGCCTAGCTGTTGGATTTTATATCTGTCTTCTACTGTTTCTTTCTTTTAATTCTTTTAATTTATTCTTTGTTTGTTTTATTCATTATGTTTTATGTTGTTTGGTTTATATGTTTTATCCTTTTTATGATTGCGAGTTGGTTAATTGATAATAAATTTTGCCTCTACCGGTAAATGATCTGAGTACCCTTTGCCTAAATGCATATGTGGTCTTTGTCTGCTTAGTTGCCATCTGTTTATATATTCGCCGTTAAACAGATAGGTTCGCTGAAAATTCTGCATAGATCTGATTTTGTAATGGAATACTTTGCTTGTTAATAGTTTTTTATTAACAATAATGTTATCAATTGAATCATATTTATGTTTATAGATATAGCTATATCTTTTGTCAGGTATTGTGTCATACCATAGATTATATAGGCATGTATTACATAAAATATGAGCAGCTTTTTGTGCATTTGTTTGTGTATATATGGTTTTTAAGATATTATTAACTCCTGTTTTGCCATGCGTATTATTGTTGCGTTTGCTTATTGTTTGATATTCATTATAGTTTGAGTTAAAGTCTCCTAAAGCTATAATGTAATGATCAAATCCGACTTTTTTAATCTCTTTGTACAAAACTCTTGCGGATTTTATTCGTTCGTTTTCTTTGCCTGATTTTGATTTCCAATGATTTACGAATAGATATAATATTTGATTATCTATTTTAATTTTTACCTGCAAAATATTTCTGTATCTATAGCTATAATTTACCACTAATTCTTTGGTACTAATAATAGGATATTTACTTAATAATCCTACTTTTACAGTTGTATCTTTTTTGTATGCAAATGCACTGTATTTATAATAAAGCCCATCTCTTGTGAGTTTGTGTTTAAGGTCTTTAAATGCTTGTCTTGATTCTATCTCCTGTAAGCCTATAATATCCGGATTCATATCTTGTATTACTTTTGCAATATGCTTTAGCTTAATATTGTAGTTTTTTAGATTCCAATGAGAGGCAGAGTTTGGCACATATTCGCTATACTCATATCCTGATGTTTTTAGATCAAAAAGATTTTCAACATTATATGATGCGATTGTTATCACTTTAGCTCCTAACACAGCGATTGATAACATGATAAAAACAATAATTTTCATCATGTTAATTTATACCGTTTAGTCTTAGCAGGCTATCTATCATAGGTTCTCGTTTCATTAATTGTTCAAAAAGTTCATACATATTATAGCTACCGCCTTTTTTTAGTATAATATCTAGATATTTTTTAGCAGTTTTAGAGTTAAATATTCCCTCATCAATAACTTGAAAAAAAGTATCTGCGCTTAATACTTCCGCCCATTTATAGCTGTAATATCCAGCTGCATATCCTCCTGCAAAGATATGTGAAAATCCATTTTGAAATTTATTATAAGCTGGAGGTTTTATTAAAGCCGTTTGTTCCCTGATACGGTCTAGAATTATTTGTATCTGTTGGCCTTGATATAGCTTTGAGTGTATCTGTAAATCAAACATAGAAAATTCTAATTGTCTTAACATTGATAAAGCTGACTGAAAGTTTTTAGCATGAATTAGTTGTTTGATTAATGCTTCTGGTAATATTTCATCAGTTTGATAGTGCCTTGCAAACAGTCGGAGAACTTCAGGTTCGTAAGCAAAATTTTCTAAAAACTGCGATGGATATTCTACGGCGTCCCACTGCACTCCATTGACTCCGCTGACACCTATTTGTTGAACATCTGAGAGAATGTGATGAATAGCATGTCCCATTTCATGGAAAAGAGTTACTACATCATCATGGCGTAATAAGGATGGATTTTCTTCGTCTGAACTTGGGAAATTACATACTATAAGCGCTGATGCTAATTGCGTGGTTTTATCCTCTAAGATACCGTGAGTTTGCCAATTGTGCATCCAAGCACCGTCTCGTTTATTTTTTCTACTTTCTAAATCAAGGTACAATCTCGCTTTTAGCTCATCTTTGATATATACATCATATACTTTAACTTTTTTATCCCATAATTCTAATTTGATAGATTTACATGTAAGCCCAAAAAGTTGCTGTAAAAACTGAAACAAACCATCTACAACTTTGGTTTGTTCAAAATATGGTCTATAATCCTCCTGATTTATCTTATGTTTTTGTTGTTTTAGAATTTCACTATAAAATGCTATATCATGACTTTGAAGTTTGATATCGGCAATTGATTGAAGCTCTCGTATCTCTTTTTTAGCTTGATTGGCTGAGGCATCGGTAAGTTTTTGTAAAAAATTTAAAACTTTTTTAGAAGATGGCGCCATTTTTGATGCCATAGAGTACTCAACATAGTTTTTAAATCCAAGAAGATTTGCCATCTCAAATCTTAATCTCAAAATTTCATCTATTAACTCGGCATTTTGTGGTGCTCTTGTTGTGTATGCCTTATACAAAGCTTCTCTGATTGCCCTATTGGTTCCATATGTCATGTATGCTGTATATATTGGTGCTTGCAGAGTCAATTTATATTTTGTAATACCATTTTGCTTAAAACTTATCTGGTTTTTATCGCTTTTAGGCAAATTATTAACATCTTTTTCATCTGTAATAATATAGTTATATTCATTAGTGGCATTCAATAGATTTTGTGAGAATTGGTTAGATAATTCATCTAATTTTATATTTATTTGTTGAAGTTTCATTTTTGTCTTTTCATTAAGATGGGCTCCGCTTAATTTAAAATCCAGTATATTTAATTCAATCACCCTTTGTTGCTCATCTGATAAATTCTTATGCTTAGATATTGCTTTAAAGACATTATATATATTTTTATTTTGCGATATTTGTGTGGAATATGTAGAGATAACGGGAATCATTTTTGTGTAAATTTCCTGTGTTTGTGAAGAATTTTTGACACTATTTAAATGCGTTAAAGGTGTAATAAATTGATTTAACTCTTCATCTATCAGGGATAGCGGTTTTACAAAATTATCAAATGTTTTATTTTGTATTGCCAAAAGAGAGTGTATTTTATCTTTATTTTTTTGAATTAAATCCTCCAAATCTTCTAAAAATGTATCATATTGTACGTTAAAATCTAAAAATTTTTTATTCTTCATCTGTAAACCTTTCTTTAATGTAGTAATGTTAGCATATTTTGCATAATGAAGCCATTTTAAAGCCATTTTACTATATAATCGCGTACTTCTATTAGCTAAAGAAAGGTTGTTTATGGGGAAAAAACGTGTGTTGGTTAAGTTTTCCGGCGAAGCGCTTGCAGGTGATGCGGGTCACGGCATTGATACTCAGATTTTAAAGTATATTTCTAGCGAAATAAAATCTTTAGTTGATGCGGGCATAGAGATTGCGATTGTTATTGGTGGTGGAAATATTATTCGAGGCGTAACAGCGGCACATGATGGAATCATCAAGAGAACATCCGGTGATTATATGGGTATGCTAGCTACTGTGATAAACGGCGTTGCTATGCAAGAAGCCTGTGAACATGTCGGCTTGCAAGTGCGTATGCAAACGGCCATTAAGATGGAACAAATAGCAGAACCGTATATTAATCGTAAAGCAATCAGACATTTAGAAAAAGGCAGAGTGGTAATTTTTTCTGCAGGTACGGGAAATCCTTTTTTTACTACTGATACCGCAGCAACACTCAGAGCAGTAGAAATAGGTGCTGAAGTTATCATTAAAGCCACCAAAGTGGATGGCGTTTATAATAAAGATCCAAATATATACAATGATGCTGTTAAATTTGATACCATCACTTATGATCAGATACTAAGCGAGCATATTAAAGTTATGGATGATACGTCTATCGCGCTTGCAAAAGATAATAAGTTGCCAATTATTATCTGCGATATGTTTAAACCAAACAATTTATTAGATATTATTAACGGTAATACCGACAATTGTTCGATTGTACAATAATAAAAAAGGAAATATATGAGACTTGAAGAATTAACCGCAAAAGCGCTAAAGAGTGCAAATATTGATAGATATACACTGGCATTAGCAGTTTCAAAACGTACAGATGAGTTGTTAAACGGTGCTAGCAGTAAGCTAAACATAGACGTTAAAAATTTTAAAGCTGCTGATTTGGCTTTAATGGAGATTGCAGAAGGATTAATTAGCGTAAAAGGGTTTGTGCAAAAAAAAGTTAAATAAAGTATTTTAAGTGAATGATTTAAATATACAAGAGATTAAAAATATATATGATGTAAAAAGTGCAACACAATATTTGTTTGCCAAAACACCACAAACATCAAGATTGCTAAAAGCGCTTAATTTTGCTACTAAATCGCATGTGGGCCAGAGTAGAAAAAGTGGGGAACCTTATATAGTTCATCCTATAGTTGTCGCAGCTATTGTAGCAGATATAACAAGCGATGAAGCTATGGTGATAGCTGCTCTTTTGCATGACGTTGTTGAAGATACTGATGTTACAATTGAGAATATTTTAGAAATGTACGGCAATGATATAGCCCATCTTGTTGGCGGTTTAACCAAAATCGACTCTATAAGAGATGAGCAGTTAATATCGTCAACTTCAAATGAAAAATTAATTACTTCCGCATTATCGTTTCGAAAAATGTTGATTGCAAGTATCGAAGATGTACGCATTTTAGTTGTAAAACTATGTGATAGATTGCATAATATGTTGACGCTTGATGCTTTATCTAAAGCAAAGCAACATAGAATTGCAGAAGAAACACTTGTTGTTTATGCTCCCATCGCTCACCGCTTAGGTATTTCGTTTATAAAAAATATTTTAGAAGATTTAAGCTTTTCATATCTTTTTACAAAACAGTACTATTATATTAAAAATTATTTACAAGAAAATTTTCAAGCTATCGATTTCAAATTAGATGAGTTTAAGCAAAATATTTCACGTCTTATGATTGAAAACGGCTTTTGTGAGGATGATTTTAATATTATCGGCAGAATAAAACATAAATACTCCATATATCTCAAGATGCAAAGAAAAGGTATCGGCATTGATGAGATCTTAGATTTATTGGCGATACGAATTTTAGTTGCAGATATGCTTGATTGTTATAAGGTATTAGGGATAGTGCATCTCCATTTTAAGCCGTTAGCCTCAAGATTTAAAGATTATATAGCCATTGCAAAAGAGAATGGATATCAAACAATACATTCTTCAGTTTTTTTTAATGCTGCAATTTTTGAAGTGCAAATTCGTACATTTGAGATGCACAATACTGCTGAATATGGTATCGCAGCACATTGGAAGTACAAAAGTGGGGCTAATGAAGTAAAACTGGATTGGTTGCATAATCTCCAGTATCAGCATGAATCTGTTGAAAATTTTTATACAATGATTACTAATGATTTGTATGGTGAAGATATAACGGTATTTTCTCCAAAAGGAGAAGCTTTTGCCTTACCGCGTGGAGCAATAGTGCTGGATTTTGCCTATGCCGTTCATACAGAGGTAGGTCATCGGGCGGTATCCGCACTAGTTAATAAGGTTAAAACTTCATTATTGGCTGAGATTAAAAATGGAGATATAGTAAAGATAATTACATCAGATAAAGATGCTGCAAGATGTAGCTGGATAGATGCTGTTAAGACATCCAGAGCTAAGTCAAACATGAAAGCACTGTGTAATGCAAAGCTAAGAGATATTGATAGTTTGACCGGCTTAAATATCATTGCAACAACTATGGGTCTTAACGCATCCAGAGTAGATGAATGGTTTAAAAAGCATAATTGTCATGAAAAAAGGTTGAAAATATCTACAGATAAAAACCAATTAAAAGATACAATATCTAAATATATATCTGAGTTGAGTCAAAATAAGAGATTCACAAATTTTTTAACAAGAAGAAAATTTAAATTTAGGCACTATACGTTTTTAGGAGTTAAGATTATCAGTAATAAATCAGTCAGCGGTTTAGTTTTTGATTATTGCTGTCATCCAAAAATCTCTGACCCTATAGTAGGTATCCTTGAAGGTTCTAAAGTGCATGTACATCATAAGTTATGTGAACATGCCGTTGCTCAAATAGAAGATAATGTTGACATGGTTTTTGTGCAGTGGGAAGATACAAATATCTATAATTATCATATGATAGTAACTTTGCAAAGCACCAAAGGTGCGTTAGCTAAGTTTTTAACTTATTTGGCAAAACTTGATATCAATATTACAAGTATAGAGCTAGGAAGGGATAAGGTGGAATATACCCGCTATTGTGAGATAGATTTTCATTCTACACAGGAAAATATAAATTATCTTCAGAGTAAGATTGAAAAAGTAGTTAAATTAATAAGTATCACAAGAGCAGATGATGCTTATAGGAAAAATTTATAAATATTGGGAATAGAGATGATTGATAAAGCTTTAAAAGAGATAAGACGGGGTAGCGTAGAAATTATAGATTTTGAACGTATTAAAAAGTTGTTAGAGAGATATTTTCATACCGGAGAAAGATATAATGTAAAAGCAGGCTTTGATCCGACTGCTCCCGATTTGCATTTAGGACATACGGTATTGTTGCAAAAATTATCAATTTTTCAACAATACGGCGCAAATGTTCAATTTTTAATTGGAGATTTTACTGCACAAATAGGAGATCCTACAGGTAAAAATGCAACACGAAAGGTTCTCTCAAAAGAGCAGGTTTTACAAAATGCAAAGAGCTACAAGGACCAGATTTTTAATATTTTAGATCCTGATAAAACTACAGTAGTGTTTAATTCCGTATGGTTGGATGCACTGGGGTCTAAAGGTTTGCTGGAGCTCACTATGACATATAATGTGGCTAGAATGCTTGAACGTGATGATTTTGATAAGCGTTATAAAAGTAATGAATCTATCTCCATTAGCGAGTTTTTATATCCACTTTTGCAGGGGTATGATAGTGTACATTTAAAAAGCGATATAGAACTTGGCGGTACTGACCAAAAGTTTAATCTGCTTATGGGAAGGCATCTTCAAAGAACTTACGGTATGACGGATGAGCAGTCTGTTGTCATGATGCCTATATTGGAGGGTTTGGACGGAATTCAGAAAATGAGTAAATCATTAAATAATTATATCGGCATTACAGAGAAAGCAAATGATATGTTCGGTAAAATTCTAAGTATATCTGATGAATTGATGTGGCGTTATTATGAGCTCTTAAGCTCTAAAAATTTGGACGATATTGCTATTTTGAAAACCCAGGTCGATGAGTCAAAGTTGCATCCAAAACTTGCAAAAGAGATGCTTGCACTTGAGATTGTAGAGAGATTTCATTCCAAACAGCAGGCACAAACTGCAAAAGAAGAGTTTGATAAGATTCATTTACAAAACAAGATACCCAGTGAAATACAGTGTTTTGAAATAAAAGAAGAGTCAATTTGGATTGTTAAGGCTTTGTTGGAATGCAAGTTGGAGATATCATCATCCCAAGCCCGCAGAGATATAAAACAAGGTGGTGTAAAAGTCAATCAACAAAAAGTCGTTGATGAGCAGGAGCAGCTCTTTGCGGGAGAGTATATTTTACAAGTAGGTAAGCGAAAGTTTGCAAAACTGAAGGTTTTATAATGAAATTGCAGAGCATTAAAATAGGTAAACATGAGATTGATTATCCAATCATTCAAGGCGGTATGGGTGTCGGTATCAGCTGGGACAAGTTGGCAGGCAGTGTGTCACGTGAAGGAGGACTGGGCGTTATCAGCTCTGTCGGTACCGGATATTATAAAAATAAGGAATATGCACAAAAATTAGTCTCACAAAGACCATTAGAGACTACAAGTTTTTATTCTAAAGAGGGATTGTTTCATATTGTTGAAAATGCAAGAAAAATTTGTGGCGATAAGCCTTTGGCCGCAAATGTATTGTATGCGATTAATGATTATGGAAGGGTTGTGCGCGATGCCTGTGAAGCGGGTGTGAATATAATAATAACCGGTGCCGGTTTACCGACAAACATGCCTGAATTTACAGAAGGTTATCCTGATGTTGCTCTTGTGCCGATTGTATCATCTGCTAAGGCATTAATGATTATATGTAAAAGATGGCAGAAACGATACAATAGATTGCCTGATGCCGTTATTTTAGAGGGACCAAAGAGCGGCGGACATCAAGGTTTTACATATGAGCAATGTTTAATGCCTGAGTATCAGCTGGAAAACCTTATCGAACCTGTTGTTAAAGAGGCAAAAAAATGGGGAGATATCCCAGTTTTTGCAGCAGGCGGAATTTGGGATAAAAATGATATAGAAAAAATGATGAATTTAGGTGCTGATGGTGTTCAGATGGGTACACGTTTTATCGGAACGTATGAGTGTGATGCTCATGAAAATTTCAAAAAAGTATTGATGGCGGCAAAGGAAGAGGATATCGTACTGATGGGTTCTCCCGTTGGATATCCTGCCCGTGGCATTAAGACAAATTTGGTCAACTTGGTTGAAAAACGTGAGGGTCCGGCGATTAAATGTATATCAAATTGTGTTGCTCCATGTCATAGAGGTATTGAAGCCAAAGAGGTCGGTTTTTGTATAGCAGACAGGTTAAGTGATGCTTATAATGGAGATACAGAGCTTGGTTTATTTTTTTCAGGCACAAACGGGTATAGATTAAATTCTTTGATGACAGTAAAAGAGCTAATGGCAAAATTAATACATGGTGAAGATGCATAGATGCTAAAAATAGTTGTTATTTTAGCAATATTTTTTAATTTTTTATACGCCTCTACAGATATACAAGTTCTCCGCCATGCAGATTATCTACTTCAAACTAAACGCATAAA
The DNA here is from genome assembly GCA_027023805.1 of Helicobacteraceae bacterium. Taxonomy (GTDB): domain Bacteria; phylum Campylobacterota; class Campylobacteria; order Campylobacterales; family Sulfurimonadaceae; genus Hydrocurvibacter. The sequence goes on from JALVUF010000017.1 coordinate 8,757, forward strand.
TAATATTTTACGAGCTTACAATGAGTATAAAACGCTCTATTTAAAAGCATATGTCAAAAACAATATACCGCTTCAGCAAAAGTCGTTAAACGGTATCATCAAAAGTGGCGCATTGTTGCACATTGATATAAATTCATATAAAATAAAATTAAGACATTTGTACGCTAGTCTAAATTCTAATCGTAGAATATTGGTATGGGCAAATTGGCAATCTAAATATCTTGTATTAAAGTTTAATCGTAACGTCACATCCAGAAGTATTAATTATTATAAACGTCATATTAGAAGATATCAGTATATTTTAAACATAAATGCTTCTATGCACTATAATAGAGTATTTAAAAAGTACTGCATTGACAGTATCCGTCTTAAAAGGTTGAATAATCATAAAATTGCTTTAATTATAACTAGCAAATCTCCTGTTAAAGTCAATTTATATCTCAAGCATAACAAGATTATAGTTAGTATGGCGACAAAATATACACAAAGACGTGCGCACCATCAAATAGTTTTGCATAATCGAGTTGAAAAAGCTATCAGCATACGCTCCATTGAAGATTACAGCAATATTCCATATATTGCCGATCAGCATAGAATTATAGTTGTAGATCCGGGACACGGTGGCAAAGATCCAGGTACGACAGGTTTTATGGGATATCATGAAAAAAATGTTGTTCTTGCTATTGGCTTAAAGTTATATAAGATTTTAAAACAGCGTGGATACACTGTATATATGACGCGTAAAACTGACAAGTTTCTTACATTGAGAAACAGAACGAGATTTGCCAATAAAAAACATGCAGATCTTTTTATATCAATACATGCAAATGCGGTGCCATATAGTCAAAGATTGGAAGCTCATGGAATACAAACCTATTTTCTATCCTTAACAGATAATGCCCGTGCAGA
>JALVUF010000018.1 GCA_027023805.1 Helicobacteraceae bacterium
CCAAAAGTGACGGGATAGAGATCCAAAGATTTCTAGTCGCGATACTTTTACCTGTTTTTTCCCAATACTCGCTATTTTCAACGTCCCAATTTTCTATATTTATTGACATTCTTTCATCCTTTATTTTAATTAACTATTAACATAAACACAATCATGTCTTCCCAGATGATGTGAACCCTCAGAAGTTTTATTAAAACCTCCACCTTTAAAATTATATTTTATAAAAACTACCTCCTTATATTTTCATAATAATCAAATCTTACACATCATGACGATGAGTAACTAGCAAAACAAAAGAGATAATTATCGATATAACAGCTAAGACCATATAAACACTAAAGCCTTTTTCATAACCTGCTACACCATATCTATCTATAAAAATCCCCAATATCGGAGGAACAACAAATCCACCAAAAGCACCGAGTCCGCCAACCCAGCCTGCAGCTCCGCCTGTAGCATTAGGTACGTATTTTGGTACAAGTTTAAAAACAGCAGCATTAGCTATACCCATTCCTGCGCCGATGACAACTTCACCGGTAACGGCAATCCAAAAAACATCATGAGCAAAAAATATAATTGATGCACCGACTAAAACAACAAAATAACTCAGTATTGCTATAGCCTCTCCACCAAATTTATCACTAATACTCCCACCCCAAACACGAATCAAAGAGGATAACAGCGAAAATCCTACCGCCATCAGTAAACCTGCTTCTCTTAAATCAAAATGGTAACTTTTTGCCCAGTATGTCGGAAACCATACCGTAAGAGCTAAAAAACCTCCAAAAGATGTAAAATAAAGAGCGACCAATGCCCATGTGCTTGGAATCATTGCCGAAATTTTCAATGACTCCAACGTACTGACAGTCGGGAAATGCTCCTCATCTAGCTGTTTTGCTATTTCTATTGCTTCATGCTTACCGATTCCTTGTTTAACTAATTGAAAATAATAGCTATCATGAGCGAATATCCAATATAACACTGTTCCTGCTAGTAAAAAACCTAGCCAAAGCAAATACGTATCTGTTAAACCTAAACCATGTAGCGCAATCGGCAAAAATATGCCTATTAAACCTGGCGCCAAATTACCAAATCCCGCGTACGCACCAAGCGCAAAACCTTGCTTATTATTTGGATACCAATAAGATGTTTGCGCAATTCCAGGAGAAAAGATAGCAATGCCAGAACCGCTTAAAATGCCAAACAAGACAATAAGCCAATACGAATCTCTTGAAAAATGACTTGGATAATACAATATCAACAAAGTGGTTAAACCAACCATTCCTATAAGTGATAAAAGAAATAAAATAAGTATCGGTTTTTTTCCACCTACTTTATCCACCCATGCAGAAAACGGTATTCTTAATAATGAACCGGAGAGATTTGGTGCTGCCACCAATAAGCCTAGTAAAAATCCAGATATTCCCAAAATATCCTTAAGTTTTGCGGCAACAGGACCATATAATGATACTGCGGCAAATCCTATAAAAAATCCAAATGTTGCCATAGCAAGCCCCATTGCAGGGCTGCCTTTTAAACCATGCTTTTTGATTATATCTATCTTGCTCATTACGGATCCTTTATTTGTCATTACAATAGTGCGTAATCCTCATCGGAGAAATTTCTATGTGCATAAGTAAATATAATTGTATCTTCTCTAAAAATATGTACCTTTAAAAGCTCGATTAAAGCTCTTGCTTCTGAAATTGCGGCATCTAGCACTATAATCCTTGATCTCTCATCAGGAATTCTTGAAAAAAGAGCAAAAAAGTTAAAAACGACAGCAGCCATTTGTATAAATTTACTATGCTCATCTTCTAATATATCGATTGCATTAAACTCTTCACTGCCCTTAGAATGATCGCCCTCTTCATTCATCATTTTACTAATAAGAGGGAAAAACTTCTCTTCCTCTTTTAAGTTATGAACTCTTATCTCTTCATCAAAGTATTCAAAAAAGTCCTGCAACCTTTTATCTATCTTTCTATCAACCTGACCATTCTCCATCATCGCAAGTGTTTCTTCAAACTCTGTCAATTTATCGGTAAAGGCTTGATGCTCATCTCTTAGTGTCCGTATAAACGGGTGCATCTCTTCATAAGGAACATCATCATCCATTTTTGGTGGATGATATGCATCCGGTGGAGAATACGGGGATACTCCCTCTCCTAAGTTCATCTCTTCATTAATTGGTTCATTCATCTCTTCGTTCATCTTATTTTCCTTTTATACTACTAACTCTTTATCATCAGTTTCTTTTAATAGCCACCACATACAAATAAGCGATAACACAAATACAAACAGCCATGCGCTTGACCAAATACCGGTAAATTTTAATAGATATCCAAGTATTATCGGTATAAAAAATCCACCAAGCCCACCAAGCACGCCAACTACACCTCCAACCATGCCTACATCTTCTGGATAGTGCTCTGGAATGTATTTATAAACAGATGCTTTGCCTATACCCCAAATTGAACCTATAATTACAGCTAAAAAGGCAAAAATCCATACATTTGCCTGAAAAGCTATTCTTGTGTATCCCTTAACCAATAACTCCTTTTTTTTAACCTTTTGTCCAACTTTTACAATAGGAGTCTGCCATGATATTTTAACAGGTAAAATATGCATCTCTTGGCTATTTGTTATGCTTACTTTAGTATTTTTTTGTTTTGATTTAAAGTGATAAGTTGTTTTTCCTACAGTTACACTATCTGATGTAACTGCGGTAACAGTACCGGGAATCTTCGCTACTATACCGGGTCCTGGTGAAAAAATCTCCATTTTTGGTATCATTAACATTGCGCTTATTGCGATAGTAGCGCCTAATACCCACATCATAACTTTTCTCTCACCATAAACATCAGACAACCATCCTCCAAAAGCACGAATCACACCGGAAGGAAAGCTAAAAGCTGCCGCAAACAAACCGGCAGTAACTAGCGGCAGATAATAAACATTAACAAAATATGGGATCAACCACTGTGAAAATGCGACAAAACCCCCAAAAACCAGAAAATACCAAAGGCCAAATTTCCAAACTTTTAAATCTTTTAGCGGACGCATCATCTTGACAATAGTCTTATTTGCTGCTTCTGTGACCTTGTTTTCTGTAACAAATAAAAATACTATTCCCATAATAAGTAACATAACGGCATAATATACAGGCAATATCCGCCATCCGTCTAGATGTGTGCCGTTATTTGTTAAATGTTTTAAAATCGTTGGTGCCAATAGTGCAGTTCCTGCTGCGCCTGCGTTACCTGCGCCAAAAATACCAAGTGCTATGCCCTGATTCTTTTTTGGGTACCAAACGGAAGTAAAAGCAATACCTACCGCAAAACTGGCTCCAGTGATTCCAAATCCTAAACTATATACAGCATAAGTAAAAAAGCTATCCGCTGTAGATAGTAAATACATAGGAATTGCAGATAAAATCAATAGAAAACTAAACACATATTTTCCGCCAAATTTATCTGTTAAGATACCGACAGGAAACCTAACAAGTGCTCCTGTTAGTACAGGGATACCTATAAGCCAGCCCATCTCAACCGTACTCCAATCAAATACCTGATTGCTTACCAAAAAGGTAACCAACACACCATTTAGCATCCATGCAGCAAAAGCAATTGTAAATGCCAATGTATTGAAAAACAGTATCTTGTGTGATTTTACCGTTGCTTTTTCTAACATAACATCGTCCTTTTATTAATTTTATGACCAAAGCCTACAGATGCTTTGGTCTTGTAGTAGTCCAAGGAGTATTTGTATCTCTGATCGCTTTTTTATCCCAATACCATCTGACAATCTGGTATGGTCTTGTGATATAGTGAAACGGTGCTACAAGGAAGTGAACCAATCTTGTAAACGGAATCAGTAAAATAAATAAGAAAGCTCCGATTACATGCAACTGCACAGCTACTGGCATAGCAGATACTGCGCTTATGTTTGGATCAAGAGTAAAGATTGATCTTAAATACGGAACCATTACGGCCGCATACCACTGTGAACCCCATCTAAGCTCGATAGCTATCCAGATACCAAGACCAAACTGCACAAGAAGTACAAATTCTATTAAAATATCCATCTTTGTGGTAACGGTCATAATTCTTTCATTTTGAAATCGTCTTATCATTAAAAAGATAAGTCCTGCTATCGCAGACAATCCAAAAGCAAGTGTTATAGTCTCAAATGATATAATACCACCGCCTCCTGCTGAAGTAAACCAAGACGGGAACAAAAAGCCTATAAAATGCCCTGTTAAAATAACTAAAATACCGACGTGAAACGGTACCGATGATAAAAACAACTTCTTTGTCTCTAGGAACTGTGAAGATAAAGAAGAGTATTTAAAACCCGTCTGATATCTCCATATTGTTCCTATGAAAAAGACAACTACAGCTACGTATGGAAACGCGCCAAATAATAAAATATCCATGCCAAATCCTTTCTATTTTTATAAATTATTAGCAGCTACCGGTACCACAACCGCCGGTATCGCAACTATTAGAGCTCTGTTTACCCTCTTGAACTTCTAATTCATTTCTAATATGCCCTATAAAACTCTCACCTTTGAATAGTTTTTTTGTTTTAATCAAAGCAAAGTCGCTATCAAAAGCCAAATACAAAGCTTTAAACGCATGCAAAAAGATTGTAATAGGCAAAGTTGGAGTTATTAAGGTTTTATGCTGTTTTTTATATAACACATCTTTTGCTTTTAAAGTGGATGCATCATATTCTTCCATCATTTTTTCAACTGCAATTGCAATTAACATCGTAACTAGCTCATGAATTGTTTCCGGGTCCTGCATTTTAGGCAGCAGTCTTAGTAAGTTTGGTAAAAAATCTGCTAACTCCTCACCGCAACTATTGTTTGCTTTATTATGTTCCTCTTTCAAATTCACCATAATAACCCCGCGTTGATAGTCATCCCCATAAAGAACATATCCAACATCCAAAGACGTAACCGCCTGGACTTCAAACGACTTTGAATAAAGCTCCTGCAACTCACCGGTTTGCATCGGAAGAAGTTCTAAAAACTTCTCTAGCTCCTTTGTGGACTGTGGATAACTATCTCCAAGCGCTTTTATTGCTTCAATTACGACTTCATGATAGTCCTCTTCGGGATATTCAAAAACTTTTGCAAAAGAAGCATAATGGTCTAATTTCATTATAATCCCCTGACAGGCGGTTCCGTAAAGCCAAATCCTGTATTGCCCTTAACCTCTTCGGTTGCTTCTATCATCTCAAGGGCCTGCTCTCTATGCGCAGCAGGAATAACAAATCTTTCGTTAAACTTAGGCAATGAAGTCATTTTATAAATAGCTTCCGCTTCATCTGCCGTTAAATTTACATTTGCAAGAGCAGCTGCTGATTTTTCTGCGGAAATATCACCGACAGTTATATGCCTTCTGTAAATCCTAATAGCCATCAGTTTTTTTAGTTTTTCTGCTAACAATTTCTCATCCCCTGCACCAAATAGATTCGCCATATATTTCAATGGAAAACGCATATTGTCGATTGTTCCAAATATTTCATCCAAACTTGTATCATAAAGCCATTTATCATCCCAATTTTTAGCAACTGAATGCAACTTAGGAGAATCGCCTTTTTGTTCTCCAACCATTGCCATAACAGGCAACATCGGTGGAACATAAAATAAGTTTGGCAATGTTCTAAACTCAGCATGCAAAGGTAAAGCTATCTTCCACTCTTTTACAAACTTATAAATTGGTGAATTTTGTGCTGCGCGTAATGTTGAGTCTGCTATACCGTTTGCTTTAGCAGCCGCAATCACTTCAGGATCATGAGGATCAAGATACATATCAATTTGATTTTTAATCAAATCTTTTTCATTAGAAGATGCAACCTGCTCAATTTTATCTGCATCATAAAGCATAACCCCCAAATATCTGATTCTTCCAACACACGAATGCATACAAGCCGGAGCCTCGCCTACCTCTATTCTAGGAAAGCACAAGAGGCATTTTTCAGATTTTCCGGTACTCCAGTTATAGTAAGTTTTTTTGTATGGACAAGCCGTTACACACATCCTCCAGCCACGACATACGCTTTGGTCTATTAAGACAACACCGTCTTCTCCTCTTTTGTAAATAGCGCCTGAAGGACAAGAAGCTACACAAGCAGGGTTTAGACAGTGGTTACAAATCCTAGGTAAATAGAAAAATGCCATTCTCTCTAGCTGAAACATTGCCTCTTGCTCTGCCGCTGAGAGATTTGCTAGATTTGGATCTTTTCTTGCAAAATCCGGAGTACCACTTAAATCATCATCCCAGTTTGGACCCATTTTGATATCTATCGGCTTGCCGGTAATGAGTGAAACTGGTCTTGCAACCGGCTGAACATCTTGTTGTGGTGATTCTATTAAATCCAAGTACTTATAAGTAAAAGGCTCATAATAATCATCAATTGTCGGTAAAGCAGGATTATAGAAAATATTTAACAACCCCTTTCTTTTACCTGCACCTTTTAGCGCAATATTACCGGAAGAATGCTTCTCCCAACCGCCTTTATAGATCTCTTGATCTTCCCACTTAGTAGGATAACCAGTTCCCGGTTTCGTTTCAACATTATTCCACCACATATACTCAGCACCCTCACGGTCTGTCCATATATTTTTACATGCAACAGTACAAGTATGACAGCCTATACATTTATCCAGGTGAAAAACCATTGACATCTGCGATCTTATATCCATCTTGATTCCTTTTTTTCTATGTTTCTGATTTAAACGATAACTTCTGTCATCTTTTTAATGATTACGTGCGCATCTCTATTTACTGCGACTGGACCCCAATAATTCATATGATATGAAAACTGCCCATATCCGCCTGCTAATAAATTTGGTTTTAAACGAACACGGGTGATAGAGTTATTTCCACCTGTTCTTTTACCTTTTCTCTCTTGTGAAATAGGAGCACCTAATGTTCTCTCAACCGTATGGTAAACGATGGTAACACCTTTTGGAATTCTTGTACTAACAACTGCTCTAGTGGCATAAATACCATTATCATTAATAACTTCTACCCAATCATTATCTTGAATCCCCATCTCTTTTGCATCAGCTTCACTAATCCAGCAAGGCTCTTTACCACGCGAGAGCGTTAACATTCTAGGGTTATCCATGTATGTTGAGTGTATATGCCATTTTCCATGAGGAGTCAAGCAGTTAAGCACTCTAGCGCTTTTGTTATTTTGTAGCGTTTCTCTTAAATCCCCAAATACTTCTGGACTCGGAGACGGTTTGTATGTTGGAAGCTGCTCACCAAATGCCAAATACAGCTCATGATCTAGATATGTATGTTGGCGTCCCGTTAATGTTCTCCACGGAATCATCTTCTCAACATTATATGTAAATGCTGAGTAAGCACGTCCGCCATCCATTAACCCTGACCACACAGGAGACATATTATATCTTTTTGGAGACTCTTGAAGATTTTTGTATTGATAATGGATATCTTTTTGCCCATCTGCTATATCATCCAGTTTTAGGCCTGTTTTGACTTCTGCATTTTTATAAGCTTGTACCGCCAATCTTCCGTTAGTTAGGCTTGAAAGATGTAAAACGGCATTTATTGCTGAGATATCTCTTTTTAAAGACGGATACTCTTTATCATTGATCTTCTCATTTGCAAAGTGATTTGATGAAAGCATCATATCATACTCTTCTTTTACATCCATATGATTACCGTGAGCACCGGTACCTTTATCTCTAATTGTCTCGCCTAAAGTGATAAACTTATCATAGATTTTTGTAAAATCACGCTGTGTTACTGATATCTTGTGCATAGTTTTACCAGGAATTGCTTCGCATTCACCTTTATACCAGTCTTTAACAGATGTCTGTGATATCTCATCAACGGTATCATGCATAAGTGGAGCTATATGAATGTCTTTATGGACACCCGGAAACTTGATTTTTGCCAATTCGCTTGTATTTTTTGCGATATCCGCAAATATATCCCAATCGGTCTTAGCTTCCCAAACAGGCGGTACCGCTTCTGATAATGGATGAATAAATGAGTGCATATCTGTTGAGTTTATATCGGCTTTTTCATACCAAGAAGCAGATGGCAATACTATATCAGAATATAGTGCCGATGAATCCATTCTAAAGTTCAAGTCAACAACCAAATCCATCTTACCAAGCGGAGCTTTTTCATGCCAAACAACTTCTTTGGTTTTTTCCTGATCTTGAGCGATTACAGTATCATCTGCACCGAGATAATGTTTAATACAATACTCTTGACCTTTCATACTTCCACCTATCGCATTACCTCTCCAGATGTACCATACTCTAGGAAAGTTTTCTTCTGCATCAGGGTCTTGTATAGAATACTCTAGCGTCTTATTTTTTAAGGCATCTAAAACGTACTGCGAGATATCGGCGTCATCTTTTGCTCCATTACTAACAGCTTCTTTTGCTAAATCTATGGAACTTTTCTTAAACTGAGGGTAGTGAGGCATCCAGCCCATTCTAACAGATTTAAAAATATCATCTGCCATGTGGTTTTGAGTCATTTTATTATTTGGAACAGCATTATATTTTGAAGTCAGCCCATCATATCTATATTGGTCGGTATTGATATAATGCCAAAGCGGAGCTTGTTGCAATCTTGGAGCTACACCCCAATCTTTTGCCGTACTAATAGCTCCCCACGAATCAACCGGTGCCAATTTTTCCTGTCCGACGTAATGATTCATACCACCGCCGTTTCTTCCAATAGCGCCCACAAAAATAAGAGCCATTGATGCGGCACGATATATAAGGTTTTGATGATACCATTGATTTACGCCTGCGCCGATAATAACCATACATTTACCGTTAGTAGCTTCTCCGGTATGTCCCCACTCTCTGGCAATATTAATAATTGTCTTAGAATCAACACCCGTAAAAATCTCTTGCCATGCCGGAGTATATGCCGCATGTTTGTCATCATAACTAGTTGGATATGCACCCTCTAACCCGCGATTAACGCCATACTGCGCCAAAAGTACGTCAAAAATGGTACAAACTGCTACTTTTTCACCCGATACGGTAGTTATATATTTAACCGGAACGCCTCTTAACGATTTTTTATCCAATCCAAAATCATCAAATGAAGCAAGTAATACATCCTCTTTATCATCTATCAGTGTTAGTTTTGGATCGTATGGTTTATTATCAACCGTATTTTCAAGCTTGGTATTCCATTTACCTGTTTCTTGCTTATCCCATCTGTGTCCTGATGAGCCTTTTGGAACTACCAAAGAACCTGTCGTACTATCGATTTGAATAAATTTCCAGTCACCATTTTCAATATCTTTATATTGGGCAATTTCATTGGCTCGCAATAATTTGCCGGCCTTATAGGCATCGCCGTCTTTTTCAATCTTTACCAAAAATGGTGTATCCGAATATTTTTTCAAATAATCCATGAAGTATGGAACTTGTCTGTCAACATAAAATTCTTTTAAAAGCACATGCGTAATAGCCTGCCAAAAAGCGCCGTCACTACCGGCGTGAAGAGGAACCCATTGATCTGCGAACTTGCTTACTTGACTAAAATCAGGTGCGCAAACTACTGTTTTTGTTCCATTATGTCTTGATTCTACAAAAAAGTGTGCATCAGGGGTTCTCGTCATATTGAGATTCGCTCCCATATCAACTACCATTTTTGCATTATACCAATCAGCACTCTCAGCACAATCTGTTTGCTCACCCCAAATCTCAGGAAATGAAGGCGGTAAATCACAATACCAATCATAAAAACTAAGGTTAACACCGCCAAAGAGTTGTAAAAATCTTTGCCCGGCCGCATAACTTAACATTGACATAGCAGGGATTGGTGAAAAACCGACAACACGATCAGGACCATACTTTTTAGCGGTATAGATATTTGCCGCAGCCATAATCTCCTGTGCCTCATCCCAGCTTGCTCGTCTAAAGCCACCATGCCCTCTTGCTGCTTGATATTTTTTACGTATATCTTTATTTGCTTGAAGATTAGACCATGCTTGCAGGCTATCTCCGTTGGCTTTTTTCTTTTCTTCTCGATATGCATCTAGCAGTGCGCCTCTAATTAGAGGGTATTTTATCCTAACAGGGCTATATAAGTACCACGAAAATGATATACCGCGCTGACAGCCTCTTGGTTCATACGGAGGAAGATCACTTTCTAGTAGCGGATAATCAAGCTGTTGGGTTTCCCAGACGACAATACCGTTTTTTACATGCACTTGCCAAGAGCAACTACCCGTACAGTTGACACCGTGCGTACTTCTTACTATTCTGTCATGTTGAAATCTATTTCTATAAAATTCTTCCCATTTACGTGTTTTAGGATCAACTATATCTTTTATCCAGCTCATTGACTAAACTCCCTTCCAAGATGTTTTTAATTGTCTGTCGTACAGTTTTTGATTAACAGACTCTTTTTTTCTTTTCGCGCCCAGCAGTCCAAGAATTATAAAGATAATAATCGCACCAATAATGCCGCCTATTATAAATATAGCAGCTGATTTTGGGGCTTGCGTATGATTTGTGGCTACCTGATTAAAAAAAGCAACCAAATCTGCTTGTTCTTGTGCCGTTACCGGTTTACCCTTAAATGCATCTCTCATAACTGCAGATGATGCGTTTTGTGGTTTTTGTATAGTATATGCTATACCTGCTCCACCCATCGTAGTCAAATTCATCGCCAACTTCCCGCCACTTGCTACAAGTTTGCTATCTACAGAATGACAAGCTATGCAAGCAGGTCCGCCATTTTTAAAATGCTTAGTTCCTTGAAACAGACCAGCACCCACTTCAGCGTTACCGACGCTAGCGTAAAGACCAGTCACACATAGACAACTGACCAACAATATCGAAAGAAAACGAATCTTCCTCATCAAACACCTCCTCTGGTTTATTTAAATCTATTTATCCAAAATCGATTAAGCTAATAGTATCACGAAAAAATCACTAAACTCTTGACCTGTATCAAAAATCTTAAAAATTATACATAAATAATATTATTCTATATAGTTAAGAAAAGATTAAAAATATTAATTTTCTTTAAAATATCTGATGTTATAAATAATTTGAAATTTATTTATAACTGGCAAATATACTCTTAATATTAGGCGTAAACAAAGCATATAAGATTTTTAGCAATATCTGTTTAAAAGGTAAAATCATAATTTTATATGCACTTTAATATTACTCTGCCGGATTTAACGCAGTCATAGTTAATATTTTATTTTATTTTAATATTTTCTTATTAACAGTATATATAAAAGATATAAAGAATTATATATTTGTTTAATATTTTATTAAGTTTAATGCTAATATGATGTGACCTAGACAATAATACAAGGAGTAAGCTTATGGAAAATAGTTGTATGAGTGCTATGGACTTTCGGTATGCATGTAAGCTTTTTAATGAAACCAAAATAATTCCGGACACGGATATTATGTTTATTTTAGAAGCAGGCAGAAAATCACCCTCTGCTTTTGGAATGGAGCCATGGAAGTTTATAATAATCACCAATAAGGAATTAAAAAATAAGCTTCAGCCACTTTGTGATAATCAGCCCCAGATATCATCATGTTCGCACCTAATAATAATATTAGCTGCCATTTCTGACGTTAAAGTAGAATCGGGTGAGGTAAAAAACAGACTCCGCGCCAAAGGAATGTCACAAGAAGCTACTAAACATACGATAGAACTTTATAAAAATCATTTAAAAAATGTACTAAATTCAGATCAAAACATATATCAATGGACATCAAAACAAACTTTTATAGCGACTGCCAACATGATGACAGCTGCTGCATCACTTGAGATTGATTCCTGTCCAATTGAGAGATTTGACAAAAATCACATTGAGGAGCTGCTAAATCTTGATACGTCACAGTATCAGCTATCGCTAGTTTTGCCCTTAGGATATAGAGCGGAACCTAGATCAAAACAGGTAAGACGGCCACTAGAAAAAATTACAGAATTTATTCAATAAAATAAAAATTATTGATTAAATTTTAACCATAAAAATGATTAAAATTATTAGTGTTGATGCTATACTTTTGCTAAATTTTAATCAGGATTGTTATAGTGGTAAAATCGGTATGCGGATATTGCGGTGTGGGATGTGGTTTAGAATATAATATGGATACACTCAAAGGCAACAAAGCATATCCTACAAATTCAGGTAAAGTTTGTCAAAAAGGCGTCTCAGAGCTTGTCAGCATGCAACCAGATACCAGACTGCTAAAACCACTTGCACGAAACAGCATAGATGATGATTTCACTCAGACAACCTGGATGGAAGCCGTTGGGCAAATAGCAAACAAGATAAAACAATCATCAAAAGAGAAAATAGGTTTTTACCTCTCAGGTCAGCTTTTAACAGAAGATTATTACATAGCAAATAAGCTTGGAAAAGGTTTTATAGGGACCCCAAATGTTGACACAAACAGTCGCTTATGCATGTCAAGTGCCGTAGTAGCATATAAAAAAACTATCGGCGCAGATTTTGTTCCTGTGCGGATGAAAGAGATATTTGATGCAAACTTACTTATTTTAGCCGGTGCAAACACTGCAGAAGCACATGTAGTGTTTCATAACCATATCAAAAAAGCTCAAAAAGCGGGTCTGAAAGTCGTAGTCATCGATCCTAGAGAAACTCAAAGCGCAAAAGATGCAGATATGCATCTAGCTATTATGCCGGGAAGCGATATTGATCTGTTTAACCTTATCTCAAAGCGCCTCATAGATGAAAAGCTATACGATAAAGAGTTTGTAGATAAGCATATCAACAATTTTCACGTACTAAAAAATGGCCTTGCTTTTACAGATGCGGATAAAATGTTAAAACGAACCGGCTTATCAAAACAGGAATTTGAGGATTTTTTTGAGCTTTACAAAAACAGTCAAAATATCATTACCGCATGGACTATGGGACTCAATCAGTCAGTTCAGGGAGTGGATAAAAATATTGCGCTAATAAATACACATCTGCTTACGGGAAAAATTTTTAAAAAAGGAAACGGGCCTTTCAGTCTAACGGGACAGCCTAACGCCATGGGAGGCCGTGAAGTAGGAGGTTTGGCTACAATGCTGGCTGTACATCTTGGATTTGACAAGCAGAGTGTAAAAAAAGTATCGCAGTTTTGGAAAAGTAAAAATGTAGCAAACAAAGAAGGCTTGCCTGTTACAAAAATGCTAGAGGCCGATTTGGATATTTTGATCATATGTCACACGGACCCTATCTATCATCTGCCAAACAGACATAAGATGCAAGAGCTGATCAAAAAGATTCCGCTAGTTGTAGAGATCAACGCTTACAGCAACAGTCAAACAGCTCCATATGCTCATATAAGACTACCTGCATCTCCTTGGGGAGAAAAAGAGGGATGCCAGACAAATCTTGACAGAACTATGACAAAACAAGAACAATTGGTTGAAAAACTTGGAGAGTCCAAAGCTGATTGGGAAATTTTTCAGCTAATAGCACAAGAGTTGGGATATAAAGAAGCATTTGATTTTCAAAATGTTAAAGAGATTTTTAATGAATATAAAGAGATGACAAGACTAAATACTCATATGGATATCTATAAGGTTGATTATGACAATCTACGCAAAAAGGCTTTCGTTTGGGGTGAGGATGTCCATAACTTTTTAACTCCCGATAAAAAAGGAAATCTCTTTTTTGTGCATAATCAAGAGCTGAGTGAACAAACATGTGATAAATACCCCTTTATCCTGCTAACAGGGCGTACACGCGACCAGTGGCATAGCGGAACAAAAACAAATCTGGCTGATTCTCTGCTCAAATACAAAGAGTTAAATTTTTGTGAGATAAGCAGTGATGATGCAAAGAGTCTAGATATATCTAATGGGGATATGATAAAAGTTGTATCAAAAAGAGGCGAGTTAAAAACCACCGCGGTCGTAACTAAAGCGATGCGTAAAAACTGTATTTTCATACCAATTAGCAACAAAGAGATAAACTTTCTGACACTTGATATCTACGACAAAGAGTCAATGGAGCCGGATTATAATCATAGTTGCGTAAACATCATAAAGCACTAGCAAGAAAACATCATATCTACCTTAAGCAAACTACCCTATTAAAGATACAAAATCAAGCAGTTCTGAAAACACAACCGCTCTTTTTTGATTTCCTATCATATCCTCTATCATTTTCGCTAAATTATTATCAACATCCGGTACTAGTTTACGAATATCATACATCTTTTCTCGTTTATTTTCATTGGTAAATCTGTCATAAGCGCTGTAAGCCTCTTTTTTTGCCAATCTATAATACAGCTTTCTTCCAAGTTCAAAAAGTTCAAATTCTTCATTTTTGCCTGTCTTTTTTATCTCGTTTATATTGAGGTCTATCTTTAGATTTTTGGCTCTCATATAGGCCTTGAGCCGCATAAAAAAACCTATATATGCCGATGTGTATTGTGATAATACTCTGTTATGAAAAGATTCAAAGCTCTCATTTTTATCTCTTAAAGCCTTATATTCTAAGACAAGGCTCTCTACATAAAAATGCGCTTGACTAAGCGGTGCTGCTTTTATGACCGTATATCCTTCAACGCCCTCACTTACAAGTTTACCGCCCAAGCTGATATGAACACCGTCTTGTGTAATTCCATCCACTTTTGCCTTACACCCTTCAAAACCGATATCGCCCAGTCCATGCAAACCGCACCCTTTAACGCAGGCTGACCAATAAAGCCTAATACGACCGGACTCAAGAGGAACATTTTTGCTTAAATATTTTGACATATTAACAGCATCCTCTTTATTTTCAATCACGCCAAATGAGCAATGCTTAGTGCCCGCACATGCAATCAAATCATTAAAATAAGGGGTGTTGATATTTTTATATTTTTCAAAGAAGCTATTCTTTAAAAGAGCATCTGTGTCTTTAACGCCTAATATATATATATTTTGCTCAACACTAAATCTAAGTTCACTACTGCCGTAACTTTCGCTTAGCTCGGCAGCTTTTATCAAATCGCTCCCCGTAAACATGCCCGAAGGAATAACTACATGTAAAGCAAAACTACCGTCTTTAAGCTGAACTTTTCCCTGAGCAGTATCATTAAAGTTTAAGCTTGTCACAGTTTCACCCGCAGTTGCAAAGTCTATGCCTGCGTTTTTACGAATGGCTGCTGAGATTTCGCTCATTGAGACATCCTGAATCAAAAAATACAATCTGTTTTTATTTCTGTTATCTCTATATCCAAATCGTCTAAACAGATCAATCAGCGAGCCGTATGCCTTTTGCACCTCATCTTGCGATACTAAAAAAATATCTGCTGATTTTGCAACCTGACCGACTTTTCCACCAAGATAAAGATTATATCCATAAATACCATCTTTTTGCGCTAGCACAAAACAGCAGTCATGCCCAAAGGCGTTGCATCTGTTTGTAATTGAGCCCGTTATTGCGGTATTAAATTTTCTAGGAAGAGTTGATATCCATTTAGGGTCATGCAAAAATTGCTTTTGGATTTTATTTAAAAGCCCGATAGAAGGTAAAATATTATCATATGCCTGCTCATCCAGCGGATCGGTTACTATATTTCTAAAATTATCGACACCCGTTTGAAATGAATCTATACCCACATCTCGCAAAACCTGCAATATGGTCGGAATGTTTTCTATATCCAAATACCTAAGCTCAACCTGCGCTCTTGTGGTGATATCAATATAATCTTGTCCGTAATTTTTAGCTGCTGCTCCTATCGCCTTAGCCTGCACGGAAGTAAGATGCCCGCCGGGCACACGCACACGCATCATAAACTGTTTTGGCGTAAGCCCGTCTTTATCAAAAAGCCCAAAACATTTTAAAAAATATTTTTTATCCTCCGCAGCTATACTGTCATATCCATGCTCGGCATAATATTGTAATTTATCAAATGCCTCCATAGGTGTTTTAAGTTTTTTAGTTTGTTCTATTTTATTTATTTTTTTGCTTCTTGCATCATATGCTTCTTGTAATTTTTGCACATTATTCTCCATATATCTAAATTACAGTAAAAAAATTCTTTTTAATTGTGTATGTATTATAACGATTGTAGAATATTTTTTAAAATGTTTATTGTTTAAATTTTATACAATCTTATAAATATAATTCTATTGTTTTTTAAAAACTACAAGGTTAAGATGATACAAAAACTCTTTTTGTTGGCTTCATCTAATTAAGAATGAAGTAATTTATCCACTCTGCTGTATAGATAATTAATATCAATCTCTTTAGTGCCAAAATAGAGTGAGTCTTGCACATTAGAAAAATCAGGCTCAAAACATGCGACAAAGTTATCAGTTTCAGGATCAACTAATTTCGGGTTGGTATAGGTAAAAATTGCAAGAGTTTTAATATCAAGTGCGATAGCTATATGTAAAAGTCCTGTATCGGGAGTGACAAAAAAACGTACAAGCTGCATCAGTGCGCCAAGCTCATGAAGTGTAAGCAATGGCAAGGTTTTATAGGGAATATCTGTTTTTTCTAAAAACTTCTTGATAAAATTTTCTTGCAAATACTCCTGCCCGGGATTTTTGATGATTGCAGGAATAAATTTATAATGTTCATACAGATATAAAGTCAGCTGAAAATATTTTTGAAAATCCATAATTTTTTCTATACCACCGGAACCGAAATTAATCAGATACGTGTTTTGAAAATCGATAAACTCAAAACGTTTTTGTATAGTCTGTGAGATTACTTGCGGAATAATGAAGATTGGTTTGGTAGTAAAATCAATTGGTTTGCCAAGCGGATAGAGAACTTTTAAAAAATTGAATCCAATATGATGTTTTTCATGCCTTTGGCGTAAAATCGGTTGTATCATAGTGTATGTTTTTCGACTGCGCTTCGTAATTCCGAGCCGATGCGGCGCACCGGATAAACGAGTGATAATTGGGGTAGAACCGCCGTCATACACATTAACTAAAAGGTCAAATTTTTCTTGCCTTACCTGCCATATATCATAGATTTTAAGGAGGTTGTTTTTTAGTTTATTTCTCTTTCTGTGAAACACAATGGTACGATCAACATTAGGATTGTATCGCAATACTTCTATACCAATTTTATCAACAATTGCTACCAGCTCGGCTTCAGGAAACATTATCTTGAGATTTTTTAAAATTGGTGTACGTATGAGTACATCGCCAAAGAGTCCGAGGATGATGACTCCAATCTTACGGATATTTTCCATCTATATTTGCTCCATCTTTTTCTCTTTGTGCCATACTGTTAAATAATCCCGCAAATACCGCAAAAAGAGTATTTGAATTCATTAGATAAAATGAAGCGCCTCCCATCTCATGACATATATACACAATTGCAAAAGCAATACTTAATATTTTGTATCGTTTTTCTTTGATCTTGAAAATAAACAATAGATAATTAATATACAGTATCCAGATTAAACCCACAATACCAAACTGAACACTATAGTCTATAAAATTATTACTGTAATCAGTATAGGTCTTAAAATGGGCATCATTAAAATGTAATTTTTTAATATATCTATTAAAATCATTCATATAATCACCTATACCGTACATGCGCAAAGGATGTTCTATAAACATATCGATACCTGTTGTCCAAAGTGCGACACGCCCGGCAAAAGAACCTGTAAAATTATGATGAACATATGCATTTGTTAAATCTGTATGCAGTAAATTTATTCTACTGTGAAAGTTTGGGCTAAATCTGTATGCAAGAGGAATAATAACAATGACCGTAACTACTAATGAAATAAAGATTTTATAAGATTTTCTAAAATAAATAAATGCCAACAAAACCATTGCTGCGATAAAAGCAAATTGACCTGTTCGTCCACCATTTATAAAAAGATTAGAAGTTGCTGTAATAAAAAAAATAGCCAACAATATGCGAGATCTAATATTTGTTTGTTCATACATTTTAATTAAAATAATCATAATAGCAAAAGCTAGATATATACTATAATCAGTATGATCCATAAAAACAGTAGGATTTCTACAAGTTGCATGATTTATATGCCATAAGCCAAAATAAACCCCATAAGAAGCTATCTCGCTAATAAGCATGCTAAATAAAAATCCATCTAATATATATCGCACATACTTAAGTCGAAATGAAGTTAGCATAATGATAATAGGGGTAAAGTACCAATATTTGCCTATTATAAATTTCATGGCAAAATGGATACTTGACGACCATAAGACAGACACAACACTAAGAGCCACAATAAACAATATAGCCACAGACAGACCGTTGTGTCCGATTATCTTGAACTTCTCCTTAAAATTACCCTCAAGCAACCAAAGAAGTATCATAAGGCCTGTAAAGATACTTGTGAGTGCCTTTGAGATAGGGATGCTAAACGCAAGTCCGACAAATGAGATATTAAGAAGTTTGTTATAATCTACATTTTTTACAAGAGGATTTGTGATTGTCATGATACTGCCTTTTTTATGAGTCCATTTTTGCATACAAAAACATCTTTTTTACTTTGCATAATTTTTTGCGCCTGTTTAGAAATATCTGCATTAAAGATCTTTTCATGATACAGATGAACCACAACAGCAGCATTTCTGCATGAGCGCATTTGTACACCAAAATGTCGCAACCTTCGTTCGATATCACTGTCTTCTCCGTGTGTTGGCATTGTAAAATCTTCATCAAATCCATTTATACGTACTATATCCTCTTTATAGCATGACCAATTACATCCGACAAGATGCGTATCTTTTCTTGATATTTTATGTAGTAGTTTAAAAAGTAAAGAGTTATATCCAAGATCAATACCTTCATCATAATGGCGTACACCATCACGCCAAAGAGCAAAAAAATTATAAAAATACTGTTTTTTAAAATCTTGGAGAGAGAGTATTTGTTTACGTAAAAGTGTGCTAAAACGCTCTCCCGGTTCGCTTCTTCTTCCGCAAAGCGCACTGTTTTTTTGTGCTAATACAAGATGAGACTCAACAAAGTTAGGATAAGGAACGCAATCCCCATCTATAAAAATAAGATATTCTCCTGAAGATATATTAATGGCTTGATTGAGAATTTTCTCTTTTTGCCATCCATCATCCGGTTGTGATAGATGTATAATCTTGTTATTATGTAATGATTGCAGATAAGTTTTTATATTTTTGTGCTGGGCGTCCTCAGCAATGATAATCTCATGAGGTGGTGAGCTTTGGCTAGTCAAGACATCAATAATGAGCCGTAATGCTTCAAGATCATTATAAACAGATACAATGACACTACATGTAGGAATCAATGTTTTAGCCATCTGCTCTTATCTCTTGTATATAATCCTTAACACTTCGCGTTGCTCTCCAGCCTAGTGCTTCTGTCTTTTTGGTTAGCACATCTGCTGTCATTCTATTGCCCTTTCGCTTGGGCAGCATCTGTATCTCTCCGCCAAACATTTTTGCAATCTCTAGTATGCTATAAGCCTCCGGGCTTCCTATGCCAAATTCATCTCCCTCTCCGCTCTCTCCTACAAGTACAAGACCGTTAATGATATCATCTATATGGGTGAAGTTTCTTTTTTGTGTTCCGGGGCTTACTATGGTAAGTGGTTCGCCATTTTTCATTTTTTCTTTAAATAAAGCTATAAGCGTTGCATATTTCCCTGTTGAAATTTCTCTTTTTCCATACACATTGTAAAAATAGGTAATTGCATAAGAGATGCCAAACCAGGAGCTGTAATTTTGAACTAACTGTGTATTGGTTGCTTTACTCCAGGCGTAAGGGCTCGCATCTCGTCCAAGTCCACCATCGCCAAACTTGGTACTGCTTCCTGCATAAACCAGCTTCGCGCCTGTTTTTCGAACAAACTCCAAAACCGCAAACGTACCGTCTTTATTAAACTGCCATACTTTTTCAATATCATCAAAACTCTGCTCAACCCGGGAGTATTCACCCAGATGATATATGATATCAGGTGAAAAATCTATAAGTTTCGCAATATCAACGGTACTGCCTTTAATATACTCTACGCCTAAAATATGATTATCGGTACTGCCTGTAAAATAGTTATCAAGAGAATAAACATCATACAACCCATCTTTTACTAACCTCTCGCAAAGATTTGAGCCGACAAAACCTGCTCCTCCAGTCACTAAAATACGTTTTTTCATGACTTAGCATCCTTGTCGCTTATATTTTTTAACAAATCTTCAGATTTTACATATGTCCATTTTCCTCTTGGTTTATCTATATATTGAAAATACTCATTTGTAAAACTCCCCTGTATGCATGTGTGGCGGTAAAACCTATGATTAACCTTTTTATCGCCAATGGCGGTATTTAAGGTTGTCGGACCGGTCAAATCATACACTCCTCCGCCGATAGTCTTGGTTTTTATATTGTTTACTATAATCTCAAGATTTTTCTCAAGTATGGGATTATTTTTTCTACTGGCTATAAAGTAGTTGCTGTAATGCTTTTTTGTCATTAAAAAAAGCTCGGTATCCTTAGGTTTAATAATTTTGCCAAGCGGCCAAACAAAATGTGCATCTATATCTAAATATATTCCACCGTAATAATTCAATACAAATATACGCCAAAAATCAGCCTGCGCAGCACCATCTGTTAACTGCTCATAAGCCATATACATCTCATCAGAAGCATATTTTCTAATAAACTCCTCCCGCTCTTGCGTACTAACATAGCGATATTCATAGTCCGGCGACATCAGTCTGTTAAAAAGATAGTTCGCATAAACAGGCAAACTAACTTTGTTTGTATAGTTGGTCTGCCAAATTATTTTTGGTATATTATAGTCTGTTTTTGATTTTAACCAAGCTTTACTCTGCTTTGGAATTATAAAGCGTTTATTTGGAAATACCAGATGAAATGGATAAGAGAGTGATTTTACAATCGTACCGACAATTTTAGAAAACCGATTGGAGACCACTACAAATAAAGACATAACAACCCTCTTAAAAATCTTGGGGCTATTATAGTAGCTTTTGCCTTAAAAAATATACATTTTAAAAGGCAAACAATTCTATTGTGCTGCCGAATATTTCATCAAAATACCTTTTCGCGGAAACGAAAATGTTGTATTTCTATAAACTATTAATGGTTTTTTGGTGTCTGTCGTATATGCTTTGATCTTAATAGGTATAACAGTATCGTTATTAGGATTATCAACTAACATATCCGTTGTATAGAGCACAACAATTTTCTTGTCTTTTACATTTGGCACAACAGTAAACGGTTTACTAGGTCTCTCAATTTTGATTTTTCCCTGCATAGATTTTGGAGCAATCACGCTAAAATAAAATTTATGGGTTTTCATTCTGGTATTTTGAAGTAAAAATACATATGCATTTTGCACTTCAGGTTTACCGCCTGCCGTTCTTATGATACTATAAGGCTGACCGTTTCTATCAACATTTAACAAAAATGCTTCTTTTTTACTGCCCATCGCCGCTATGATACCGATTAAGACTACTAAAATAATACCGTAACCGATAATTTTTGGTCGAAAATATCTGGTTTTTCCTTTTTGTTCAAGTATTTCACGCTCGCTTGACCATACCACAAGACTTTCTTTACCAAGCTTACCCATGACGGTCGTACAGGCATCTACACATTCAAGACAGTTGATACACTCCAGCTGTAAACCCTGTCTAATGTCTATATGCGTTGGACAAACCGTTACACAGCTCTCACATGTAGTGCACTCTGCATCAGGTTCGACTGCCTTTAGCTCTTTTTGCTTTGTAAATTGTTTATGATGTTTCTCATCGTAAATATCTCCGCCACGATTTGGATTATATATAGCCATGACGGTATCTTCATCATAAAGCACGGATTGGATACGAGAATATGGACAAACATAGATACAATAATTCTCTTTTAAAAATACGACATCATAAATCAAAAATATTGCGATCCCGACAACCGCTCCGACCAATATAAGATGATCACCGGGATTTTGTATGTACTGAAAAAATTCTTGAGGCGGTATAAAAAACCACATAAAATCAGATGCTGCTAAAAATGCTAAAACAATCCATATAGCAATAGCAATAGCCTTTTTGACCTTATTTTCAGGCTTTGACATATCAGGCTCTTGCTGCTTATTTTTAATACGTTTTCGCAGTTTTAAAAGCTTTGTTTCGATTAAATCACGATATACGACACGAAAAATCGTTTGAGGACATATCCAGCCGCAAAAAACACGCCCGCCCAATACCGTAAGTCCAAATATGGTTACAAACCCGAACATCAAAATAAACGGCATCAGATAAAGTTGTTGTACGCTAAATCTGACAAAAGCCAAATCAAGTGTCATAGTCTGAAAGTCTAGCAAAAAAAGATGATGCCCGTTTATCGTAATCCAAGGCACAATAATAGTCAGTACCGTAGCTAACGCAAATACATAGTATCTGTACTTTCTCCAAGGTGTAGGTTTTTTCTTTTTTATAGCCTCTTGCATTTGTACTCCTGTCTATTCTTAAATCAATGCCATAATATTAACATTTATTACTTAAACCAATGCTAATATTTTATTAATTTATAAAAATTATAATTATTTTGTAATTTTTATAAATTAATAAATATCTTACTTAACATACATTTATTGCAACATTCGTTATAATCATACTCATGAATACAATTTTTATACAATTTAGAGACCCACTTTTTGGCATCATTCTTTTCTTTGTTATTATATTTGTAGTTGCACTGTTTAGCTATTGGTGGGGACGCTTTAAAGCAAAAGAGGATTACAGGCATTTAGATAAATTTTTGCGCAAGTTCAGATCTCCGCCATCTAGTTTGGAGCTAAAAAAACTCATATCGTCGTCTGCCGTGTCTATTGATTCTTGGCTTTTGCTTGCCGATTCATATTCTAAAAACGGCGAGTATGACAAATCTATCGAAATATATCATGAGCTTTTGAGTAAAAAAGAGAATTTGACAAATAAAAAAGAGATTATGTTTTTACTTGGTCAAACTTATTTTAAAGCAGGATTCTTACAGCGCAGTAAAAGCATCTTTTTAGAGATACTAAAATCAAATCCCAGAACGCCTCAAGCGCTTAGATATCTTCTATTGGTTTATGAATATCTAAAAGAATATAACCGCGCACTTGAAGTTTTAGAACCTCTTGAGACTCTTGGATACGATACAAGCAAAGATAGAGCCTATCTTTATTGCTTGCTTACCCTTGGTGACTTTTCACTCTCTCCAGAGCAAAAAGCCGACAAGCTGATTGCTTTTTATCAAGAAAACAAAGAAGTTACATATCTTACATTTGAATATCTTTTTAAATATTTTCCAAAACTGGCATGGGAGAATCTAAACTTTTCACAAACTAGCAGGCTGAGTGATCTTTTTTGGAACCTTGATAAATATGTAATTGATTTTGATATAATCTCAACTGATAAATATTTACGTGAACTCTTTAGTGCTAAAGGATATGTATCGCTTGAGAAAAATAGTTCTATATTTGAATATGATGTATTGATACATCTTCATAAAAGTTCATATACCAAAGCTAAAATTAATTTTGAATATATGTGCGGGCATTGCAAGCATATATTTCCATTTTCTTTTAACCGGTGTTCTAACTGCCATGCAATTGACAGTATAATACCCCAACCATTACTAATTAAGGAGCAGCATGAAACATTTGACTCTTTTTTGTGACGGAAGCTCCCTTGGTAATCCAGGTGCCGGGGGCTATTGTGCAATCTTGAAGTATAAGGACAAAGAAAAGATTGTAAAAGGCGGCGATAAGTTTACAACAAACAATAAAATGGAACTTTTAGCAGCCATTGAAGGACTAAGTGCGCTAAAAGAGCCTTGTAATGTTACTATCGTGTCTGATTCATCATATGTCGTAAAGGGTATTAATCAATGGTTACAAAATTGGATAAAAAAAGATTTTAAAAATGTTAAAAATACTGATTTGTGGAAAAAATATATCGAAGTTTCTTTACCGCACACGGTTAAAGCCGTCTGGGTACGCGGGCATAACGGGCATGCAGAAAATGAGCAATGTGATAAAATTGCAAGAGATGAAGCACAAAAGTACAAGGAAAATCAATGCATCCACTAGAACAACTGATACAATATGAATTTAAAAACAAACAACTCTTAACTGAGGCATTAACACATAAAAGCTATAAAAAATCATACAATAACGAACGACTGGAGTTTTTAGGAGACGCCGTTCTTGATTTAGTCGTAGGTGAATATCTTTATAAAAAATTTCCGTCAGCCGATGAGGGCATGTTATCAAAAATCAGAGCATCTTTGGTTAACGAAGAGGGTTTTAATAAACTTGCCAAAAATCTAAATCTTGGAAAATATATCTTACTCTCAAATGCAGAAGAAAATAATGACGGAAGAATCAAGGCATCACTGTTGTCAAATGCGTTTGAAGCTTTGATGGGCGCGTTATATCTAGAAGCAGGATTACAAAAAGTACACGAAATATCTATATCGCTTATAGAAGAACAGTATGAAGAAATTTCATTGGATTCGCTATTTAAGGACTATAAAACATCATTACAGGAGATAACACAGGCAAAGTATGGCGTAACTCCGACATACAAACTAATAGGCAGCAAAGGACCTGATCATAAAAAAGAGTTTGAGATTGCCGTAATTATTCAAAACAAAGAATATGCAAGAGCAAGTGGAAAAAGTAAAAAAATAGCACAACAAAAAGCCGCGTTTTTGGCTATAAAATCCTTGCAAAAGAGTGTGTCATGAACCAATTTGGAAGGCGCTTTAGTTTTAGTACCTTTGGAGAATCACACGGCAAAGCAATAGGCTGCGTTGTTGATGGGGTTCCGGCGGGTTTAAATATTGATGAAACATTTATCCAATCTCAACTAAATCGCAGAAAACCCGGTAAAAGTGAGTTTGAAACAGCAAGAAAAGAGGATGACAAAGTTGAAATCTTAAGTGGAGTATTGGGCGGAGTCTCAACGGGTACACCTATGGCTATGATAATTTACAATACAAACCAGAAATCCAAAGATTATTCAAACATAAAAGATATTTTTCGTCCAGGTCATGCTGATTTTACATATTATAAAAAATATGGCATTCGAGACTATCGTGGCGGGGGACGATCTTCAGCGAGAGAAACAGCTGCAAGAGTTGCAGCCGGCGCAATTGCAAAACTTATGCTTCAAGAATTAAACATACAAATATTAAGCGGTATCAGTGAGATACATGGCATAAAAGCTACCGATTTTGATTATGAATATGCCAAAACAAGCATCATATATGCCCTGGATAAAAAAGTGGAAGAGCGGCAAAAAGAGATTATCTTAAAAGCTAAAAATAATCATGACTCCGTAGGAGGTGTTGCAAGAGTTGTTATCAAAGGCGTGCCTGTCGGCTTAGGTGAGCCCATTTACTATAAAACAGATGCGCTCTTAGCAGATGCCATGATGGGCATAAATGCGGCCAAAGCAGTTGAGATAGGCGATGGCTTTGCAAGTACACAAAGCCTTGGTTCACAAAATAACGACGAGATTACATCAAAAGGATTTGCCAGCAATCATGCCGGAGGTATTTTAGGCGGTATTACCAATGGTGACGATATCATCATAAACACTTATTTTAAGCCTACACCGTCCATTTTTCAACCTCAACATACAATAAATATAGACAATGTAGATGTAAATTTCTCACTAAAAGGGCGTCACGACCCTTGTGTTGCAGTTCGCGGAAGTATAGTTTGTGAATCTATGGCAGCCTTGGTTATAGCTGATATGCTGCTTCTAAATATGGGCAGGCAAATCAGCGGCATAAAACAATACTACATGTAATATTGTTTACTCATATCTAAGAGCATCAATAGGATTCATACGAGCGGCTTTTCTTGCCGGTAAAAATCCAAACACCACTCCCATAGCCATAGAAAAAATCAAGGCAATAACCAACACCATGGTATCTAGCACTAAAGCAATATGCATAAAATGAGAAACAGCTATTGTAATACTAATGCCAAGTGCGATGCCCATGATTCCACCCAAGCCTGATAATACGGTGGCCTCTATCAAAAACTGCATCATTATATCTTTTGCCATAGCGCCGACTGCGAGTCTTATGCCGATCTCTCTTGTCCGCTCAGTAACTGACACCAACATAATATTCATAATCCCAATACCGCCCACTATCAACGAAATAGCCGCTACAGCGCCTAACATCATGGTTAAAATAGAGGTGACTTTCGATACAGTGTTTAGTAAAACACTAATGCTTCTTACTGAAAAATTTAATGCCTGCTTTGGCTTTAAATGTCTTTGGCTTCTAAGGAGCTGTTTAATTTGAAGCTCTGCCTCTCTTAGCGGAATATTTTTTTTGACATTAGCCATAATAAGATATATATTTCTATTACCGCTTATACGTCGTAAGAACATATTAATAGGCACCAAAATAATATCATCTTGATCTCTACCAAAAGTATTTGCTCCTTTTGGACTTAGCAATCCAATAACAGTACATGAAAAGTTTTCCAGTCTTATCACTTTTCCAATGGGCGAAGCAGACGGGGCAAATAGTTTCTTATAGTCTGTTTCTCCGATAATACAAACACTTCTGCCCACTCTTGACTCACTTTTAGAGAAATAGCGGCCTCTTTGAAGTTTCCAGTTTTGTATTTTAAAATAATCATCACTAACACCCTGCACATTTGTTTGATAATTTTTAGCATTATATAGTGCTGTCATCGAGGTGCTAGCAATGGGAGACACGGCACTAAGAGCTAAAATAGAATCTTTAATAGCAGCAACATCTTGCAAAGAAAACGGTGTCACGACCGCACTAATACCGCCCGGACCTTGATTACCCACACCAGGAATAACATACAAAGTATTGCTGCCTAGCTCACTTATGCTCGCTGTAATAGATTTGCTGGCTCCTTTTGCGATATTGACCATAGCAACAACAGATGCGATTCCAATTACTATGCCGATAGCCGTAAGCATAGAACGTAAAAAATTTCGTTTTATCTCTTTAATAGCCTGTAAAAATGCGTTAAACAACATTAGCCACCTCACGCTTTACAACTCCGTCTAAAATATGGATGATTCTTGACGCATAGTTTGCAATCTCTTCTTCGTGAGTTACTAGTATTACCGTAACCCCGTTATCGTTAATTTGTTTCAAAATTTCCATAACCTCTTTGCCGCGCTTAGTATCAAGATTACCGGTGGGCTCATCAGCTATTAAAACTTTAGGGTTTGTAACGACCGCTCTGGCAATTGCCACGCGTTGTTGCTCTCCTCCTGATAATTTTTTAGGATCATAATATATTCTATCCTCCAAATCAACCCGCTTTAACGCCTGAATCGCTCTTTTTTTACGCTCAATTGCATTAATACCTAGATACAAAAGCGGCATCTCAACATTTTCTATGGCAGAACTTCTTTTTAAAAGGTTAAATCCCTGAAAAACAAAACCCAACAGATATCGTCTGCACAACGCCATCTGATCTGCAGATAACTTTGCAACATCGGCATTAAAAAAATTATATTCACCGCCGTCTGGAGAATCCAACATGCCTAAGATATTTAGCAGAGTCGATTTACCGCTGCCGCTAGGGCCCATAATAGACACAAATTCACCCTTTTTTATCTCTAGGCTTATCCCTTTTAGCACCAATGTTTTAGCACTTCCCGCTCCATACGATTTTGTTAGATTTTTTATGTTTATCATGTTCTTTTTTCTTGCATTATGATGAGCTTATCGCCTGCTGTTAGCTTATTTGAAAAGATAGCTGTCTTAGAATTACTGTTTCCATAAATCTTAACATACACTTTAGCCGGCTTGCCATCTTTTAATATCCATACATGTGGTTTAGCGTCAATAGAAATAGCTGGCTGTTTATTAAATCCGAACATTTTTTTATCAGTAGGTTTTATAGGTATATATAGTAGTGCCGCTCTTGGCACTATAAATTTATTTTTCACTACTCTTGTTATAATCTTTGCGTCAGCGCTCATCCCGGGATACAATAAAAGTTTTTTATTATCGACATTTATTTGAGCTATATATGTGACTACACCGTTTACAATCTGAGAATTTACACGCACCAGTCCCACATTAGCATTAAATGTTTTGTTTGGGTAGGCGTCAACACTAAAAACAACTTTATCTCCGGCTTTTACTCTGGCAATATCTGCCTCATCCACATTAACCTGTAGCTGCATTTTTGTCAAATCATTTGCTATTGTAAAAAGAACCGGAGTTTGAAAAGATGCGGCAACCGTTTGCCCGGGGTCAATATTACGAGACAATATCACTCCATCAATAGGTGAATAAATCGTAGTTCTGTCAAGATCGTATTTTGCCGATACCACGCCCTGTTTAGCCTGCCAAACCTGTGCTTTTGCAGTGGCAACACCGGCTTTTGCTATCAAATAATTTGCTCTATCGCTGTCCCAAGTTGTCTGAGACGGCAGCTCCTTATTGCTTGAACTGCGTAATTTTTTATCCTGCAAAAACAGATCTCTTGCCTGAACTAAGCGCGCCTGTGCACTTAGTAACGACGCTTGCTGTGCACTTAAAGACGCTTTAGCCCCATCTAGTGCGCTAAAATATTTTGTTTTGTCTATTTGAGCTAAAGCCTCGCCCTTCTTTACTTTGTCATTGTAATCCACATACACCTTTGTAATCGTGCCTGATACTTCTGAACCGACCGACACGCTAAGTGTAGGTTCTAAGTAGCCGGTAGCCGATACGCTAAGCGTTAAGTCTCCTTTTTGCAGCGGCTGCGTAATATAATCAATTTTTACTGTTGTCTTATTAGTCCGAAAATAGATAAACAGACCTACAATTAAAATAATTAGAAAAAGAAATATTATAATTTTAAATTTTAATGATTTACTCTTGTACCGTAAAATATTTTGCATCTCTTGCATATCTTTCCTTGCGCCAACTTCTTATTGGCATTAATGGTGTGTGATTTTACTACAATCTTTCTTATTTTCATACTACATAAAGTAAAATTTCGGCATAATACAGCTATTTTAAAATTGGAAGTAAAAAACAGTGAGCGCAATAGCTATAAAGTATAATAATAAAATAGTAGATCTTCAAACAGCCAAAGAACTAGGCATAGAAGCTGACCCTATAGAGCTTGATAATTCAAACGAAGCTTTAGAGGTTTTACGCCATTCCACCGCACATCTAATGGCGCAAGCGATAAAATCTCTATATCCCGATGCAGAATTTTATGTGGGACCCGTGGTTAAAGAAGGCTTTTACTATGACTTTAAAACATCTCAGACGATAGGTGAAGATGATTTAAAGGCTATAGAAAAAGCTATGTTAAATATTGCAAAACAGAAGCTAGAGATACAAAAATATGACATCTCAAAGGATGAAGCAATACAAAAATTTAAAGACGATCATCTAAAGCAGACGGTGCTTCAAAACATTCCTTCTCAAACAGTCTCTGTCTATAAACAGGGTGATTTTGAGGATCTTTGTCGCGGCCCGCATCTGCCAAACGTAGGGCTAATAAGATATTTTAAACTTACAAAAATATCTGGAGCATATCTTGGAGGTGATTCCAAAAATGAGATGCTTACTCGTATTTACGGTATAGCATTTGCAGATAAAGAATCACTAAAAAACTATCTCGACATGATGAGAGAAGCGCAAAAAAGAGATCATCGAAAAATAGGCGCACAAATGAAGCTGTTTACATTTCGTGAAGAAGTTGGAGCAGGATTTGCTATTTGGCTGCCGGCAGGCGGACGGCTCCGCTCAAGGCTTGAGAGTCTGCTCTTTAAAGCACACCGAAAACGTGGATATCAGCCTGTTAGGGGCCCTGAGATGTTGCGTAGTGATTTGTGGCAGACATCCGGTCATTATCAAAATTATGGTGAAAATATGTATTTTACCAAAATTGACGATATAGAATTTGGCGTAAAACCCATGAACTGTGTAGGACATATCAAAGTATATGAGGAAGAACTACATTCATACAGAGACTTACCGCTTAAATACTTTGAATACGGCGTAGTCCACAGACATGAGATGACGGGAGCTCTTCATGGGCTGTTTCGTGTCAGAGAATTTACCCAAGATGATGCTCATATCTTTTGTACAGCCGACCAAATAGAAGAACAGATAATAGAAGTTATTGATTTCGTTGATAAAATCATGAGTACATTTGACTTTGACTACACTATGATGCTTTCAACAAAACCGGACAAAGCTGTAGGTGATGACGATGTTTGGGATATTGCCACCTCGGCATTAAAAAGCGCCATGGACAAGCATTGCCTGTCTTACAATATAGATGAAGGAGGCGGGGCATTTTATGGTCCTAAAATAGATATTAAAATAACCGATGCTATTGGAAGAGAGTGGCAGTGTGGTACAATACAGCTTGACTTCAATCTGCCAAGCAGGTTTGAACTACAATATAACGGCGAAGGCAACAAAAAGATTCAACCGGTCATGATTCACCGCGCCATCTTAGGCTCATTTGAACGATTTATAGGAATTTTAACGGAGCACTATGCCGGAGAGTTTCCAATGTTTATAGCACCCACCCAAGTAGCTATCATTCCTATCGCACCAACACACAATGGATATGCACAGGAAATTTTTAACAACCTGCTTGATATTGGTGCCGATAGCGAAATATATGCAAAGAGTGAAAGCTTAAACAAAAGAATCAGAACAGCTGAAAAGGCACGGGTTCCTATGATAATAGTGCTAGGTGACGAAGAGATGGGCAACAAAACAGTTGCCGTTCGAGACAGAAACGAAAGAAAACAGTACAGCTTAAATCAAGAGGAGTTTCTTTTGCTGATAAAAACTAAAATTAATGAGGTAAATTTTTGAATAAAAAACGAGATCAAGTTATCATGAATGATGACATAAATGTAACACAGGTGCGTTGTAATATAGACGGCGGTGAATCTTTGGGTATAATTTCCACCGATAAAGCTATGCAAAAAGCTAATGAACTAGGCTTAGACTTAGTTCTTATAGCCCCTGGTGCGAAGCCTCCTGTTGCTAAGATTATGGATTACGGTAAATATAAATATCAAGCAGAAAAAAAGCTCAAAGAGCAGCGTAAAAATCAGACTAAAATAGATGTCAAGGAGATTAAACTCTCAGTAAAAATTGCAGATAACGATATTGCATATAAAGTAAAACATGCGCGCGAATTTCTATCGCAAGGCAAACATGTTAAGTTTCGCGTATTTTTGCGCGGTAGAGAAATGGCACACCCTGAAGCTGCGCGAGATGTTCTTATGAGAGTTTGGCCGATGGTTGAAGACATCGGAGTGATGGAAAAATCTCCTTCTTTTGAGGGAAGATATTTTAATATGTATATAACTCCAAGAAAATAACTATAATTTATAATATTTTATGATACAATACTCTTGAAATATTTTTTGATTTTTATAATTATATATTATGATGATTAATATTATTTACTTTTATTAAATAAAAAAATAACAGGATATTTTGCTAACATAGCTTATTTATACTGTTGTTCTATTTTTTCTTTACCAAAGCAATAATATTTAGCATATATTGTATAATTTAATTTCAAATTATTAAAACAAGGAGTTTGAAGCGATGAAAAAATTATTAGTATCGGCTTTAGTAGCCGTTCTAGGTTTTACAGGTTTAATTAATGCGGCACAAAGCCCTCTTAACATGGCGGCTATGAATCAGCCCAATGGGCATCACGTTCCGGCTTACTTAAGAGGTGCGTATGAAAATACAGCAACTGCAACGGCAAATTTAAAAAAGGCCGGCTTTACCATTGTTAAACAATATAATATCTTAAATTACGGGACTAATATTTTGTTTACAGATGCTACGTTAAAGCAGGAAGCTGCGAAAAAAGATCGCGGTTTTATAGCTATTATGCGTCTTTATATTGACAAAAAAGATCATCAAATAAGCATTACAAATCCCATCTATTTTGGTAAAGCTTTTATGCAAGACAACTATTCCCAGTCTGTCTTTTACAAAGAATTGACCAAAATTACTTCAGTATTTACGGGGCTAAATTCTTCTGCTGATCAATTAAAGTTTGATGATCTTTTAGAATATCACTTTATGTGGGGAATGCCATATTATACTGACTTTACTACTTTAGGCAAAGGTACAAATGAAGCTCTTTTGGCAAAACTAAAAAGCTATAAAAATGGTAAAAACTTTTTATTTGATCTTCAATTAGCTGATGGAAGTTATGTTGTAGGATATAAATTAAATAAAAAAATCTCATCATTTCCAAAAACAATTGGTTTAAAAAATGCTCTTGTACTGCCATATCTGATATTAATATCTGACGGAAAAGCAAAGATTTTAAATCCGAAATACTACCTGGCAATTAGCTATCCTTTATTGTCAATGGGGCAATTTATGCAAATCTCATCGATTCCCGGAGATATTGAAAGCGATCTAAAAAAACCTTTTGACGATTAATATAGATATCTTCAAAGCCGTATATAGTTTTAGAGACTACCGAATTATAAACTAACATTTATCAATCCATATCTCTGGATTGATAATCTCTCAACCAAAAAAATAAATTATTCAAAAACATTTAATAATAATTAAATTATATTTTAATTTACTTATGAGTAAAAATACAATATAATGTTATAAACGTAACAATAAAGGGATTTATTAATGTCATTTTCTAAAGAAAAAAGAGCGGGCACTTTTAGCGGTATAATTTTTGTCGCTTTAGTATCAGCTGCAGCTACATATATAGCAGCTTTACCGCCAATTCATCATCTGGGTGTATCATCTTTAGTCATAGGTATAGCAATCGGGATTTTTTATGCCAACACTCTACATAATCACTTTCCTCCATCATGGGAGAGCGGAATTATTTTTACAGGTAAGAAAATTTTACGCTTTGCGATTGTTTTTTATGGCTTTAGGATTACTTTTCAACAAATTATGGCTGTCGGACCAGAAGGTTTTTTTGCCTCACTTATTATGCTTAGCATAACATTTGTTTTAAGTACATGGATTGGGGTAAAAATATTTAAAATGGATACCGATACAGCAATGCTTACAGCTTCCGGAGCGGCAGTGTGCGGGGCAGCGGCAGTTCTAGCTACAGAACCTGTTTTAAAAGCTGAGAGTTATAAAGCTGCAGTCGGAGTCAGCATGGTTGTCGTATTTGGAACGCTTGCTATGTTTGTGTATCCTGTACTATATGCTGCAATCATACAGCCTGCAACAGGGTTTTTACATTTAACGCCGGCACAATTTGGTATATATGCAGGATCGAGCATCCATGAAGTAGCACAAGTTGTCGGAGCTACAGCCTCCATACCACATGCTCCTGCAATCTTATCCGATAACGCTGTAATAGTAAAATTGACACGCGTAATACTTATAGCACCCATGCTTATTATACTTGGATTATACCTATCATTTAAAGCCAAAAAAACCGGTGGTCAAGCTGGTGGCGTAAAACTTGTTATTCCTTGGTTTGCGGTATATTTTATCATTATGGCGGGCGTACATTCTTTAATACAGATTTATACATCACACTCTTCAGTGCATATATCAAATATGGTTAATTCTACTATTGGACATATCAATATAATTGATACATTTTTATTAACTATGGCTATGACAGCTCTTGGGATGGGTACTAGATTTGCCAAATTTAAAGGTCTTGGACTTGCTCCGCTTTATACAGGCGCACTTACGTTCATATGGTTGATAGTCGGAGGATTTTTAGTAACTAAATTTGTAATAGCAGTATAAAAACTGCTATTACTATCTTATTCTGTAACTAAGCGCCTCTAAAATATCTGCTTTTGCTATCATATCGCTTTTGTTTATATCTGCTATTGTACGCGCTACTTTTTGTATTTTCTTAATTGCACGAAAAGAAAGGGCAAACCTATTTATGGCATCATTAAGCGTTTGTATTGCCTCCTTATCCAGTAAGCAGTAGCATTCTATCTCTTCATCTGAAAGTTTTGCATTAAATTTAGTTTGTCCGCGCTTTGATAGAAATTTTACAGCCTCTAATACTTCTACATGCAACTCTTTAGAAGTTACATCGCCACTATCCTCGACAGATACATTTTGCATAGTCACTAAGAGATCTATTCTGTCTAAAAATGGATCGGAGAGTCTATTTTTATATCTTTTTATCTCAACTTCACTACACCTGCACTCTTTGTTTTGATCTAGCAGATTTCCACATGGGCATGGATTCATAGCTCCTATAAAAAGAAAATCTGCGGGATACTCAACCTTTGAGTTCACTCTTGAAATCCGTATCCTGTTGTCCTCAAGCGGTTCTCTTAGTGCCTCAAGAATATTTTTAGCAAAATATGGCAGTTCGTCAAAAAACAGCATGCCGTTGTGGCTTAATCCAACCTCCCCTATCTTGGCAGAGTACGAACCGCCTCCAAAAATACTTGCCGCAGTTGAAGTATGATGAGGTGCTCTAAAAGGGCGCAGAGGTAGAAAATCTGGTTCTATGCCTTCGATGGCTTGAAGCTTGGCAATATCTAGCATCTGCTCAAAACTAAGCGGAGGTAAAATATAACGCAATCTCTTAGCTATCATTGATTTACCGCAACCCGGGCTGCCTTCAAGTAATATATTATGAAAACCGGCTGCAGCAATTAAAATAGCTCTTTTAGCTCTACTTTGCCCCTTAACATCTTTAAAATCTTCATTATACCTATTCACATAATAAAGATTTTCGTAAGATTTTATAAATTCATACTCCATATTCGTTGAATCTGCTGCTTTAATATTGCCACTATCGTCTTGCAAAACATCTAATGCTTCGTTAATATTAGAAACTCCAAAAAATTGTACGTTCTTAATCTTTGTTAACTTACTGAGACTTTCCTTTGGAACTATTGCTTTATCTATTAAGCCTTGATTGGCAAGAGAAAGAACTAGTGCAAATAAATATCTATTTTCTTTTACGCTACCGCTTAAACCAAGCTCACCAAACACAAACCAGCCTGAGATATCTATCTCTTTATCGTCTAAAAGCAATAAAATCGCTATACTCAAATCAAATTGACTGCCCTCTTTTTTTAAATCACTGGGGCTTAGATTAATGACAAATCTTTTGGGAGGAAATGAATATCCAAGATTTAAAACAGCAGACTTGACCCTTTCTTTTGACTCAGTTATTGCAGTAGATGCGATCCCTACTATACTAAAAGAGGGCAACCCTTTTGTTAAACTTGACTCTACATATACAACTTTAGCGTCTATACCCTCATATGTTGCACATTTTACTTTTTTCATTATAGATTATGCTTTTTCTCTTTTAGTCGCCGCTTGTACTCTTTTTCAAATTTTTTACGCTTCATATATGGTAATTTTTCAATAAAAAGTTTTCCTAGCAGATGGTCTATTTCATGCTGAATTGCTATACTTAAAAGACCATCGGCTTCAAGTGTGTGTTCGTTAGAATATCTATCTTGATATTGTAAAGTTACAGTATCATATCTCTGTACATCCTCATAAAACCCGGGGACGCTGAGACAGCCCTCTTGATAGGTAGTCTCTCCATTTTGCTTAATAAATACCGGATTGATAATCTCTATTAAATTATCCGGACTTTGTTCTCCATTCTCATCCGGAAGATTTATAATAAGTGCATTTAGCGGATAATTTACCTGTATCGCCGCCAAACCTATACCGTTGTTATTAAGCATAACTTCGTTCATAGAATCAAGTAGCTTATGTAAATGTTTGTCAAAATCTTCTATCTTTTTTGAAACCTTTTTTAAACGTGGATCGGGGTATGTTAATATATTTAACTGCATTATTGCTCCTTTGCAGCAAGGGGAGATACAGCATAATCCTCCTTGGTGTCGCCATAGGCCGTGTCCATAGCTTTTAGCGCCTCAACTACAATCTCTTCTGATGTCTTTGTGGTAATCACTGGTGCAACGCCTATAATAACTGATAGATTAATCTCTTTATCGGCAACGAAAAAATTACTGTTTTGCACCAAATCAATCAATCTTTGACTAGCTTTAACGGCACTTGAGATATCAGTATATTTTAAGAGCATCACAAAAACTCCATTGCCGTAATGTGCGACTATATCGCTTCGTCTAGATGTTTTTAGCAGCAACCTTGCTATTGTCTTTGTCATAAGCGATAAAGTATTTTTACCTATTTTATCTTTATTTTTTGCTAATAAACGTGAAAGCTCTACTGCAATTATGCTGCTTTTATGTTTAAACTCACCAATTAAACTTATCTCCTGTTCTAATTTACTAAAAAAGTATCTCTTATTATACAAACCAAATTGATTATCAAAAATAGTTTCATTTTCGACTTTTTTGACAATATCTGCTGTTTTATCATACATGGTTTTTAAGCTATCTATCTGCTTTGTAAATATTGAACTTAATTTATTCATATCGTGCTCTAAAGTATTAACAATTGCCGCTACACTTTGATTATCATTACTACTGTCTATTTCTAATTTTTTCTTTTTAAGTATCTTTTTCATGATAGATATATTTTTATATAAATCAGCCGCTACAAAAAGGATATCTTTTATAGATTTAAAGCCTAGTTTCAAGCTTTTTTCCAGCTCTAGCGTATTTGTATCATTGCCACTATTGTCCTCTAGCTCCAATATGGAAGTTACCTCTTTTTTAAACCTGCTGCTTTTATTTTCAAGAAGTCTATCAAAATATAATAAAAAATTACTAGGAGTAGGCACAAGAGCATCTTTTGATAAGGCATCTAAAACTTCTTGAGAGTACTCCTGTAAGCCGGGAAATATATTCTCATCCGCTTGAGTATCTGCATTTTGAGGCTTTAGTGCAATATCTTCAACTTCTAATTTTACATTCCCGATATTTCTACGCTTTCTTGGTGTTTTTGGCATATACCGCTCTTTTATTCTGATTCTTTTTTTACAAGAATTTCATCTATTATACCATATTCTTTTGCTTGTTTTGCGCTCATAAAATTGTCTCTATCGGTGTCGGCTTCAATCGTTTTGATATCTTGTCCAGTATTTTTTGCTAAAATCCCGTTTAACTCATGCTTCATTCTTATAATCTCTTCAGCTTGAATCTGAATATCAGACGCCTGACCCTGGGCACCGCCTAAAGGCTGATGAATCATGATTCTTGCATGAGGCAGAGCATATCGCTTTGTCTTTGCTCCTGCGCTTAGCAAAAAAGAGCCCATTGAGGCGGCTTGACCTATACATATCGTTGCAACATCAGGACGAATATAGTTCATAGTATCAAAAATTGCCATGCCGGCAGTAACTACACCCCCGGGAGAATTAATATAAAAATAGATATCTTTTTGGGGATCTTCGGCTTCTAAAAATAAAAATTGCGCAACTACTGTTGAGGCAACCGCATCATTAACCTCACCACTTAACATAACAATTCTATCTTTTAAAAGCCTTGAATAGATATCATAAGAGCGCTCTCCGCGACCCGACTTTTCAACCACATAAGGTATATAGCTCATATTAATCTCTTTTAACTTTTTCATTTAATAATTTTGTCAGCACTCTGTCTTCAATCATTGCCATCTGTACAGCAGGCAAATATCCAGATTTTTGATACTGTTCATAATGCTCTTGCGGTTCCCTTCCCATTTGAACTGCCTCATAATAAAGTGTTTGCATAATCTCCTGCTCAGATACATTAACAGATTTAACTTTAGCTAAAGCATCAATTAAAAATGTAGCCTTTACGCTTCTTGTTGCATCATCTCGAAATGTTTCTCTAATTTCTAATACTTTCTCATCATTATCTTTTAACTCATCTATCTCTTCTTTGGTCATAGTCTGAGCTTTTTTATTTAAAGCCACATCCATCTCCTGCTCAATCACAAAATCAGGCAAATCAAAATCTATATTATCTACCAATTTTTCTAACAACTCAGGTTTTAATTTGTCATTATATAGTTTATTAAGAGCTTCATTTTCTAGTTGTAATTTCAATTGATCTTTTAATTTGTCAAGAGTCATGGTATCATCATTTGGAGCCATCTTTTTTGCTATCTCTTCGCTAATGACTATTTCGCCTCGTGCCTGAATAGCATTGAGCTTGATTTTAAACTTAACCGGTTTTCCTGCTAAATTTTCTTGCCCGTAATCTTGAGGGAAAGTTACCTCTATCTCTTTGCTCTCTCCTTTTTTAAGACCTATAAGCTGGCTTTCAAAGCCGGGAATAAATTGATTTGAACCTATTTCAAGTGCATAATTCTCAGCTTTACCGCCGTCAAATGCAACATCATCCAAAAAGCCCTCAAAATCTATAATTGCCGTATCACCTTCTGCTAGACCACGATCCTCTTTAATGTCTTCAAGAGGCGTTTGAGCTTTAGCAAGCTCCAGCAAACGCTTATTCATAGCCTCTTCGCTTATATCTGGAAGCTCAATCTCATCAATTAGCTTTTCATAATCTCCAAGAACAATATCCGGTCGTAAAGAGATCTTAATCTCCACATCAAGACCCGAGTCTGTTTTATCCAATTTTTCCATTTGCGGCTCACCGATTACTGCCTCTGGAGATATATCCATCTGCTTTAATGCAGTATCAAGAACATCACGTATAGCCTGTCCCTGCGCATCTTCTTTTAGTTTTTCACCATACTGTTTTTTAATAACATCAAGAGGCACTTTACCTTTACGAAATCCGGCAACATCAGCAGTTTTGCTAAGCTCTTTTGCTAATTTTTGTATATTTTTATCAATATCTTCATTTGATATAGTGG
This sequence comes from Helicobacteraceae bacterium, assembly GCA_027023805.1. Taxonomy (GTDB): domain Bacteria; phylum Campylobacterota; class Campylobacteria; order Campylobacterales; family Sulfurimonadaceae; genus Hydrocurvibacter. Next base: position 38,737 of record JALVUF010000018.1, read on the forward strand.
CCTTTACAACTGCGTTGGCAGTATTTAATTTCTCTGTTATGATGTCCATAAATCCCCTTTTATATTTTAGCTGTGATAATACACAAAAAGTGCTTTTATTATGCTTTAAGCCTTCATTCTTTATTGCATAACTTAGGGATAAAATTTAACAGCATAACCCAAATTATAGCAACATCTATCATGACATCGGCAAAATTAAAAATTGCAAAATCAAATCCACAGTGCCAGTAAACATAATCTACCACCCCGCCGTGTATAAATCTATCAAAAATATTTGATGAACCCGCGCCTATCAATATTGCAGAAGGCAGCATAAAACAGTCTCTATGCCGCTTTATTACATAAGCAGCCACTACCACAATCAAAACCAGCTGAATCCATTTTAGATACCCATGCAAAAACGACAACATGGAAAATGCAATGCCGTCGTTAAAAACTAAACGCAAATTAATGCAGTGTGTTTTATAAATATCCAAAACTCTATCATAAAGCATATTTGCAGACAAATGATACAACCCCATAGCGTGGACAATCATCCAATATTTTATAGTTTGATCAATCGCAAAAAACAAAGCAATTACTATAAAAAATATAAAAAGAGAAAATCTAAAACGGTTAGTCATCTAACTTTAACTTTAAAAGTGAGATAACTTCAATCATCGCTGTTTCCATCTCTTTAGAGTCCTTTGCTTCTAAAAGTATTCTCAGTTTATTTTCAGTTCCCGAGTAGCGGATAAGATGCCTTATGTGCTTCTCATCTAAAGACAGCAACATATCTCCCAGTCCTTCAACCTCATCAAGCGCTACCTTATGTGTGATACGAATATTTTTTAATAACTGCGGATACAGTTTAAAGAGTCTAAGAGCTTTTGAAGCGGACTGTTTTTTCGTAACCAAAATAGATAATACCTGCAATGCACTAACTAAACCATCGCCTGTTTTAGCAAAATCGCTTAATATAATATGACCACTTTGCTCACCGCCAAAATTAATCTTTTTCTGCCTCATAACCTCTAAAACATTCTTATCCCCTACATCACAGCGATATAAGTTCAGCCCATGCTCTTTTAATATATCTTCAAGTCCCTGATTGCTCATAACGGTGGCTACGATACCGTCTCCCCTTAGTCTTTTAGTTTCATGTAAAAACAGTGCAAGAGCACCTAAAAGATGGTCTCCGTTTATGATTTCACCATTTTCATCAACAACAACCAATCTATCAGCGTCACCATCAAGAGCTATGCCAATATCTGCTCTGTACTTTTTAACACCGTCGCACAAATCTTTTGTATGCAAAGCGCCGCAGTTTTCATTTATGTTAAATCCATCCGGTTTGTCATGTAACACAATAACATCGGCACCAAGTTCCTCTAAAATCGTCGGGCCAACCTTGTATCCTGCACCGTTTGCGGTATCTAGAACAATCCTGAGTCCTTGAAGCGTCAGATTGTTTGCAAAAGAGTTTTTTATCTGTATAATATATCGCCCTATTACATCATCTATACGTTTAGCGCTCCCTATGTTTTTACCCTTGGCGCATGTTTGCTCTATCTTTAAATCATTATAATATATATTTTCAATCTCCTGCTCTATCTCTTTTGAAAGCTTATCTCCATGTGCATCAAAAAACTTGATACCATTGTCGCTGTATGGATTGTGTGAAGCACTAATCATAATACCGGCATCACATCGCATATTTTCAGTCAAAAATGCAATAGCAGGAGTAGGCATTGGACCGATTTGCACAACATCATATCCAACGGAAGTAAGACCGCTGACTATTGCATTTTCAATCATATAGCCGCTTCGCCTCGTATCTTTGCCTACTAAAATTTTTTTTGTTTTTGCACTTTTTTTAAAATAAACCCCGACAGCCTGTGCCAATCTCATAGCCAAAGGTGCCGTTAAAAAGCATCCGGCCTCACCTCTTACGCCGTCTGTTCCAAAAAGTTTCATACAATAATCCTCTCTAATATTTAAGAGCACATTTTACACAAATTTAACTTAACTTTAATCATTTTTAAGATAGACTTGCACACAAAAAATTTATGAGAAGGACTCATTGGCATGGCAAATCACAAGTCATCATTAAAACGAATTCGTCAAACTGCAACAGCAACAGAGCGTAATCGTTTTTATCGCACACGTTTAAAAAACATCACAAAAGAGGTTCGTAGCGCTATTGAAGCAGGCGATAAAGAAGCAGCGGCAGCATCACTTAAAATTGCAAATAAACAGATTCATACATTTGTAAGTAAAGGCATTTTGAAGAAAGAGACTGCTGCTAGAAAAGTAAGTCGTCTTCATAAAGCCGTTAATTCAATATAAGCTCTGCAGTAAATGTTGGCAGATAAGCTAGAGCCGTTTATCAAAAGATATAATGAACTAAGCGACTTGCTTAGTTCGCCTGATATCTCAACAGATATCAAAAAAATGACAGAGCTCTCCAAAGAACAATCTGCACTATTAAATATCGTTGATAAAACAAATCAGTACAAAAATATCGTAGCACAAATTGAAGACGCTAAAGCGATGCTTGGCGATTCTGAAATGTCAGATATGGCAAAAGAAGAGCTAAAAGAGTTAGAGCCGCAACTTCAAACCATCGAAGAAGAGATCAAGCATCTTCTTATCCCAAAAGATCCCAATGACGATAGAA
>JALVUF010000019.1 GCA_027023805.1 Helicobacteraceae bacterium
GCCGGCGTGATGTCATCGCCTTGTATTTTATTTTGTTTTTGGGCAGTTGTAAGTATCCCGATACCTATCGGTTTTGTAAGATATATAAGACAATCATCTGTAGCGTTGTCGTTTGTCATAAGGTTTTTATTCTCAGCGATGCCCGTAACGGCCAGTCCAAAAATCGGCTCAGGAGAATCAATAGAGTGACCGCCCGCAAGAGCGATACCCGCTTCTTTACATGTAGCACGCCCACCTTGTATAACTTTGCTGGCTGTTTGTGCGTCTAGTTTGTCTATCGGCCACCCAAAGATAGATATAGCCATAAGCGGCTTTGCGCCCATAGCGTAAATATCGCTTATTGCGTTAGTTGCTGCTATTTGTCCAAATGTATAGGGATCATCAACGATAGGCATAAAAAAATCTGTCGTAGATATAACAGATCTGCCATCACCTATATCGTAAGCTGCCGCGTCATCTTTGTTTGAGTTACCTACTAAAAGGTTGGCATAATGTGTATCATCTTCACCGTTTTTAAGTATCTCATCTAAAAGCATAGGCGATATTTTACATCCGCATCCCGCACCGTGGCTATATTGTGTTAATTTTACTGTTTTCATCTGTACCCTTATAATAAATATGCTATTATATACTATTTTTTGGAAGAGGTGCTCAATTTATTTAAGGATACAAGATGATAGATATTCCTAATTTTAAACAATGCGATATAAAGCATATTGTTTTAGATTATAATGGTACTTTGGCGACTGATGGTATTTTACTACCAAAAATAGGTGATCTGCTTATGATTTTATGTAAACAATACACTTTACATGTAATAACATCCGATACATTCTCAAGTGCCACTAAACAGTTAGAAGAGTTTGATGTTGTACTAAAGATTTTAAAGAGTCAAAACCATACACAGGAAAAAGCAGATTATATCACTTCTCTTGGCAGTCAATATTGTGCGGCTATAGGTAATGGCAATAATGACAGCGAGATGTTAAAAACAAGTGCAATAGGCATAGCCGTTATGGGAGATGAAGGGTGTTCAACGATAGCCATGTCTAATTCTGATATGGTGTGTAAAAAAAGTATGGATGCTTTGATGCTGTTTGTGCAGACAAAGCGTTTAACTGCAACACTAAGATGCTAGAGTAAGTTAATTTTTATTCTGGATAGGTACTTAGTTAACTAAAATTAGTTAAAATAGCAGTTATGAAAAAAATACTTATGATTGAAGATGATTTGGAATTAGCGGAGATACTTACAGAGTATCTTGAGCAGTTTGGATTTAAGATAGTAACGGAGGATGATCCCTTTAAAGCGGTCAGCATTTTAAAGTTAGAGCCTTTTGATTTGGTTATACTTGATTTGACGCTTCCGGGGATGGACGGGCTAGAGGTTTGTGAGTCAATTAGAGAGCGACAGGATATTCCTATTATTATATCTTCCGCAAGAAGTGATGTGACTGATAAAATTACGGCGCTGGAATTAGGTGCAGATGATTATCTGCCAAAACCGTATGATCCAAGAGAGCTTGAAGCTAGAATACACTCTATTTTACGACGGTATGAGATGAAAGTACGCCAAAAGCAGGAGCTAAAAAGCGATTATAAATGCGATAAAAATGCTAGACAGATCAGCTATAAAGGGCGTGCGCTTGATTTAACAAATGCAGAGTATGGTATCTTGGCGCACATGATAAGTAAGCAAGGCAGTGTAGTGTCTCGTGAAGATTTGATACACAATGTTCAGGCAATCAACGAAGACTCATCCAACAAAAGCATAGACGTGATGGTTGGACGCATAAGAAACAAATTAGGAGATAAATCGCTTATAGAATCAATCCGCGGCGTAGGCTATAAACTCCTAAAATGAAACGACATTCTGTCTTTTTAACAGTTTTATTTGCATTTAGCGTTACGCTTATTAGCATCAGCTATATTTTTTGGCGCTTTAATGCTTTAAATCACACCCGTTACATAAACAATATCTTTCAAAAACACTCCATCATCACTCAACTCTATCATGAATATCAGCAAAATAGTGATTCAGTAGCTATGCTAGAAGCAAATTTGGCACTTTATCATGTGGCTATACTCGATAATCACAGGCAGATTCAAATGATTTTACAAAATGCAAGAATTTTAAAAGATCAGGGACAGCAAAATGAAAAAAGCACTTTTGTTATCAGCCACAACAGAGTTTATCAGGCAAATACAACTTCAAGCCTAGATATTCAAATGCTTCAATACAAAGGCGCTATATATTTCTATCTAACGTCAAATACAGATACTCTATTGATGCATGACAGCTCATTAAAGCCATATTATCCATGGAATTTACTAAGTGTGTATCTTAGTATTATATTTGTTATTATTATATCTTTTTTACTTATATTGCAGCGCTTGCGTCCACTTCGCAGACTTGTGAAACGTATCGTGCTCTTTGGAGAGGGAAACCTTAAGGTATCGTTTAAGGTGCATGGAAGCGATGAAATAGCAACTGTTGCCAATGAGCTTGAGACAGCAAGAATTAAGATAAACTCTATGCTTGAAGCAAGGACACTGTTTTTAAGAAATATTATGCATGAGTTAAAAACGCCTATTGCCAAAGGAACGATAGCTACACAACTGCTAGACTCACAAAAACACAAAGAGAGATTTAGCTCGATATTTTCACAGCTTGATATTTTGGTTAATGAATTTGCTACAATAGAAGAGGTGACATCGCTGGCAAAAAAAAGTGATTTTTCTGTTTATAGATTGGTAGATATGATAGACGGTGCGATAGATTTGGCTATGGTTGAAGCAGATAACGTAACTGTGAATATTGCAGCAACAGTGAAATTGAAAGCCCACTATAAATTTTATGTGATAGCGATTAAAAATATGATCGATAATGCCATGAAATATTCACCCGATCAACATGTAGCTATAGGTATCGAAGATGATGAGCTGTATTTTCAAAGCAAAGGTGAAAAGTTGAAACATCCTTTAAAATATTATATAGAGCCATTTACAAAAGATGAGCCGTCTCATCATAGTTTTGGTCTTGGTCTTTATATTGTTGATTCTATACTAATAGCCCACAATCAAGAGCTTGCGTATGAATACAGAGATGGCTACAATAGGTTTATTTTTGCCAAAACTTGACATAAGCTTGTAAATGATAGTAAAATATGGGTATTAACATACCGTTAGAATACTTTTATTCTGCATTAAACTCTTTTTGTTAAAAATCAAACACGATATATAAGGTAATAAGCCCTATGGCCGAACAAACTTCAAAACATAATAAAAAACATCAAAAAAATCGCACGCACATACCGGTTCAAGGTCACAAGATAGAGGATTTAAGAACAAAATCTACATCTGAACTTGTTGATATTGCAAATGAATTAAAAGTGGAAAATCCAAATGAACTCAAGCGGCAAGATATCATATTTGAGATATTAAAGGCTCAAGTAGAGCAGGGCGGGTTTATACTTTTTACCGGCGTATTGGAAGTTATGTCTGACGGTTATGGTTTTTTACGTACTATTGATACGGACTTTGGCGACAGTGTACATGATGCCTATGTGTCAAATACCCAAATAAGACGTTTTGCTCTTCGTAACGGTGATAGCGTAACAGGGCAGGTTAGAGCTCCAAAAGAGCAGGAAAGATATTATGCACTTTTGAAAATAGAAGCTATCAACTATTTACCGCCTGAAGAGAGCAAGAAACGTCCATTATTTGAAAATTTAACCCCACTATATGCAACTGATCATATTAAGCTTGAATACAAAGCGGACAAGCTAACAGGGCGCATGATGGATCTTTTTGCGCCTATCGGCAAGGGACAAAGAGGATTGGTTGTAGCACCTCCAAGGACGGGTAAAACAGAACTTTTAAAAGAGATTGCAAACGGTATCACGCAGAATAATCCTGACATGGATTTGATGGTCTTGCTTGTTGATGAGCGACCTGAAGAGGTTACCGATATGGAGAGAAGCGTTAAAGGCGAGGTTTACAGCTCTACATTTGATATGCCTGCCAAAAATCATGTCAAAATTGCAGAGATGGTGATTGAACGCGCTAAAAGAAGAGTTGAGCTGGGTCATGATGTGATTATATTGTTAGATTCCATCACTCGTTTGGCGCGTGCATACAATACCGTAACGCCGTCAAGCGGAAAAGTGCTCTCAGGCGGTGTGGATGCCAATGCATTGCATAAGCCAAAACGTTTTTTTGGTGCAGCTAGAAATATTGAAAATGGAGGCAGTCTTACTATCATCGCGACAGCGCTTATAGAAACGGGCTCTAAAATGGATGATGTTATCTTTGAAGAGTTTAAAGGAACAGGTAACTCAGAGCTTGTTCTTAGCAGAAAAATATCAGACAGACGTATATATCCGGCTGTTGATATTTTAAAATCAGGAACACGTAAAGAGGAATTGCTGTTATCTCCTCAGGTGCTACAAAAGGTTTTTATTTTACGTTCTATGCTTCATAAGCAAGAGGATGAGGTTGAGGCTCTTAAATTTTTATATACTACGATGCAAAAAAGCAAAACCAATGAAGAGTTTTTACAAAGCATGAGCAACCAATAATTAAAACGCAAAGGCACAATCATGAAAGTCGGTGTTTTTGATAGCGGAATAGGCGGTCTTAGCGTTGTTGGGTCGTTGCTAGAGGCTAATTTATTTGAAGAGATAGTATATTTTGGAGACACGGCTAGAGTGCCTTATGGTATTAAAGATAAAAATACCATCATAAGATATTCCATAGAAGCAGTTGAGTTTTTTAAAAATTTTGATCTTGATTTGATTATTACGGCGTGTAACACCGTTAGTGCGTATGCACTATGTGAGATGAGAGAAGCCGCACATTGTCCTGTTGTCGGCGTTGTTGAAGCAGGCGCATTGGCAGTATCAAATACCCTTACATGTAAAGATTCAAATATTTTAGTTTTAGGAACAAAAGCAACTATCGCATCTAAAGCGTATGAGCTAGAGCTGCATACACTTGGGTTTATGAATATACAGGCAAAAGCAACAGGACTTTTTGTACCTTTAGTAGAAGAGCAAATATATGACAAAGAAGTGCTTGATGCTACATTTGATTATTATTTCAACGATTTACAAGACCCGGATGTAGTTATTCTTGGATGTACACATTTTCCACTTCTTTTACGGTATTTAAAATCCTATTTTAAAAAAGAAACATTGTTTATCCATTCAGGTGATGCGATAGTTGCTTATCTTAAGCGTGAGTTTGTTTTTTCTAAAACTTACATGCACCCCAAACTTAAATTTTTTGCTTCAGAAAATCCGGATGGATTAAAAAAAATAGCACGGGAGTGGCTTGGAATATGAAACTTTTCATAAAGCTAATGATTGTTACACTGTTAGTTTGTATATCTGTCCAAGCCGCCGGCAAAGTAAATATCCTTAATACTAATGCAACAACTTATAAAAGTATGCTAACGACTTTGTCAAAACAAAAACACAGCAATAGCCAAACCAAGCTCCAGATACTTTTATTAAAAACATTGCTTAATCTGAAGCAACCGGCAGCAAGAAATATAAAAAAAACATATGAGATTATCAGTAGTGATCAATATGCTAATTTGTTTACACAATATTTAAGCATTTTACAAGGGAAAATACAGGATCAAATAACAACTAATACATTATCGGCAAAGTTGAAATTATTAAGAAATCAGATTGAGCTTTTTGGTGGTAAAAAAGATAAGCTGTTGACTTTGCAACTGCAATATGCTTATTATGCAAGATTGTTAAAAAATAACAATATTCAAATATCAGATTCTGATAAAGCGCTTTTATATATAAAAGATTTATTAAATAAATCTATAGGCAATTTTGTATTTAATATTTACGATATAAAAAAACAGTCTAATTTTTTAAAAAAAAGATTGCTCCTTATTAACCATAATATCCAACAGCTTGAAATCCTGAAAGAGAGATATAATCTACTAGGGTACAAAGCAGATATCAGCCGGGTAGCAAGTAAAATTATTCAAAATAAAAAGCGATACGATAGATATATGAGGCAGTTGATAGTAAATCAATTTCTTGATTTCTCATATCTGCTAAGTAAAAAAGATCATAAAGCTTCAGTGCTGCAAAGTAAGATTGTCAATAATTTAAAGACTTTGGCTTATCCAGATCAAGTTATTGCCGCAATAGAGCCTATGCTCACTCAGATGCGAAGAGAGCATCTTGGTGGTATATCATATACGATAAACATTGTTTCGCAGGATATGAAAGTAGTTAGCAAATATGCGTGGGATTTTATGTCATATTCTATTTTTACCATAAATGGTACCGGTATCAGTCTATTTAAATTTGTTATGGCAATTATTATTTTTATAGCGGGTTTTATCATAGGAGGCAAATACAAAAGAGAGCTTAAAAATATTATTTTTCATAAAATGGATATTAGCGTTTATGCTCGTACGATTATGGCAAACTTGGGTTATTATATTATACTCATTATAACATTTTTTGTGTCACTAAATATTTTAGGCATAAGCTTATCATCTTTGGCGCTTGTGGCGGGCGCTTTGTCTGTGGGTATCGGTTTTGGTCTGCAAAATATTGTTTCAAATTTCGTCTCAGGCATCATTTTAATGTTTGAAAAAAGTATAAAAGTTGATGATTATGTTGAGTTAGCAGATGGAACGCATGGCAAGATAGTAGATATAAGAATGCGCTCAACAACGCTAAATACCAATGATAATATAGATATTACCATTCCAAATCAGACATTTATTCAAACGAATGTAATCAACTGGACTATGAATGATAATATACGTCGTTTTGAGATACCCTTTGATGTTAATTATGGACAAAAGCCTGAATTTATAATTAAGATTATTTTAGAAGCTGTTCAAAAGAGCGGGTTTAAAGATGTCATTACAACTTCTACTAACTTTAGTAGAGTAATTATGACAAATCTTGGCGACAGCAGTGTAAATTTTTCACTTTTTGTTTGGCTAAAAGGAGAGGAGATAAGACATCCCAAGCGCACAATGTCGAGATTTTTAATCCTGATTTATAATACATGTTATAAATACGGCGTTGAGATATCGTTTCCACAGCGCGATCTTCATATCCGTTCTATCGATAAAGGCGTAGCATTTCCTATAAATCTAATCAAGCAGCCAGATTGAAAATTTTTTTGCTTTTATCTTGTTGTGTTTTAGTTGCTTAAAGGCTTCGTCGGTTTTGTTTGTTTGTATGGCAACGTAACTTTGTCTGTCATAAACGTATATCTTTCCTATATCGTCACGGCCCAGCTTAGTGTTTGCCGTGAGTGCGCCTAAGATATCTCCCGCGCGGAGTTTATTTTTTTTACCGCCTTCTATGACAATGGTTTTATATAAAGGTTTCATTTTAAAATTGCTTGGTTTATCTAAAGTATTTACATGTAAAAAGGCTATATTTGTATTGTTATACATAGAAATATCATCACTTTGTTTATATAGTGTGCAGGCTATTCCCTCGCTGGCCGCTCTTGCGGTTCTGCCGATTCGGTGCGTGTAGGTCTTGCTATCAAATGGCAAATCATAATTAATAACCATAGCAAGCTCTTTTATATCCAGACCTCTGGCGGCTACATCGGTAGCTACTAAAGCGCGTAAGCTGTTATTTGAAAACTGCACCAGTACATCATCTCTTGTGTATTGCTCTAAGTCACCATGAATGGCAAGTGCGTCTATGTTGTTATCTTGGCAAAGCTTAGCAGTAGCGTCTGTTTGTATTTTTGTATTGCAAAAAATCAATACATTTTTAGGCTGATAATGACCAAGCAGATGTATCAGGGCATCATCTTTATTTGTATCTTCAATCTCAAAAAATATCTCCTGCATCTTATTTATCTCTTTAGATACGGGAGCTTCTATATGTATAGCATTGTTGCAGATTTTGCTACTGATCTCCTTTACTTCTTGTGTGAATGTAGCAGAAAAAAGCAGAGTTTGCCTTTTTGTGGGTAAAAATGAGATAATTTTCTCTACATCATCATAAAAACCCATATCAAGCATCCTGTCAGCTTCATCGAGCACGAGAGTATTAAGAGTGTTGAAATTGCAAGTTTGTTTATTTAAATGCTTCAAGATGCGCCCCGGCGTGGCGACTATGATATGTGCGCCATGTCTAAGGGAGTTTGCTTGAGGCCAAAATGCACCTCCTCCGCAAAGTGTAAGTATTTTTATATTTTGTTTGTATCTAGCCAAAATACGCAATTGCGTAGCTGTCTGTGTTGCCAGCTCTCTTGTCGGGCATAAGATGAGAGACTGGATATTTAGCTTTTTGCTATTTAAATGTTGCAAAATCGCTATGCCAAAAGCCGCTGTTTTACCGCTTCCGGTTTTTGCTTGTGCTAAAACATCTTTGTTTTGCAATAGATGCGGGAGGCTTAATGCTTGTATCTGGGTCATTTGCTCGTAACCTATAGCTCTTAGATTTGCAAGCATATCTTCAGGTAAAGAAAGGGTGTAAAATTTGTTATTCATATTGAATCTTTATTGGAATTATACTGTATTTATAGATATAATATGTAAAAATAACTAAAGCAGGTCATGAGTAGTAAAACATCAAAAATAGAAGATTCTTTAAGATTAAAGTATATACGTATTTTAGATAGATTTTTAAAGAGTATCGTATCGTATCTTTTAAACAATCAAGACGCCGACTTTAATGGATTTATTAAAAAAATAGATAATAACTTAAAGCATCTTACAAAAACAACCAGTATGCCTTTATATAAGGGAGAGTTTAACGACTTGGAGAAATTGGTGATGCATATTATTGGGCAAAAAGAGAGTTCTGCTTCTTTTGAGCAGATAAGATCAGATATTTTATATCAGGCAAATCAGCTGGATAAAAACAAAAAAAACAAAAGGTATAAAAAAGACAAACATAAAGATTTAAAATTTAAAGATTGGGATTAGCCGGCTAAAATCTACTGGTATTTTGCCGCATTGACTGCTAATTGCGCCATTTTCTGAAAATATCGGTTGCTGTTTTCTTTGTCCGTGCAAGTTTTTTTCATTTCATCTAAAAAGTAGCGCTGTGTCTTTTCATCGGCTTTATTAAACGTGTATATAACCCATTCAAAATTTATCTGTATGTCTTCATCATTATCTTTTACGCTAAATGTATCATTTATGTTGATTTCAAAATCCAAAACTGGACGTAAGGCTTGTTTGTAAAAATCATTAACATCATAAGAGATTAGTGATTGTAGCTCATTTTGTTTTATGGTGATATCTGTTTCTTCAAAGCCGTTTAAACCTAAAATCAAAGCATCGCCTATAAATATCTGGTCACCTATAAAAAACATATTTTCATTTGTATGCTGAGCGTTTGTATAAATAATATGATTTTCTAAAATCGTTGAAGTATCAACCAGCAAGGAGTCAAAATATGTATAGATATTTGTTATCTGGCCGTCAAATTCTGTT